>JAGBDZ010000072.1 GCA_017937215.1 Akkermansia sp. | reverse complement strand
CGATATCTTGCCTGCGGCAAGACGATATCGCCGTTCCGGCGACGATATCCTCGCTTCGCTCGGACTTAGATCTCGATATACTTAGCCTTCGGGAAGTTGCAGAGCGGGCAGCGGTCGGGCTCGGTGCCTTCGGCGAAGGTGTCGCCGCAGAGCGGGCACACGTAGTACTTGGCGGGCAGGTCGAGCTTCTCGCCGGCTTCCAGCTGGGCCAGGGCCTTGCTGTAGAGGTCGGCGTGTTCCTTCTCGGCCTCGTTGGCCCAGGTGAAGCTGCGCAGGGCATCGGTGTTGCCTTCCTCCTGTGCCAGGGCAATCATGGGCGGGTACATCTCGGTGAACTCGTAGGTCTCGCCGGCGACGGCGGCCTTCAGGTTCTCAATGGTGTTGCCCACTTCAATGTGCATCTCCAGGTCGATGGGTGCCTCACCCATCTTCACCAGCACCTTGTTGTGGTTGGTGGCGTGGATGCGCTCGGCGCGGCTGGCGGCGGCGAAGAGCTTTTCGATGAGCGGGTAGCCCTCCTGGGCGGCGCGGGTGGCATAGGCTGCGTACTTGGCGCTGGCGGTGCTTTCGCCGATGATGGCGGTCTTCAGGTTGTCGATTGTTGTCATGGCTGTAGTATAGCTTATTTTAGAATAATTACAAGAAAAATCTGCAAAAAGTTGAAAAATATAATTTATGGCATCCACATAACTCCCTTGTTTTTGACGTGCTCCAGAAGCGCAGGGGATTGAATCATGCATTCCGCGACGAGATCAATATCGACCACCAGGGGGAGGTCATTCAATTTAACCCGAAGCGATAAGAGGTCATCCAATGAGAGGTCTGGACCACGCAGGCAGAGGTCGATATCCGATGATGGTTTGAAATTTCCCATGGCTCTGGACCCGAACAAGACCACTTCGCGCACCCTGGGACATGTCTTCAGGATATCGCAGATGGCTTGTTTGTGCTCAGAAGAGATGCCGGAGTTCATGATTCCGAAGCCAGTGAATTAAGGTGGTCGACACAATCGCGCAGCATGGGAAGATAGTCATCTCTGACGACCTTGAGGGCCAGGAGAGCCATTTCTTCATCATAGGCATGAGTGAACGTGTTACGGGTTTCCAGTGCTTTGAGCCAGAGTTCAGGCGAAGAAATCAGCCCGGTGGCAAAAGCCTTTTTGATGGTATCCCGCGGGCTGGCGGCATCAATGCCCTCGTAGCTGAGCCTGTCCTTGAGCGTTTTCCAGCAGAGCTCGAAACTCATCTGGAAAAAGTGAAGTACGCCGGCGCGGTACACTTCATCCGGCAAGGGCTGAGCACATGCGCGTTCGAAGCAATCAAAGGCTTTGTTAAGGTTTTGCAGTCTCTGCTGCCAGCGGTCATCCTTTCCCATAGTTTGTGTTTGCCTGTGGTTGATTATAGCGCAAAGTATGACTTGAGCAAGCAAAAAGCGGCAGGTGTGGGAAACACCTGCCGCTTTCTGGAACAAATTTTTTATAGAGCGGCAATGATGGCATCGCCCATGCCGCGGGTGCCGACTCGGATTTCGCCCTCGGCGCCGGTGGCGAGGTCGCCGGTGCGGTAGCCGGCGGCGATGACCTTGCGCACAGCGGCATCCACGGCATCGGCTGCGGCGGTTTCCTTGCAGGTGTAGCGCAGGAGCATGCCCATGGAAAGAATCTGGGCAATGGGGTTGGCAATGCCCTTGCCGGCAATATCGGGAGCGGAGCCGCCGGAGGGTTCGTAGAGCCCGAAGAAGGTGTTGGAGCTGTGGCTGAGGGAGGCGCTGGGCAGCATGCCCAGGGAGCCGCAGACGATGGCCATTTCATCGGTGAGGATATCGCCGAAGGTGTTTTCAGTGACCATCACGTCGAACTGCTTCGGGTTGCGCACGAGCTGCATGGCGGCGTTGTCCACATACATGTGGGTGAGCTCCACATCCGGGTATTCGGCGGCAATGGTGTTCATCACCTCGCGCCACATCACGGAGGAAGCCAGCACATTCGCCTTATCCACGCTGCAGAGCTTTTTGCTGCGGCCGCGGGCGGCCTCGAAGGCCACGCGGGCGATGCGCTCCACCTCGCTCTTCTTGTAGATGAGGGTATCCAGACCGATGATTTCGCCGTCGCGCTCGCCGTAGAATTTGGGCTCGCCGAAATACATGCCGCCGGTGAGTTCGCGCACGCAGAGAATGTCGAAACCGCCGGGGATGAGGGAGTTCTTCACCGGCGAGGCATCCACCAGCTCCGGCAGGCAGATGCCGGGGCGCAGGTTGGCAAACAGGGAGAAATGTTTTCTGAGCGGCAGCAGGGCGCCGCGCTCCGGGCGTTCATCCGGCGGCAGAGAATCCCACTTCGGCCCACCCACAGAGCCGAACAGAATGGCATCTGCCGCTTCGCAGGCGGCCAGGGTCTCGGCAGGCAGGGCCTTGCCGCAGTTATCAATGCCGGCGCCGCCCACGTAGCACTCGGTGCGCTCGGTCCTGAAGCCGAATTTCTGCTCCACGGCATCCAGCACGCGGAGCGCCTCCGCCATCACTTCCGGGCCGATACCATCGCCCGCCAGAACTGCAATCTTGTAGGTGTTCATATTTGCGGGTGATAATACACCCCGCCGCCCCCCGCTGTCAATTTTGAATGCTGTCTTGCAAGGGGATAAACCACACGTGTCCCAAAGATTTGGGACACGAGGATTGACGATTGACAATTGGGGACTTCTAAAAACTCGAAACTAATCAACAAATTGGAATTTGTCGGGCTGCAAGCCCGAGGAATTTAGAGCCCGGCAGGGCGACATATCCATAGCGAGTGGTGGAGCGCGACACGCGTCAGCGTGGCGGGCGGAACCACTCGTACAACCCAAAAAGATACCGGAACCCCGACGCAGG
>JAGBDZ010000071.1 GCA_017937215.1 Akkermansia sp. | reverse complement strand
GCGGCCTCCCTGCCACCCCTCCACGTTGGTCGGGGTTCCGGTTATTTTTTATTCCAAACCCAGAGTTCCGCCGCTAACGCGGCTCCACTCTGGGCTATGGTTATACCGCCCTCCGGGCTCAAAATTCCGCTACGCTGACGGTCCGCAAACTACTCTACAAATTACAATTTAGTGAGTTTTTAGAAGTCACCTATTCACCTTTCTTTTCCGGCAGGCAGGCCTCGATGAGCCGGTAGGTGAGGCCTATGGGCAGGGCGGCCACCCCGGCTGCCACGGTGGCCGCGGTGCCGGCAATGCTCAGGGGGGCATCCACCGCCACTGCGGTGAGCGCACCCAGCGGGTAGGCGTAGTATTTGTGCGCATCGGTCCGGGGGTGCATGCGGTGGTTTTTCAGCGTGCGGTCAGCAGTCACGCCGAGGCTGTGGAAGGCTTTCACCGGCAGCAGGCGTGCAGTGGCCGGGAGTTGCTTCAGGTCGCCGCCGGAATCGGCGCGGATTTCGAGGCGCATCACATAATCTGCGCCTTTATCAAGAGCGCTTTGAACCTCGGCGGCGCTTTGTTCTGTGAGCGGCAGGTAGACAGTCTCCATCTTCTCCTCATCGGGGCAGAAGGTGGCCATGCCGGTGCCTCTCAGCATGACCCAGAGGAAGGGGTATCCCGCATAGCACCCGCGCCCCGGGCCGTGGTAAGCCCTGGTGTAAAACCTGCTGCCGGCCTGGTAGAGCTCCGGCTCTGCCGGTTGGAACCAGGCCTCGTCCACCACCTTGGCGCGTTGCCAGGCATATTGGTGCAGCTGGGTGTAGCACCCGCTCAGCCCCAAGCTGCAGAGGGTGGCTGTAAGTAGGCGGAAGATTCTCGTTTTCATAGAAATTTCAGTAATCAAATCCGGCATTTTGTCTGCTCAGATACTCTGGGGCTGCGATGAGCGTGATATTTCCTTGTGTGGTGTTGATTTCGCCGGTTTCCGATTCAGTCACGATGATGGACTTATTCAATCCTGTTTCTGCCATTGCTTCGGTCATGGCTCGCAGTTCTCGTTGGCGGGTTTCGGGAGCATCCATGCGGGCGCAGACCTGCACCAGTAGTTTTTCGTGAGTGCTGGGGTGAACGGCGAGGAAGTCTACCTCGTGGCCTGCCTGGGTTTTGTAATAGTATACCTCAGGGGTGTTGCGGCGCAGGGAAAGGAACACCATGTTCTCCAGCATCTGACCCTGTAGTTCGCTGAATGTACCGCAAAGCGACTTCACCATAGCGTGGTCGATGCAGTAGACCTTACGCATGAGGCGGAAACGTTCGCTGGCTGAAGCAGAACAAGCCGGGATGCAGAACAGGAAATAGGCGTCCTCCAGCCAGGCAATGTATTGCTGGATTGTTTCCTTGCTGATGCTGATGCCGCTGCTGCGGAAATCGTTGCTGAGTTTGTTGATGGAAAGTTGAGCTCCAATACTACCCAGCATGCGGCGAGCCAGCTGTTTCAGGACGAGCGGCTGGCTTACGTTGTAGCGTTCCACTACATCGCGGTAAAGAAGGGCATCAAAGTAATCCTGGTGCAGGCGTATGCGCCAGTTGGGTGCTATTCCGTAAGCTTCAGGGAATCCTCCTTCTTCCCGATAGGTCGACCATGCGTTCTGCACTGCTAGCTTGCGGCTGGTGCTGTAACCGCTTCGGGGTATCCCGCGACGCTCCAGATATTCTCCGAAAGAAAAGGGGAACAATTCCCAGGAAAGCGAGCGCCCACGCAGGGCGGTGTGGATTTCCCGGCTCAGCATGGCAGCGGAGGAACCTGTGATGTAAATTTCACAATTCTCCTCACGACGCAGCCGCTCCACAAAAAGTTCCCAGTGCGGATGCGTCTGAATTTCATCGAAGCAGAAATACACCTTTTCTTTCCTTCGCTTCTGCGGATACATGCTGTAATAGGCTTCGTACAGCTCGTTCCAGCCTTCATTCCCCATATTGGCAAGTCGCTCATCTGCGAAGTTCAGCATGAGCATGTTCTCGCGCGGTATTCCTCGATCTGCCAGGGCCTGGAACTGCTGTTGCATCAGCGTGGATTTGCCGCAGCGGCGCACCCCCACGCAGACGGTTATCTTACTTTCTAGGGCTGATAATTCCAAATCCCTCCTGCTGCCGCCATGGAGTTCCTGCTCCTGACTGCTTGCTATCAATTCAGTGAATATTTGACGGAGGTGCGGGTTCATGCTGATTTTATAGCAAATTCTTTACGGCGTAGCAAGAAAGAATTTGGAAATCTTTACTCTGTAGCGGCAAAGATTAGAAAATTCTTTGCGTCTCGGCGGTAAAGAATTTGTTTCAGAATGCCAAAATCCCCCGCTGGCCGGGTAGGCAGCGGGGGATTGAAAAAAGCTCTTTACGGTGCTTAGAAGTTGCTGCGCAGGGCAGTGGTGAACTCCCAGCCGTTGTAGTAGTCCTTGCCCCCCTTGCGGGCGGTGGTGTACTCTGCGCCGAACATAATCTTGGCGGCGTCCTTGTGCTTGGCGGAGGCGTACACATTGGCGCCGAGGTAGAAGGCGTGCAGGCTGTCCACCCAGGAGGCACTGTCGGTCTGGGTGCAGATGTAGCGGTCGGCGCCGAGCTTGCAGGCGCCGTGGCCGGTCATGCCGGTGTAGCGGAAGACGAGGTCCACATGCGGATGCACGGCGTAGACCGGCTGGAGCTGCAGGCCGATGTTGTTGGTGCCGTTGCCATCCTGCTGCTCAAAGGCAGCCACCAGGTTGGTGGTGAAGGTGAGCTTGTTGTGCTTGATTTCGTAGCCCAGGGAAATGGCGTCCTTGAAGTCGATGCCGTAGTTATTGGCGCCGGGCTTGCGGCGGCCGTGGTAGGCGTTGTTGAAATCGTGGGCATATTCACCGGAGATGGCGTGGTAGCCACTTTCTGTCACGTTGAACTTGTGCGTGGCACCGATGATGGCGAAGCACTTGTCCTCCCAGCCGAACTCGCCGTCGAAGCCTTCGCCGCGGGAGTATTTATCGCCGTGGCCGTGGTTGCAGGAGCTGCAGGCGCGGTCGTTGGCCATGACCTGCACGTAGAGGATATCCTTCTTGTCCGGCGAGGTGTAGTTTACTTCCACACCCCAGTTGGTATCCAGCGCAAACTGGTTGGCCACGTAGGAGCGCTCCACACAGGGTATGTTGGCGTTGGACATGCGGAAGTCGGAGGTGAAGGCGGGGGCGAACTTACCGGCGCGCACAGTGAGGCCCTTCACGGCAGAGATGTTCTGCTTGAGCCAGATATCGTAGAAGCCGGTGTAGCTGTAGTTCTTCTTGGTGCGGCCGCCGGAGTAGGTGTCGCGGGTGGGCAGACCGCCGATGCGCACGTAGGTGTGGAACTGGGTGCCGGTGCGCATGAATACGTTGGCGCCGATCCAGTTGCGGCGGAACTCATCGTTGTATGGCGTGCCGCCGTCCTTGATGAAGTGGCGGTTGCTGCCGTTGGGCTGCACCACGCCCATTTGCCACTGCTGGCGGGTGACGAGGTTCACTTTGGTCACGAAAGTGTCCTTGTTTTCGTAGACCACCAGGGCCTGCTTCACGGCTTCCACCCAGTCCTGGGGCTGGGGGGTGCTGGTGAGCAGCGCATCGGCACTGCCGGCGCAGGCGCAGCCGGCAGCAGCCAGGGAGAGAATAAGGGCCTTGTTCATGGTGCTCAGCGCAGCTTGGTGAACAGGGTGGTGGTGTCCAGCACCGGCATGTACTCGCTGTGGTCCAGACCGGCATCGAGCACATAGAGGGTGAGCAGGCGCTTCACCGTGGCCAGCAGCTTCTCAGGCTGCCAGGGCTTCTCGATGTAGTTGTCGATGTGGCCGTCGTTGATGGCGTTGATGGTATCGGCATGCGTGGCCTGGCCGGTGAGCAGCACCTTGCGGGTCTTCGTGAAGCGGCGGTCGCTGGCTACTTTGCCCAGCAGCTCGGTGCCGGTCTCGCCGGGCATCACCTGGTCGGAGATGACGATGGCCACGTGGTCACCGTCCTCGTCAATCTGGTCAATGAGCTGCATGCAGTCTGCCACGCTGGAGGCTTCCTCCAGGCGCACGTGTGAGGTGAGGGGGCGCAGGTCGCGCATTACGGAGTCCAGCACTTCCTGCTGGTCGTCTACACAAATGATATTAAGCGTTTCCATGGATTTGAGAGGTAGGAATGTTGATAGTGAAGGAGGTTTCCTGGTCGTTGCTGCGCACTTCGATAGTGCCGTTGTAGCTGTCTACCACGCGGCGCACAATGGCCAGACCGAGGCCGAGACCGAAGTCCAGGCCCATTTTCTTGGTGGTGAAATTGGGGTTGAATATTTTGTTGAGGTTCTCTTCGTCGATGGCGGGACCATTGTTGGCAATGGTCACAGAGACGTATTCGGTGGGCAGGAGCTGCACACCGCGCACATGGCAGCACTCGCCGGTGATGCGGATGGCCGGGGCTTCGGTACCGCCCTGGTCCATGGCATCGCAGGCGTTCTTGATGATGTTGCTCCAGACCTGCACCAGCTCGGTGATATCGGCGTTGATGCCGGGCATGGGGCTGAACTGGGTGGTGACGGAGACGCGCTTGAGCTTGTTGTGCAGCAGGTTCAGGGCGTCGTTCACGCTCTGTTCCACGCTGGTGTCGGGCTCGCGGGTGCTGTTGCCGCCGCCCAGCAGTTTCACGGCGCGCACAATGCCGGTGGCCAGTTTGGAGGCCATGCGCATGTCGCGCAGGTCGTGCCCGAGCTCCCAGAAGCGGTAGTTTTTCTTCACATTGCGGATGAAGCGGCCGGATTGCTTTTCGCCGTCATCCGTGTTGGGGAAGATGTGGGCCAGTACCTTGGCGGCTTCCTGCGGCAGCTTGAGCTCGCGCTCGTAGTAGCGGGCGGCGCTGCGCAGTTCCTGGGCAGAGACGAAGGAGTTATCCTCGAAACCGTAGGAGAAGAGCTGGGCGTTGTACTTGTCTTCGTCTTCGAGGTATTCCTGCAGACTGTCGGCCACAAACTCGGTGCGGCGGGAGAGCACGCCCACGGCGTTGTTCAGCTCGTGGGCAATGCCGGCGGAAAGCTGAGCCAGCGAACTGGCCATTTCCGCACGCTGCAGCACGCGCAGTGCTTCCTCCTTTTCGGAGGTCTTGGTGAAGATGCGGGAGTTGCGCGCGGCCAGTTCATGTACCAGCACCGGGATGAACTGGCGCTCGAAGCAGCCGTATTTCTCCGGCTCCACCACCTCCGTGGTGTCGTCCACATAGGTCACCACGGAGTCCTCCAGCGCCACAATGTGGTTGGAGCTGCGGTAAGAGCGGGAGAAAAATGCCTGAACGCAGACGTAGGAACCGGCCTCGGCGCGGAATACTTCGTAGCCGCGGGTGCTGCTTTCCACCGGCAGGTCGACTCCGGCGTAGGAGTCGGCCCGGCGGAAAGCGGCAAAGCTGCCCTTCTGCACGTAGTACACGCGGCGGCATTCCTCGTCCTGGTCCACCAGCCGCTCGCCTTCCGCGAGCTCGATGGTGCGGCCGGGGTCGCTGAAGTACACGGCGTTGATACGCTCGAGCGGTTCGATAATCTGTTCAGGTATGTGATGCATGTGCGTATGGGGGCGTTATCAGCCGAAGAAGCCGACGGCACCCAGCAGGGCCATGAGGCCGATGGAGAATGCCAGGCCAATCAGGCAGAGGATGGTGCCGGAAATGGCCATGCCCTTCTGCTCCACGTGGCCGGTGGCGTAGGCCATGGCATTCGGCGGGGTGGAAATCGGCAGGGCCATACCCAGGGAGGAGGCGAAGGCGATGGTCACCAGCAGGCCGATGGCGCCGGGGGCATCCATGGAACCGCCGGCCACCATGCCGGCAGCCACACTGGCCATGATGGGCATGAGCAGGGCGGCGGTGGCCGTGTGGCTCATGAAGGTGGCCATGAAGAGGCAGATGAGGCTGGCACCCACGATGAGGGCCATGCTGTTCCACTCAGCAAACGGGATGGAGTTGATGAGGTCGTTGGCGAGTTTGGTTTCGCCCAGGGCCACACCCAGGGCAAAGCCGCCGGCCACCAGCCAGAGCACGTCCCAGCTCATGGACTTGAGGTCCTTCTTGGTGATGACACCGGTCACGGAGAACACGGCGATGGGCACAATGGCCACGCTGTTGGCATCCAGGCCGTGGTACTGCTTGGGAATCACCCACAGGAGGATGGTCACGATGAAGGTGATATACACCACCCAGGCCTTGGGCGTGGTCATGAACTTGCCCTTCATCTCCTTGGCCAGATCCAGGCTCTTCTGGTCGATGGGGAACATCTTGAGGAGGAGGAACCAGCCGATAAGCAGCATGATGACCACGAAGGGAACTCCGAACATCATCCAGTCACCGAAGGTCACGTTCCAGCCGTTCTCCTGCATGAACTTCAGGGCAATGGCGTTGGGCGGCGTGCCGATGGGGGTGCCGATGCCGCCCACGTTGGCGCCAATCGGGATGCAGAGGGCAAAGGCGGCGCGGCCGCGGTCCTCCGGCTTGAAGAGGGCGAGCACCGGGGTGAGCAGGGCCAGCATCATGGCGGCGGTGGCCGTGTTGCTCATGAACATGGAGAAGAGGGCGGTCACGCTCATCAGACCCAGCAGCACGTACTTCGGGTTCGTGCCGAAGGGCTTGAGCAGCACGCGGGCCAGGTTGATATCCAGGCGGAACTTGGTGGCGGCATCTGCCAGGAAGAAACCACCCAGGAACAGGATGATGATGGGGTCTGCAAAGGTGGCGAAGATGCTCTTCTGCTGGGTCTGGTTCACCAGGTCCAGCTTGCCGATGCGGGCGCTCACCTCGCCATCGAACAGGCGGCCGGCGGCTTCCTTCAGGGCGGTGGCCTGGGCGGCATCAGCCTTGCCGGCTACCACGGGTTTCAGGATGGCGGTGTTGATGGTGCTGCGCACGGCATCCGGGGTGAGGTTGGTCACCTTTTTCAGGGACTCCACCACGCTGGCCTGCGTGGCCTTCACCACGGCGGCATCAGCGCCGGGGCCATAGGCATCGGCCACGATGGCCTCCACCGCCGGCTTGTCAAACTTATCGACCTTCAGGAAATTGAGGGAGGTATTGGAGGTGCCCAGCAGTGCCAGCGTAATCACCAGCACCGAGGTGGTCCAAATCGGAATGACCTCCAGAATCCACATGAGGGCGGCAAACACGAAAAGCGCAATCACGCGTGTCTGAATCGGGTTCACCGGCAGGCCCCACTCCTCGAAGGGCATGAACATCATGCTGCCGCTGATGAGCAGCACGACCAACAACTTAATTAGCGTTTTTGTTACCTGAGACATAACGGTTCGAATTGAGTTCTCAGCACAGGTCGGGCGCAAGGCGCACACCACCTCGCGCGCGAGCGTGCGAGAACAGGCTTGTGCTACCCGATACTGTACACCATCCCGCCGTCAATGGCAAGTTTTTGTTGGAGGAAAATGCAGACACCCCCCTTGGG
The DNA here is from genome assembly GCA_017937215.1 of Akkermansia sp. GTDB lineage: Bacteria > Verrucomicrobiota > Verrucomicrobiia > Verrucomicrobiales > Akkermansiaceae > Akkermansia. Next base: position 211 of record JAGBDZ010000071.1, on the reverse strand, counting down.
TTCGATTTTATTTTGAGGCAATACGCATGTGTCCCAAAGTTTGAGTACGGAGCTTGATAAATGGGAATTGGGCGTTGAGTTTGCGAGCGACAGCGAGCGTCTATTTGAGCCCGCGGAGCGGGCGGCATATCCATAGCGAGGCGGTGGAGCCGCGTAGCGGCGGAACCCCTCGTAAACGAAAAGAACAATCAGAGCCCCGACGTCAGGAGTG
>JAGBDZ010000070.1 GCA_017937215.1 Akkermansia sp. | reverse complement strand
GGCGTAGGGCGTAAGCCCGGAGACGGAAAGGCGTGGTATCAATATATTGCATCGCTTTCTGTCACCCCGACCTGCGTCGGGGTTCCGGTATCTTTTTGGGTTGTACAAGTGGTTCCGCCCGCCACGCTGACGCGTGTCGCGCTTCACCACTCGCTATGGGTATGTCGCCCTAGCGGGCTCAAAATTCCTCGGGCTTTCAGCCCGACAAATTCCAATTTATCGGGATGCGGGGGATTCTTCCAAAATATTGTTGGTGTTTCTATTGCTTACAAAATCTTTGGGACACGTGTGGGCGTTTCCACCAGCGATGTGTGGACGATGGCTACGATGTAGGAATCAATGTAATTATCGCTGTACAGCACCTGGTCAGGGCGGTTGGTGTCTTTGTTCAGTCCGGCCAGCCCCATGTCGATACGGCCTTCATCCAGTACTTCGAACATGGTGACGAAGTCCATATCGTGCAGCTCAATGCGGGCGTTCAGCTTGTTGGCTTTGCCGCCCATCGGCACGCCGATGACGAAGGCGGAGTCGTTCAGATCATGGAGCCTGGTGGCGCTTTTTTCAGTGCCCAGGCCGGGGGGGAGCCATCAGATAATACCCGGCAAGGCAGGCACCGAGACTGAGAAGAATGGCAGAAAATCCAGATCTTTTTCGTGGCTGATGGCAGTGGGTCAGTTACTTCGCGTTTTCTGCAACCTGGGCGCTGCGCACCAGCATCACAATGTTGGAGTTGATGTAGTTTTTGCTGAAGATGATGTTGCGTTTTTCTCGCTCTTCGGTCCGGTTAAGGCCAGCGATGACAATATCAATCTTATTGGCAGACAATTGGTCAATCATGGCCACATAGTTCATCTCCCGGATTTCTACCTTCACATTGAGGTGCAGGGCCAGGCGGCGGAGAAGCTCCATATCGAACCCGGTGAGTTCGTCTGTGGTTGCGCTGCTGGTGCTTGCAAAACACATGGGCTCCACCTCGCGGCTGGTGCCCACTATCAGGGTGCGGGTGGGCTCTTTGGGGGTATCTATGGCGGGCATCTGGGGCACTTCAAGTCGCTCATAACCCAGGCTGCTCCTGGATTCGGGGTGTGAAACCCACCTCTCGTACATGGCTTCATATGTGCCATCTTTCTTGTACTGGTCGATGAACGCATTGATTGCGGGCAGCAGGTCGGCATTCTTGGGCGCAATGCCAATGGCAATGTCTACCTTGCCGACTGGGTCGGGCAGCACGGCCAGATCCGGCGAGCCCGCTGCCAGGTAGTCCACGGCGTGGCTGTCGAACAGGTAGCCATCGATTTCTCCCTGGAGCAGGGCGCGGTATGCTGCGTGGTTATTAGCGTAATAGCTGTGGCGGGCCTGGGTGAAGATTTTTTCGCCCAAATGCATGGCTTTGGCTCCATGCGGCAGGCCAAGCAGGTATCTATCTGCATTCAAATCCATTGTCTTGCTGAATTTGGCCTCTTTCTGTTCGTAGGGGCTGTCGCAGGAAACCAAGGCTCCTGCTACCAGGAGGCAGCAGCTCACGAGGCAGGTGAATGATAGAAAGTTCTTCATGTTAATCAAAGGTGTGACAATACTGTTAGTATTTTGCATATTCTGCTCCCCAATGCAAGAATAAAGTCAACAGCAAGGAAAAAAGCGGGCGCAGCAGTTGCTGCGCCCGCTTGTGAGGGGGAGGGGAGAAAAATCCTTTACTCCCATTCGATGGATGCCGGCGGCTTGGTGCTCACATCGTAGAGCACGCGGTTGATGCCGGAAACCTCGTTCAGAATGCGGTTGGAAGCCTCGCGCAGCAGGTCGTAGGGCAGCTGTACCCAGTCGGCGGTCATGGCGTCCTCAGAGACAATGGCGCGCAGGTTCGTGGCAAACTCGTAGGAACGCTCGTCGCCCTTCACGCCCACCGTCTTCACGGGAATAAGACCGGCATAGGCCTGCCAGCACTTGTCGTACCAGTCCCACTTGCGCAGCGTGCCGATGAAGATGGCATCGCACTCGCGGATGATATCCAGGCGCTCCTTGGTCACCTCGCCCGGGCAGCGCACAGCCAGACCGGGACCGGGGAAGGGATGGCGCCACAGGATGTCGTGCGAGATACCCATGGAGGCACCCAGCTCGCGCACTTCGTCCTTGAACAGGAAGGCCAGCGGCTCAATCACCTTGCCTTCCTCCTGCATCTTGAGCACGCGCTCCACGCGGTTGTGGTGGGTCTTGATGACAGAAGCCTTGCTCTTGGCGTTGGAAGCGCTTTCAATCACGTCCGGGTACAGGGTACCCTGGGCCAGCATCTCGGCATCGCCCACGGCATCCCAGAACACATCGATGAACAGGTTGCCGATGATGCGGCGCTTCTTTTCCGGGGCGGTCTCACCGGCCAGGGCGGCCAGGAATCGCTCGCTGGCGTCCACGGTCTCAATCTTCACGCCCATGCGCTCGAAATTGGCCTGCACTTCCTTGGCTTCGTCCTTGCGCAGCAGGCCGTTGTCCACAAAGATGCAGCGCACATTCACACCGGCTTCGTGCAGAAGCACGGCCAGCACGGTGCTGTCCACACCGCCGGAAACACCGCAGACCACCTGCTTGTCGCCCACCTTGGCGCGGATGTCTTCGATGAGCTCGCGCTTGAAGTCGCCAATGTCGAACTTGGCCAGGTTTGTAGCGTAGGAAAGGAAATTCTTCAGGATGGTGCGGCCCTCGTGGGAGTGGGTCACCTCCGGGTGGAACTGAATGCCGAACATCTGCTCGCCCCACTGCAGGGAAACCGGTACACCCTCGCTGTTGCGGGCAATCACGCGGCAGTTATCGGCCAGGTGGTCCACTGTGTCGGAGTGGCTCATCCACACCTGGGAGGACGGGCTCATATCCGCATACAGCCCCTCCAGCTTCTCCGGCACCAGGGCGGCGGGGCCGTACTCACGCTTGTTGCTGGGGCGCACGGTGCCGCCCGTCTTGATGTTCAGGAGCTGCATGCCGTAGCACACACCCAGCACCGGCACACCAAAGCTGGTGAGCCACTCAAAGTCAATATCCGGGGCATCCGGTTCCGAAGTGCTGCGGGGGCCACCGGAAAGGATGATGGCGCCCGGCTCGCTGATTTCATGCAGGTCCTCCAGCGCATACAGCTTGGCGAGGAAGCCCAGCTCACGCACGCGGCGTACAATCAGCTGCGTGTACTGTGAGCCGTAGTCGATAACGGCAACAATGTGTTTTGGTGTCATAACGCGGGGCCTATTGTATCAGATAGGTATACGCCTTGCAAGCCTAATCGCCACAAGCAACGCGAGTGGCGCACACGTGTCCCAAAGTTTGAGTACGGAGCTCGATAAATTGGAATTTGTCGGGCTGAAAGCCCGAGGAATTTTGAGCCCGTCAGGGCGACATATCCATAGCGAGTGGTCGAGCGCGTCACGCGTCAGCGTGGCGGGCGTAACCACTCGTACAAACCCAAAAGAAACCCGAACCCCGACGTAAGTCGGGGTGGCAGAAAGCGATGCAACATATTAAGGCCTCACTTTTCCGTCTCCGGGCTTACGCCCTACGCCGTGACAGGCTGCCGCCCACTCCTGACGTCGGGGCTCTGATAGTTCTTTTCGTTTACGAGGGGTTCCGCCGCTGCGCGGCTCCACCGCCTCGCTATGGATATGCCGCCCGCTCCGCGGGCTCAAATAGACGCTCGCTGTCGCTCGCAAACTAATCGCCAAATTCCAATTTATTGCGCAGAGGGGGCTTCTTCCAAAATGTTGCTGATATTTCTATTCTCTACAAAATCTTTGGGACACGCGTGCGCGAGTGGCGATTCATCCCCGGGCGCAGCCCGGAGATTTCATACGCCCCCCCTGGCCCTTGTGGGCCAGGGGGGATGAAGAAGGTAAAATCATCTGAAGACGATTTTACCATCTTCTGCATCGACAAGGACCACGCTGCCCTCCGGGTAGCGGCCCGCGAGAATAGCCATGCTGAGCGGGTCGAGGATATCGTGCTGAATAGCGCGCTTGAGCGGGCGGGCGCCATAGACCGGGTCGTAGCCGTGCTCGGCCACGAGAGCGGCGGCGGCATCGCTGAGCTGCATGCGGAGCCCGCGATTCTCCAGCCGCTTGAGCACACGGCGCAGCTGAATTCCCACTATCTGCTTGAGGTCCTCGCCCTGCAGGCGGTCGAAGATGATGATTTCATCGATTCGGTTGAGAAACTCCGGGCGGAAGTGTCCGCGTAGAGCATCCAGCGCACGAGTATTGCGTGTGGCGGCATCGGACTCATTCAGAATGAACTGACTGCCGATATTGCTGGTCATGATGAGCACGGTGTTGGTAAAATCCACCGTGCGGCCCTGACCATCGGTGATGCGCCCATCGTCCAGAACCTGGAGCAGCACGTTGAACACATCCGGGTGGGCCTTTTCAATCTCATCGAAGAGCACCACGCTGTACGGTCTGCGGCGCACAGCCTCGGTGAGCTGGCCGCCCTCATCATAGCCCACATACCCCGGAGGCGCACCGATAAGGCGAGAAACGCTGTGTTTCTCCATGTACTCGCTCATATCGATGCGCACCATGGCGGCTTCGTCGTCGAAAAGGAACTCGGCCAGGGCCTTGGCCAGCTCGGTCTTACCCACGCCGGTGGGGCCCAGGAAGATGAACGAACCCAGCGGGCGGTTCTCATCCTGCAGGCCGGCGCGGGAGCGGCGCACGGCATCAGCCACGGCTTTGACCGCCTCTTTCTGACCAATGAGGCGCTGGCCGAGGCGCTCCTCCATATGCAGAAGCTTCTCGCGCTCCCCTTCGGCCATGCGGGCGGCGGGAATACCGGTCCAGGTGGAAACCACCTTGGCAATATCCGCCTCGGTCACTTCCTCCTTCAGCAGGCCGGTGCCACTCTTCTGCAGGGCAGCCAGAGCCTTGCGCGCCTCCTTGGCGGCGGCTTCAGCGGCGGGGATTTCGCCGTAGAGGATGGCGGAGGCCCGGCCCAGGTCGCCCTTGCGCTGAGCCTGCTCAGCCTCGGTGCGCAGGGTATCAATCTTCTTCTGGGCCTCGCGGGCTTTCACCACCACATCCTTCTCGCTCTTCCACTGGGCCACCATGGCATCCACCTTTTCGCGGGTGTCGGCCAGTTCCTTCGTGATTTTTTCCAGGCGAGCCTTGGAGTCGTCATCCTTTTCCTTGGCCAGCGCCTGGCGCTCCATCTCCAGCTGCATGGCACTGCGGTTCAGCTCATCAATCTCGCTGGGCATGGAATCCAGCTCAATCTTGAGACGAGCCGCGGCTTCATCCACCAGGTCAACAGCTTTATCCGGCAGGAAGCGGTCGCTGATATAGCGGTTACTCAGCGTGGCGGCGGCCACCAGGGCACCATCGGTAATATGCACGCCGTGGTGCACCTCGTAGCGCTCCTTCAGACCACGGAGAATGGCGATGGTATCCTCCACACTGGGTTCGGCCACATAGACCGGCTGGAAGCGGCGTTCCAGCGCAGCATCCTTTTCGATGTACTTGCGGTATTCATCCAGTGTAGTGGCACCTATGGTGCGCAGCTCGCCACGCGCCAGGGCGGGTTTGAGCAGATTGGCGGCATCCATAGAGCCTTCGCCGCCCGCGCCGGCACCCACCAGGGTATGCAGCTCATCAATGAAGAGGATGATTTCGCCATTGCTGGCAGTC
>JAGBDZ010000069.1 GCA_017937215.1 Akkermansia sp. | reverse complement strand
TGCCACCCGCTCACTTCGTTCGGGGTTCTGATATGTTCTTCGTTTTACCCAGCGTTCCGCCGCGTGGCGGCTCCACGCTGGGCTATTATTATGTCGCCCTGACGGGCTCAGAATTCCTCGGGCTTTCAGCCCGACAAATTACAATTTATCGCGCACTATTTTCAAACTATGGGACGCGTGTGGCATTCCGCATTCCGGAGGTGGGAAAAAATAAAAGCTATGCAATGATGCGCTATTATGGTATGATGAACGCCATGAAGAAGTGGAAATCCCTAATGCTGGTTGCCCTGATGCTGGTTCCTTCCTATGCCCAGGAGGCAGAAGCCCCCCTCACTGCGGACGAACTGCTGGCCGACATGCGAGAAATGACGGTGAGCCAGGGAAACAAGGATGTGGCCGGCCGCATCCGCAAGGCCAAGCTCAAGATTCCTTTCAGCCTCAGCGTGCGTGGCGATACGCTGGCTTTCCAGTACAAGGAAGGCGTCGCGTGGAAGCGCTTTGACGTGCGCATCAAAGAGAAGAATGTGGATATTGCCCTGGTCGAGAACGGTAAGGCGCGCGTGATGTCGCCGGCACAGTATTCCCAGACCATCGCCGGCACCGATGTGTGCTACGAAGACCTCTCCCTGCGTTTCCTGTACTGGAAAGGCGGGCAGATGATTGATGCCGGGTCGGATTCCCGCATCAAAGGGCGCGACTGCTACGTGGTCCAGGTGCCCAACCCGAACCCTGCGGTGGGGCAGTTTGCCTGGGTGCGCATGTGGATTGACAAGGAAAACGGCACCACCTGGCAGATTGACGGCTACGGCAAGGACGGCAAGTTGCGCAAGCGTTTTTCCATCACCTCCGTGCAGCGACTCAGCGATGGCACCTGGTTCTTCAAACAGATGAAGCTGGAGGTGCGCAATCCCCAGAATCCGAACCGCACCATGGCGCTGGATTATCTGGAAATGGATGACCTGCCCGGCAAGAAGTAATGCTGCGCCGTTTTTTTCAGCTACTGGCGGTTCTTGCGCCGCTGGGTGCCTTTGCACTGGCTCTGCAGCCGGTGCAGCAGCGTATGTACGGCGGGCACGCCACTCAGGGCATCGTGTTGCTTCTGGTGGCTCTGGTTATCCTCGCCGTGGTGGAAGGGCTGCTGCTCCGGTACTGGATTCTGCCGGGCTGGAGTGAAAAAGTAGCAGAGCGTCTGTACGCCGGCTCCTACCTGCCCGAAGACGACGCCCTGGCACGGCTCACCGACCGCATTGAGGCGGAAAAAGATGCCTCGCTCATGCCGGAACTGGTGCGCTTGGTGCATGCACAGCCCTGGCGTCTCCGCGGGTGGCTGGAACTCGCCCGACTGCAACAGGATATACTGCACGATGCCGCCGCGGCCCTCCAGACCCTCGAGGAAGCCTCCACTCGCATCCGCGAACCCGAGGATGCGGCCCTGCTTATGTTTCGCGCCGCACAGCTCTGCGAAAAATGCCTGCACGATGACTCGGCCGCCCGCCTCTGGCTGGAGCGGGTGACAGAGCGATACCCCGACACCGTGTATGGACGCAAGGCCGCCGCGCGGGTGTGTAATTAAACTAAAAATTGGAATTTAATGGAATGCAGATTTCAGAACGCAGAATGCAGAATAGGAAGCTCCGTAGCGGCTTCCGCCGCTCCCTGTAAAAAACGCACTGAGATGAATCTCAGTGTGTTTTCGTTACCACGTGCCGACGGTAGTTGGCACG
>JAGBDZ010000012.1 GCA_017937215.1 Akkermansia sp. | reverse complement strand
GCCGCTCTCGAAGTGGACGTGGTGGTGGAATCCACCGGCATCTTCCGTACCGCTCCTCAGGCCGGCGTACACATGGAACGCGGTGCCAAAAAGGTCATCATCTCCGCTCCTGCCAAGCAGCCTGACATGACCGTGGTCATGGGCGTGAACCACAACGACTACGATCCCGCCAAGCACCACATCCTGTCCAACGCTTCCTGCACCACCAACTGCCTTTCCCCCATGGTGAAGGTTCTCAACGACAAGTGGGGCATCGAAAAGGGCATGATGAGCACCATCCACTCCTACACCAACGACCAGCGCATCCTTGACCTGCCGCACAGCGACCCCCGCCGCATGCGCGCCGCTGCCATCAACATCATCCCCACCACCACCGGCGCTGCCAAGGCTATCGGTGAGGTGATTCCCCAGCTCAAGGGTCTGCTCAACGGTGCTTCCTTCCGCGTGCCCACCCCGACCGGTTCTCTGACCGACTTCGTGGCCGTGCTGAAGAGCGACGTGACCGTGGAGGAAGTGAACGCCGCCATGAAGGAGGCCGCTGAGGGTCCGCTTAAGGGCATCCTCGAGTACTCCGAAGAGGCTCTCGTGCTTCAGGACATCGTTTCCAACCCCCACTCCTGCATCTTCGACGCCGGCTTCACCTATGTGGTGGGCGGCAACATGGTGAAGGTCTGTGGCTGGTACGACAACGAATGGGGCTACTCCAACCGTGCCGCTGAGGCTATGAAGAAGCTGGGCGACAGCATCTGCTGCTGCTGCAAGGGCTAAGCCCTGCCAGCTGACTCATTGAAGCCAGCTTTTACAACCGGGAGGTTCTGCTGATGCGGGCCTCCCGGTTTTCTTTGAGGTGGGTGAAGGGTCGGTAATAGGGAGGCAAATGGAGGAACAGGCGCTGCGTCAATGCTGGCGAGCACTACGAGGTATGGCTGATTGTGCCCTTGCAGACTGCTCCGGGACGGAAAAGCCCGGTGCGACTATTGGGGGGAAACCGCCGGTGGCCTGATTTTCAGGATTTGCGCCAGCGGTCGATGATATTGAAGATGCCGGCCAGAAGGGTGCCGGAGATGCTGTGCCACACGCAGCAGATGGCGGAAGCAACAGCTGCTTCCGGCATGGCGGGGAAGTGGCGCCCGGCCAGCACGGTGGCAAGGCCGGCGTTCTGCATGCCGACCTCGATGCTGAGGGTGCGGCGCTTGGGGCGGCTCATGCGGGTGGCGCGTCCCACGCTGTAGCCCAGGGCATAGCCGAGCGCGTTGTGGAGGAAGACGGTGAGGAAGATGAGCGCACCGCTGGTAAAGAAGCTGCTGCCCTTGGCGGCGGTCACGCCGCCCACGATGCAGGCCAGACCGATGACGGAGAGCCCGGGCATTACCTTGCAGACCTCGGCGTAGCCGGGGTGTTTGCCGAATTGGCCATTGCAGAAGGCCCCGATGGCTACTGGCAGGATGGTGACGAAGAGGATGCTGCGGAACATGCCGGTGGCGTCCACGTCGATGCTTTCGCCGGCCAGCCAGAGCATGAGAAGCGGTGTCATCACCGGGGCGAGCAGGGTAGAAACTGTGGTCATGCCCACGGAGTAAGGTACATCTCCCTTGCAGAGGAAGCTCATGATATTGCTGGAAACGCCACCGGGGCAGCAGCCTACCAGAATAAGCCCCGCTGCAATGCCTCGCGGCAGGTCAAAACAATAAACCAGTGCCCAGGCTACCAGCGGCATGATGCTGAACTGAGCCACCGCGCCGATGAAGATATCCAGCGGCTGGGCGGCCAGATTGCGGAAATCTGCCGGGCGCAGGGTCATACCCATGGTCAGCATGATGAAGCCCAGCACCAGCGCCTGCACATCGCCATGCACCCAGGTGAAAAGCCCCGGCACGGCAAAGGCCAGCGCCGCAGCGGCGATGACAAAGGGGGAGGTGTACCGGGACAACCATGCACTGATGCTCTGCAGAAAACCAACCATGACTGCGCCTCATTGTACGCCGCTTTTGCTAAAAAGCAAGGAGGAACGCGCAGAAAGCGCGTCACCTCCAGATATTTTCCTTGCCAAAGCGCAGGGGCGGGCGTAGAATAACCCGCGGTGTGCGCCGCGTACCGAAGCGCATGCACTGTGTACCAATTTCAACCACTTCATACGACAATGATGGATTTCATTTCAGATTGCGCAGAGTCCCTGTCTCCTTCCCTTACACTGGCTGTGACCAATAAGGCCAAGGAGATGAAAGCCCGTGGCGAGCAGGTCTATGGCCTGGCCGGCGGCGAGCCCGATAAGGACACCCCCGAGAATATCAAGAAGGCCGCTATCGAGGCCCTCAACAATGGTGCCACCAAGTACACCCCTTCCGTGGGGCTGCCCCAGCTCCGCCAGGCTATCTCCGACAAGCTCAAGCGCGATAACGGTCTGGATTACGGTATTGACCAGATTTGTGTGTGCAGCGGCGCCAAGCCCGCTGTGTACACCGCTCTGCGCGCCACCATCTCTGCCGGCGATGAGGTGATTATCCCGTCTCCGTACTGGGTGAGCTATCCTTCCATGGTAGAGCTTTGCGGTGGTACCCCGGTGTTTGTGGAGACCAAGGCTGAGAACGGCTGGAAGATTACCCCCGAGGAGTTTGAGAACGCCATGACTCCCCGCACCAAGATGATTATCCTGACTACGCCGCACAACCCGACCGGCACGGTCTACACCAAGGAAGAGCTGCTGGCTCTGGGCCAGATTGCCGTGGATGAGGATATCCTCATCATTGCTGACGAAATCTATGAGCACCTGGTGTACGGCGATACCAAGCATGTTTCCATGGCTTCCCTGAGCGAGGAAATCTACAACCTCACCATCACCATCAACGGTTTCTCCAAGGGCTATGCCATGACCGGCTGGCGCCTCGGTTACTCCGCTGCCCCCGCCCACATTGCCAAGTATATCAAGCTCATCCAGGACCACACTGCCTCCAATGCCACGACTTTCTGCCAGTACGGCGCTATCGAGGCTCTTTCCGGTGACCAGAGCTTCATTGCAGACCTGCGCGAGGAATATGACTTCCGCCGCCAGTATGTGTACAGCCGCCTGAGCGCCATGCCCAAGATCAAGGTGGTGGAGCCCAAGGGTGCCTTCTACTTCTTCATCGATACCACGGAACTCGGCCTGGGCTCCCTCGACCTCTGCGAGAAGCTGCTCGACCGCTACAAGGTGGCCGCGGTGCCCGGTATCGCTTTCGGCAACGACAAGGCTATCCGCATTTCCTACTGCACCTCTCTGGACGTGCTCAAGGAGGGCCTGGACCGCCTCGAGGACTTCTGCAAGAAGCACTGATAGTTGCGGAAATTGTTTTCAGAATCCGGCACCGGTTTATCCGGCGCCGGATTTTTGCATCCGCCCCCCGCCTCCCGATGCCTGACAGCATGCCGCAAAGCGCCCTGAAAATGGCTTGACAATTAAGATAGAAAGCGTAGAATGAACGCCGCTGCGTTCTTCTCTGGGAGCGTTGTCTTCATAGATTTTTATAATATATTTACCATGAATAGTTACCGTACCCATACGTGCGATGAGCTCCGCCCCGCTAATGTAGACCAGGTTGTGACGCTGGTCGGTTGGGTGGACACGGTGCGTGACCACGGCGGTGTGATTTTCATCGACCTCCGCGACCGTGCCGGCAAGACCCAGGTAGTTTTCCACCCGGAGATTGACGCAAATCTGGCCAATCAGGCCGAGGCTCTGCGCGTGGAGACCGTGATTCAGGTGAGCGGCAAGGTGGTGCGCCGCCTCAAGACGGACGAGATTGATGCCACCAACCCTGATCTGGCTACCGGCGAGATTGAGGTGGAAGCCACCTCCCTCACGGTGTTGAACCCGGCCGCGGTGCTGCCGTTCCAGCTGGACCGCAACATTGCCAATGAGGATATCCGCCTCAAGTACCGCTTCCTGGACCTGCGCCGCCCCGCCATGCAGCGCAACATGATTCTGCGCCACCGCATCACCAAGACCATGCGCGACTACCTCGACGAGCAGGGTTTCCTGGAGATTGAGACCCCCATTCTCTCCAAGAGCACGCCCGAGGGTGCCCGTGACTTCCTGGTGCCCAGCCGTCTGACCCCCGGTGCTTTCTACGCTCTTCCGCAGGCTCCGCAGCAGTACAAGCAGCTGCTCATGGTGGCCGGCATGGAGCGCTACTTCCAGGTGGCCCGCTGCTTCCGCGACGAAGACCTGCGCGCCGACCGCCAGCCTGAGTTCACCCAGATTGATATCGAGGCTTCCTTCATCACGCCGGAGGATATTTACGGCTGGATTGAGGCCATGCTCAAGCGTGTGTTCAAGGAATCCGTGGGCCGCGACATCGTGACTCCGTTCCCCCGCATGACTTGGCACGAGGCCATGGACCAGTATGGTTCCGATAAGCCCGAGCGCCGCTTCGAAATGAAGATTACCGACTGCTCCGACATCTTTGCCAGCAGTGATTTCCGCGTGTTCTCCAGCGCCATTGCCAGCGGCGGTGTGGTGAAAGCCATCAACGCCAAGGGCTTCAACCCCTCCGTGGGTCAGGTGGATTCCCTCACGCAGACCGCCATCGAGGCCGGCGCCAAGGGCCTGGCTTACATCAAGGTGCGCGACGTGAACGACCGCGACGGCTGGAAGAGCCCCATCACTAAGCGTCTGACGGACGCCGAGATTGAGGCCCTGAAGGAGCGCCTTAACATCGAGAGCGGCGACTGCGTGTTCTTCGCCGCCGGTGGCTGGGAGCAGAGCTGCACTATCCTGGGCCGCGTGCGTCTGGCCTGTGCCGACTTCATGGAGATTCTCAAGGGCAACGATGAGGTTGACCTGTTCTGGGTGAACCGCTTCCCGCTTTTCGGCTGGGACGAGGAGGAACAGCGCTTCTGCGCCATTCACCATCCCTTCACCCGCCCGGTGCCGGAGGATGTGGAAAAGGTGCTCAAGGGCGAGATTTCCACCGATATCTGCGCCGAGGCCTACGACGTCATCTTCAACGGCAACGAGCTGGGCGGCGGTTCCATCCGTATCCACGAGAAAGACCTGCAGGATGCCACTTTCCGCGCCCTCGGTCTGGACGATGCTACCATCCAGGAGCAGTTCGGCCACCTGCTGGCTGCATTCTCCTTCGGCGCACCGCCTCACGGCGGCCTGGCCCTGGGGCTGGACCGCGTGGTCATGCTCATCGGCAAGTGCGACTCCATCCGCGAGGTTATCGCCTTCCCGAAGAACAACCGCGGTGCCGACCTCATGAGCGAATCTCCCGCCCCGGCCGAGCCCAACCAGCTGCGCGATGTGCACATCCAGGTGAAGCTCCCCGAGAAGCTTCGCCAGAAGCTGGAGGCCGAAAAGGCCGCCGCTGAGCAACAGGCCTGAGCCGTATCGCTGTGAATTTTCCGCATCCGCAGGGCTCTGCAACCTGCGGATGCGCTTTTTTGCTGGTAAAATGCAGCAAGTTAAGATAAATATAAAAGCATTGAACGCCTAGCTTATGAAGGAAATGACCCCGCATTCCCCCACTGGTGCCGCAGAAGACCGCATAGACTGGTCGGCGTGGCTGGCCGAATACGGTTCCCAGCTGTTGCTGTATGCGCGCCAGCAGTGCCGCAGCGATGCCGATGCCGAAGACGTGCTCCAGGAGGCGCTGGTTCAGCTGGTGCGAGCGGTGGAAAGCGGATCATTCACCGGAACCCGTAACCAGTGGAGCGCATATGCCTACACGGCAATCCGCCACCTGGCCATGGACCGCGGCCGCCGCGAGCAGGTGCGCCGCAACTATGCCACCGCCCAGCAGGAAACGCTGCGCGAAGGCGTGGAGGAAACTCCGTGGCTCAGCAGCGCTGCCGATGATGAGTATCTGCGTGAGAAACTGGAAGCTGTTCTGCGCCAGTTATCGCCGGAGTTTGCAGAGGTGGTGGTGCTCCATATCTGGGGCGAGCGCACCTTCCAGCAGATTGCGGATATGACCGGGCAGAAATTATCAACCATTACCTCCCGCTATCGCTACGCTCTGCAAAGTATGCGCAAAGCCCTGGAGGCCGACCCCATAGAACGCTGAAGCCATGAAGACGACACACGATTTCAAGACAGAAAGCACCACTCCTGCACCTCTGCCGGAGGCTCTGCAGAGCCGCCTGCTGGCCGCTATGAACCAGGCTGCAGATGAGGAACGCGACTGCCGCGGGATGGAGCAGCTGCTGCGCCGTCTGCGCCCGGCTGCGCTTCCGGCCGGACTGGCGGGGCGCCTGGGGGTGCAGATGTATGTGGAGTCCAGTCGGAATGAGCGACCGGCACGCCGCAGTTACTGGCTGCGCGGCAGCGCTGCAGTGGCGGCTGCGCTGCTGGTGTTTGCGGTGAGCGGGGTGGCTTTCATGCTGCCCGGCAGCGCTGTGGCGGAGAATGAGAACCAGGGACTGGTGAGTCGCAATATTATTGAATCCCGCAGCACGAATCGCGTGGAGTGGCGCCGCGGTGAGGCTCCGGTGCGCCACTACCAGGTGATTTACGAGGATGCTTTTGTGCTGGATGACGAGGGTACGACGACAGTCATTCGTGTGCCGAATACAACCGAGGTGGAAGTAGAGGAGGATTATTTGTGAAGACGAAGATTCTGAGTGCAGTGCTGGCGACCATGCTTCCGCTGGCTGCTGCCGCTGAAAAGCCCCGGGCTATGTTCGGGGTGGTGGCAGATGAGGTTCCCCTGCAGCAGGGAGGGGTGCTGGTGCGTGCTGTGCGCCCGGATAGTCCCGCGCTCAAGGCCGGAATTCAGCCGGGTGATGTGCTTCTTTCTCTGGGCGGCAAGTCGGTGAGCCGCCGAGCGGACGTGCATGCGGTTCTACTGACTCTCATTCCCGGGCAGGAGGTGGAAGTGGAGCTTCTGCGGCAGGGGGAGCATTGCCGGTTCTGTGTGGTGCTGGCTGAGCGTCCGCAACGTGGTCGGGCGGGCCATGCCTCTGCCGGTGAAGCAGTGGGGGGAGACCGCGTGCTGCGCCCCTTGGTGGTGGAGCCTGCTATCCGCAAGGCCATGGCAGAGCACCGCCGTGAGGTAGTGCGCCAGCTGGCAGCTCTGCCGGAGGGGCTGGAGCCTGAGGCTGTGACAGACCACTTGCAGGCCATACGCCACCTGGCGCGCGACGCGAACCCGCAAGGCCGCGGATGGATGCTGGGTGAAGCCGGCGAGGTAAGCCTGCAGTTCCGCGATGCTGCCGGTGTACTGGTGCTGCACGGTGCCAATAACCGGCTGGCGCTTCTGGTATATGATGAAGCCGGAGTGCTGATTCAGAAACTGCCGTTGAACACGGCTGAGGAGCGGGCGTCTGTGTCCCAGCCTGTTATGGAGCGGTTGCAGCAGCTTCGCTGAGCAGCTGCCGCACCAGTTGCTGTGTGACCAGGCCGCTTTCATGCAGAGAGCGGGGGCAGATGCGGCTCATGTTGTCCTTTGGGGTGTGCCACCAGTTGCTGCCACTGAAGGCTGCAATGAGATTCAGACTCTCTACACCCGCTTCCAGATACGGCACGTGGTCGTCCAGATAGGAGCCGGGCCAGAGTGTCCACTTTTCTTCTGAAAGACCGAGCGCCCGAATGGCTGCAACGTAGTGCGCGTACATGTAGTCTGAGGTGTCCAGCGCGGGAACGGCAATCGTTTTGTTGCGCCCACCCACCATGTCCAGATTAATCTGCCAGCGGGGCAGGGTGCTGCCGCGGCGGGTTACATCAAATTTGGAGCCATAGAGACCGTCCGTCTCGCTCATGCGCCAGGCAAAGGCTTCCTCTCCATCCAGAAAGATGAGCTCCACCGCATCATCTTTCATGACCCGCGCCAGTTCCAGCAGCACGGCTGCACCACTTGCCCCGTCATCCGCGCTCTCAAAATCCGGCGCCACATTCACCTTGGTATCAATGTGGCAGCTGATAAGCAGTGGCGCCGGTGCTGCGGTGCGGAAAGCGCGCAGGTTGCACATTTTCACCCCATTGGGGGCGGTGAAAGCATCGCGCGCAGTCTGCCAGCCGGCGGCATGCAGGTGTTTTTCCAGGTAGAGGAGCTGCTTTTCATAAGCGGCAGAGCCGCTGTAGCGCGGACCGAGACTGCAAATGGCTGCGCAGTGGGTGTAGGCGTTGTGCCCGTTGAAATCCGGGGTATCGGCCAGTTCAGTGTGCTGTTGCTGCGCGTGGGGCGGCGGTGGGGTAACCTGCTTTTCATCGCAGCCGCACAACAGGCCCAGAAGCGGCAGAAACAGCAGAAGCCGGCGCATTACAGTGATTCGCTGATACCGAAAATCTGGAGAATGCGCACCAGTTCTTCGCGCCCTGCGTAGGGGATTTCGATGACACCGTTGCTCTTGCCTTTCATGGCAATGTTCACCTTGGTGCCGAAATCGCGGGAAAGCTGGGAGCACACGCGGGCGTATGCCTCCGGCAGCTGCGGGACTTCGCGAGTCGGCGTTTCCTGGGGATTGAGCAGGTTGCGCACCATCTGTTCGGTCTGGCGCACGGTCATGGTATTGCGAGCCACGCGCTGGGCAGCAAGTGTCTGCTGCATGGCGTCCTTGAGCTGCAGCAGCACCTTGGCATGACCTACGGTAATCTGCTGCTGGTTGAGCAGATTGCGCACTTCCGGTGCCAGTTCGAGCAGGCGCACCATGTTGGCAATGACGGCGCGGGATTTGCCCACGTGCTGGGCAATGGTCTCCTGCTTCATGCCGAACTTCTCCTGCAGCAGTCGGTACTGCTCTGCTTCTTCCAGCGGGGTGAGGTCGGCGCGCTGCAGGTTTTCGATAAGGGCTAGTTCGGCTACCTCCTGGTCGGTTGCTTCGTGCACCACTACCTTCACCGTGCTCATGCCCAGGCTGGTGACGGCACGCAGACGTCGCTCACCGGCAATGAGTTCGTACATGCCGTTGACCTTGCGAACTACGAGGGGCTGGATGAGCCCGCGCTCGCGGATAGAGGCGGCCAGCTCCTGAATCTGCTCTTCATCAAAGTGGCGGCGGGGCTGGAAAGGGGAGGCTTTGATGTCTTTCACTTTGGCCTGAATGACGCTGTCTCCATCTGCCACAACGTTCACGGGGGTCGGTGTGGTTTCCTGTTTTTTCATGATGAGGGCGCCCAGCCCTTTTCCTAATGCTTGCCTGGCCATAATGTGTGGGCGCGATTTTATCTTATTCCGGGCTGAAAAGCAATCCAATAATACCCCCAGGCTGACATTCCTGGTAGAAATATGAGTCATGCAGCCTTTCTGCACAGAATCAGCACGTAAGAGAACAGGCAGAACCCATCGGGCTCTGCCTGTTCTTCTGAAAATAGATGCGGGTCGGGGATTAACGGCGACGCTTGGATTTCGGCTCTTCCTTGGCCTTGGGGGTCATGTTGATCTGGAAGGCTTTTTCGGGGCTGTTGGCCCAGGATGCGCAGCTCATGATGCCGGTGAGCTTGCCGTCCTTGCTGAGCTGCAGGGAAAGCATGCCGTCGCGGGCATCGTACACCTCAGCCGTGGGCTGGTCGGGGTCGTACTGGCCATCGTAAATGGTGATATCGACCAGGGCGGTGCCGTTTTCGCGCGGGGTGAGATCGCAGCGGCCAGCAATGTCCAAGCTGGCTTCGGGCAGCTTGGTGTCGAAGATGGTGCCGACAAACTGCACGGAGTTATCGAACTTCTTGGCCTGCTCGATGTGCAGGGAAAGTTCGCCGAAACGCTTGTCGCGAGTCCACTCGCCGGCGAATAACTTGTCATCGGTCAGCGCCTGCACAAAGGCATTGATGCTTTCCTGGCGGGCGGCTTCCTCTGCGGCAGCCTGCTCAGTGATGCGGCGGGCCTCCTCCTCGGCGCGGGCCTGGTATTCCGTGAGGGTTGCGCGGGCGGCCTCCTCGCGGCTCTTGATGTAAGGCTCTGCCAGCTGGTTGAATGCGGCTACTTTTTCGCGGATGAGGGCCTTGCGGGCTTCCTCAAATTCGGGGGAGAGCACCGGGGCATCCTGGGGCAGGGCGCTCTGGGCGGTGTAATCATTCAGCGCAAGCAGGGCGGCATTATCCACCACGATGTTGCTGAACTGCCACACTCCATCCACATAAGTGGCCGTGAACGTAGCGGAGGTTTCCACCGTGTCGCCGGTGTTGACTACTTTGCGGTAGACGGAGGAATCCGCCAGTTCCTTGAGCTCATTGAGCGGAGCCTGCAGGTTCTCCGGCAGGGGCTTGGCTGCGCGGTCTGCCTCGGTGATGAGGTCGGTGGTGGCGCCCACCTGGAACAGGTAGACGGACTCCGGCTTCATGGCGGTATTGGCGGCTTCGTTCACCGCCTCGCGCTCCTTATTGAAGGCGGCGGGGGCGGTCTCGCGGGCAAAAAGATCTTCCTTGACTACCATTTTGAGGGTAGCGCTCATGTTCACGCTGCCGTCGGCATTCTTCTGCGGCTCGCTGCAGGTCAGTTCGCCGGCATTTGCGGCCTCGCAACCACTCATCTGTTCCACCAGCATGCGGCTGATTTCTTCGTTGGTGGGCTGGGTGGGGGTGGGCGGTGCCACAGGCTCGGCAGGGGCTGCCTGTTCGGCCGGGGCGGGCTCACCCATGATAATCTGCTTCACTTCATCGAAGCAGGAAGTGAGCATGGTGGTGGATGCGGTAAGAACGGCTGTCTGAATCAGGAGTCTTTTCATAATGTGGCACGCAGGTCAGATTTTGCTCGTTATTTTGCCTCATTTTTTTTCGTGTGTCAAGCAGGTGGCGCGTCCTGTTTTCAAGAATCTCCATAAAATTCGGATGTGGTGTGAATCTGGGTTCGAAAATGTTTGCATGGGGCCGAGTAATCTGCTAGACTAAGCAGAGAACCATGAGTAATCCGAATAACGAAAAATTATGGGATTTGTATAAGCCGCTAGTGGCGCGTTACATGGTGCCGCAGTGGTACTTGCTGGTTGGCGGTGTGCTTTCAGGTGTGATAGCGGCTGCTTCCGCGGGTTTTGGTCTGCCGTTCATGATTCAGTATGTCTTCCCCATTGTGTTCGGTAAGGATGAAACACCGCCCTGGCTGCAGGAGTGGGTGAATGTGCATTTTGCCGGCATGGGGGATACTGCTGTAACCATTCTCTGGATAGCCGCGATTATCATCCCCATCATTATGACGGTGCGAGGTATGGCAACATATTTCAACACCTATCTGCTGACCAAGGCGGGCATGAAGGCTCTTTCCCGATTGAGAGTGGATTTATTTGCCCGTTTGCAGTGGCTTTCTTTCTCTTTTCACAATAAGCGCACACGCGGTGAGCTGATGACTGTCGTCATCCAATATACCCAGATGGTGCAACAGGGCATGGTCGGGGTGATGAATGATCTGGTTATCCAGCCGCTGACGCTGCTGGCTGCAGTGGGGTATCTGGTGTATGCCGCCTGCACACAGCATGAAAGCGCCATGCTGCTGGGTAATCTGATCATTTCCTCCCTTTGCATTCCTGTGGTGCGCATGGTGGGCAAGCGCATGGTCAAGCAGATGCGCCAGGCCATGAAAGGCATGAATGTTATCACCTCCGTCGTGGAAGAAACTTTTTCGGCACAGCGTGAGGTGCGCGCCTTCAATCTGGAACAGAAACGCGAGAACCTGCTGCTGACCCAGATTCGCAAGTACAATGGGCTCATTATCCGCATGAATGCCTGGCGCCAGAGCGTGACCCCCTCTGTGGAGATTGTGACAACGCTGGCACTGGCTTATTCTTTGTATCGCGGGTGCAGCGACGGCCTGAGTCTGGAGCAGTTCACGGCCATTGCAACAGCATTCTATTTCTGTTATGACCCCATCAAGAAGCTGGGTGCCGTGGCTAATCAGTGCCAGCTGCTGACCGTGGGGATTGACGGTATTAACGAAGTGCTGCATGCGGTGGATGAAACGCCTGAGCCGGCCAACCCGGCCAAGCTGGAGCTGCCTGTTGCCGGCGTGGTCGACTTCCAGAATGTGAACTTCGGTTATACTGAGGAAAAACTGGTGCTCAAGGATGTGAGCGTGCATGTGCCGGCCGGGCAGGTGGTGGCGCTGGTCGGTCCCAGTGGCTCCGGCAAGACGACTTTCATCAACCTTATCTGCCGATTCTACGATGTTAATGACGGTTGCGTCAAATTGGACGGCGTGGACGTTCGCGATATTTCCCGCGCAGACCGCACCCGCAGCATCGGCCTTGTTTCGCAGTTTGCGGCCTTGTTCCACGCTTCCATCCGTGAGAATATTCACGTGGGGCGCCCCGGGGCAGATGATGAAGCGGTGCTGACCGCCGCCCGCCAGGCTCGTGTGGATGAGTTTGCGGAGGCATTCCCGGAGGGGTATGACCACATGCTGGGCGAGGGCGGTTCCGGGCTTTCCGGTGGTCAGCGGCAGCGCGTATCCATTGCCAGGGCCTTCCTGAAGAATGCACCGGTGCTTATTCTGGATGAAGCCACCTCAGCCCTGGATATGAAGAGCGAGGCGGCCATTCAGTCAGAGCTGGAGACTCTGGCGAAAGGTCACACGACTTTTGTGATTGCCCACCGTTTCAGTACAATCCGCATGGCACAGCGCATCCTGGTATTTGAGGATGGCCGCATTATTGCAGATGGTGACCATGCCGGCCTGTACGAAACATGCACGCTGTATCGTCATCTGTACGACGAACAGGTGCGCCAGGAAGAAGATAAAACAGAGCAGGAGGTGACTGCATGAAAACCATTTTCTACTTTTTGAAACGCTTTTTAGTTCCGCACCTGCCGATTTTCTGCATGGTGCTGCTCACCGGCATGATCGCCGCCGCCGCCAGCGGCGTGGGTGTGCCGCTCATGGTTAAGTATGTTTTTCCCGTGGTGTTCCCGCAGACCGGTGAAGAAGTGCCCGAACTGCTCCAGCATGTGCCATCCCTGCGCGATTTATCCCGGGAAACGCTGCTTCTGCTCGCATGCGCCACCATGCCGGCGGTGTTTGTCGTGCGCGGTATTGCCATGTGGCTGAACGCCGTGCTGGTGAATGTGCTGGGTATTCGTATACTGGAGACAATCCGCATGGATGCATTCCGCCGCGTGCAGGCGCTTCCCATAGCCTTCATGGAAAGCCGCCGGAAGGGCGATATTATCAGCCGCATTCTGGCCGATACCGCCAATGTGCAGCACATCCTGACCTCAGTTGCCAACGATCTCGTCAAGCAGCCGGTGACGGCCCTCTGCGCTCTGTCTGCCTTTGTGTACCTGCTTGTGGTTTCCGGGCAGGGGCTGCTCTTCTTTGTGAATCTGGTATTCATCGGTCTGGCTGCCTGGCCCATCATGGTGTTCGGTAAGCGGATTTCGAGCAAGTCGCATCGTTCGCAGCAAGGGCTGGGTGAATTGAATACGGCGGTGCAGCAGAATCTCGAAAATCAGCGAGAGGTGCGCGCCTACGCTATGGAAGAACGCGAGATTGCTGAATTCCGGGATGTCTCCAACAGATTCTGCACAAATTACGTGAAGCTGGTGAAGTACCAGAAGGCTCTGGTGCCGGTGATGGAGGTTGTGACAGCGCTGGCGCTTTCATTCCTGCTGGTGCGGGGGCGCCTGTACGGCATGAATTTTACCGATTTCATAGCCATTGCCGGCTCGTTGTTCTTTGCCTTCGACTCAATGAAGCGAGCTGGTTCGGCCTGGAACCGCTTTAACGAGGCGCAGGGCTCACTGAAGCGCCTCACCGAGGTGCTGTACGAGCCCAACACCATACCTGATCCGGAAAATCCGAAGCAGTTCACCTTGCCCGTGCGCGGTGAAATCCGCTTCCGTAACGTCAGCTTCGGCTATGACCCGGAGAAACCGGTGTTGAGGAATGTCGACCTCACCATACCCGCCGGGCAGATTGTGGGACTGGTTGGTCCCAGTGGCGCCGGTAAGACCACATTTGCCACGCTGATTCCCCGCTTTTATGAGGTTACCAAAGGGTCCGTCGAGATTGACGGTGTGGATGTGCGTGATGTGACCGCTCACCATCTGCGAGAGCACCTGGCTCTGGTTGGTCAGCAGGCCTTGCTGTTTGCCGGCACCATCCGTGAGAATATTGCCCTTGGCAAGGATGGCGCCAGTGAGGAGGAAATCCTGGCCGCAGCCGATTCTGCTGCCGTTTCCAAGTTCCTTTCTTCTCAGCCGAAGGGGATTGATACTGAGCTGGCGCAGGGTGGAGAAGGCCTTTCCGGTGGCCAGCGCCAGCGAGTAGCCATTGCCCGCGCTTTTGTGAAGGATGCGCCCATCCTCATTCTGGATGAGGCAACCGCCTCGCTCGATGCAGAGAGTGAGCGCGAGATCCAGGAAGAGCTGGACAAACTGGCCCAGGGCCGCACCACACTCATTGTGGCGCACCGCTTCAGCACCATCCGCAATGCTCACCGCATTCTGGTGTTCGATGGCGGCCGCATCGTGGGCGACGGCCCTCACGAAGAACTCTATGCGAACTGCCCGCTGTACAAGGAATTATACGACCGGCAAGGAATCCAGTAAGGATAACAAAAAGGCCTGAGCTTAATGCTCAGGCCTTTTTTCAGAGCTTTTTTGTTACTGGTCCATCGCGTCCGGATTATCCAGAAGCCCGGATTTTTCCAGGTAATAATCGTAACCGCCGGCGTAAGGTGTAACGGTGCCGTGGCTGATGTGCAGGGTTTTTTCCGCTAGGGCGCGGATGAAGTGCACATCGTGCGAAATGAAGACCAGGGTGCCTTCGTAGCGTTTCAGTGCCTGCGAGAGCGCCTCCACACTCATGAGGTCCAGGTGCGTGGTCGGCTCGTCCATGAGCAGCAGATTCGGCGGATTCACCAGGAATTTCACCAGACTCAGGCGGGATTTCTCACCGCCGGAAAGCACCTCCACGCGTTTCTCGCAATCCAGCTTGCGGAACATGAATGAACCGAGCACCGCGCGCGCTTCTTCCTCGCGCAGCTCGGGGTCGGCCTTCATGATTTCCTCCAGCACGGTGAAATTGGGGGTCAGGTTCTCCGAACGCATCTGGGAGAAATAACCGATGCGGGTGGTGGTGCCCAGCACACGCTGCCCTTCATCAATAGGGATGACGCCGGCCAGAATTTTCAGCAGGGTGGATTTGCCCGCGCCATTCGGCCCCACCAGCACGATGCGGTCACCGCGTTCGATGAGCAGGTCCAGATTGCGGTAAATGCGCTTGTCGCCGTAGCTCTGGCCCACCTTTTCCAGCTCCAGCACCTTCTGCATGCTGCGCGGCGGATGCGGAAAGATGAACTTGAACACGCGGCGGGTCTGACGCGGTTTCTCAATGCGGCGCATCTTTTCCAGCTGCTTGATTCGGCTCTGCACCTGGGAGGCCTTGGAGGCCACGGAGCGGAAGCGCTCCACAAAGGATTCGATGTGGGCGATTTCTCGCTGCTGGTTGCGCCAGGCGGCCAGCACCTGCTCATAGCGCTGCTCCTTGAGCTCCAGGAAGCGCGTGTAGTTGCCGGTGTAGCGCACCAGTTCGCCATTTTCGATGTCGTACACCGTCTCTACCAGAGAGTCCATGAAATCGCGGTCGTGCGAAATCATGAAAATGGCACCGGGGTAGTTCATCAGGTAGCGCTGGAACCACAGCAGACTCATGAGGTCCAGGTGGTTGGTCGGTTCGTCCAGCATGAGCAGGTCCGGCTCGGCCACCAGCAGCTGCGCCATGTGGGCGCGCATCACCCAGCCACCGCTCATCTCACGCGCCGGCCGGTGAAAATCTTCGTCCTTGAATGCCAGTCCCTTCAGAATGCGTTTGGCCTTGGGCTCAATCTGGTACCCATCGTGGGAGATGAAAGTGTCCATAGCGTGGGCGTATTCATCACTCGTGTTATCGCCCTTGGCTTCGCATTCGCGCAGCGTGCGAATGGCCTCGCCCATTTCCGGGGTGGTGCTCATAGCAATTTCCAGCACCGTGCGGTCGGTGGGGTCGCCGGCCTCCTGCTGCAGGTAGCCCACCACGGCGTAATCATCCATCACAATCTGGCCTTCGTCCGGGGTGTCGTCGCCCCGAATCATGCGGAACAGCGTTGATTTGCCGGCTCCGTTGGGCCCTACCAGCGCAATGCGCTCGCCCCAGTTGACAACGAGCTCCGTCTCGAAGAAGAGCGTGCGCCCGGCGTGTGCTTTGGTGAGTTTCTTGATGGTCAGCATGGCGCGGCAAGTATACACCATTTCTGCCAAAAGGCAACTGATTTATTTGAAAGTACAATGTATACAAGGGTCAAAGTACAATTGAAAAGTTCCCTGCGGCTCCGCCGCAGCCGTTTATTGCTCCGGCAATTAAAGATTGATGTGTTATACGTATCGGAGGGGTAAAAAATTGGCTTTGGCGGGCAGTTGGCGGACGGTACGTCGCGGAATTCAGAGTCCCGGAGGGACGTCAGCCCTTAGACCGGGGTGCAGCTGCGTCAGCAGCGGAACCCCGGGTATGGTATAAATATTAACCGAACCCCGGCAGGGGTGGCAGAAAGGG
>JAGBDZ010000068.1 GCA_017937215.1 Akkermansia sp. | reverse complement strand
GTGGCAGGGAGGCCGCAGCTTATTGTGAAGCAACGATTTCTGCCACCCGCTCACTTCGTTCGGGGTTCTGATATGTTCTTCGTTTTACCCAGCGTTCCGCCGCGTGGCGGCTCCACGCTGGGCTATTATTATGTCGCCCTCCGGGCTCAGAATTCCTCGGGCTTTCAGCCCGACAAATTCCAATTTGTTGGTTAGTTTTGAGTTTTTAGAGGTTCCATATTTTGGAATTGACTCACGCATGCCCGTGTGGCAAGATAGTGGCGTTATGTTAAAAGGAATTTCCCCGGTTGTATCCCCCACCCTGCTTAAAATTCTCGCTGAAATGGGCCATGGTGATGAAATCGTCATCTCCGATGCGCACTTCCCTGCCCACACCTTCTGCAGCACCGTGGTGCGTGCCGATGGTCTGGGTGCGGATGCCCTCCTGAAAGGCATCATCCCCCTGTTTGAGCTGGATAGCTACGCCACCCCCGTCATCATGATGGAAGCCGTACCCGGCGATACGCTCGACCCCGCAGTGGAGGCCAAGTACCGCGCCGCCATGGGCTACGAAGGCACCATCGAGCGCGTGGAGCGCTACGCTTTCTACGAGCGTGCCAAACAAGCCTATGCCTGCGTCATCTCCGGTGAGACAGCCAAGTACGGCAACATCATCCTCAAGAAGGGCGTGACCCCCATCTGCGACTAATGTTCCGCATCTGCAAGAGCATTGAGCTGGAGAGCGGGCACCTGCTCTCCAAGCACCCCGGCAACTGCCAGTTCCCGCACGGCCACACCCGCAGCGTGGAACTGGTGTTTGCCGCCGAAACGCTCGATGAGCACGAGATGGTCATGGATTTCAAGGCCATCAAGGAAATGATGGGCGAGTTTCTGGAGCAGTTCGACCACGCGCTCTGCATGAACACCGCCGACCCGAACTTCGAAAAGTTCCGCGCCATCTACGGCGACCGTATCATCCCCTTCGAGCAGGGCGACCCCACCAGCGAGGCCATGGCCCGCGTGGTTTTCGAACACGCCGCCCAGGCATTGAAAAACGCCCAGGCCGGCCACGGCACCTACCCGGTGCGCGACTGTGTGCGCCTGGAGCGCGTCCGCGTCTGGGAAACCAGCAGCAGCTGGGCCGAATACGAAAGGTAATGCAGATTTCAAAAGGCAAAATGCAGAATAAGTAGCGAGGTCGCGGCTTCCGCCGCTCCTGGTAAGAAAAAAGCTCTGAGAATCCTCTCAGAGCTTTTTTTACATTCTCCTGCGCGCAGCGCAGCGAATTTCATAACTTAATCACTATTCATTATTCACTAGTCACTCCTCAGATTCCCAGTTCTTCCTGGATAATCTCGCGAATCTGGGTGTGCACTTCCTCCACGGAGCCATCGGCCTCCACGCGGTGGAGCCAGGGCATTTCCATGGCGGAGTAAATGGCAGCGCAGTCGCTGAGGAACTTTTCATTTTCAAAGGCATCCTTGCCGTTGCCGCGGGCGTGCATGCGCTCCTGCGAGAGCTCAATCGGGATATCCAGCCACAGCGCCACATCGGGCACGGTGGCAAAAGCCTCGTTCCACTCGCGGATTTCCTCCACATTGGCGCCGCTTGCGCCCTGGTAGGCCATCATGGAAAGGTAGTAGCGATCCAGCAACACCCATTTGCCGGCCTGCAGGGCGGGTTCAATCACCTCGCGCACGTGCTCGCGGCGGTCCTGCAGCAGGCAGGCGATTTCCTCGTCAATGGAAAGACGGTCGCCGGCCAGAGCCGCCTCGCGCACGCGCATTCCCCAAGGGCCGCGGGTGGGTTCAAAACCGGTCACAACTTCGATGCCGCGGGAGCGCAGATAACGGGCCAGCAATTCCACCTGCGTTGACTTGCCCGTGCCGTCAATGCCTTCAAAAACAATCAATGAACCTCTTAGGTGAGGAGAATCAGCTTCCATGGTAAGCGTGACCATAGCACAGCACCCACCCCGCTGCAAGCTCAAAGTCCGCAAAATAAAAGAAAAACGTGTTCTCATGCACCAGAATAACGGCTTTTGCCTTGCCAGATGCCTTTTCCGGTGGCATAATGCCCCACGTGCCTGTTATCTGCGCCATATTCACCCACTTCAACAGCCGCGAGCGTACGCTCACGTGCCTGAGCCGCTTGGCGCAGCAGACACGCCGCCCGCAGCACATCGTCATCATCAACAACGGCAGCGCCGATGACCCCACCCTGCCCGCTGCTCACAGCTTTGCAGAAGACACTTTCCCGGCCGGCACCCTGCACATCCTGCAGATGGAATCCAACCTGGGAAACGCCGGCGGCTGCGCCCGCGGGCTCGAGTATGCGTTCGGCACCCTGAAAGCAGACTTCACCTGGGTGCTGGATGACGACTCCTGGCCTCGCCCGCACACCTTGGAGCGCCTGCTGACCGCCCCGGCAGATGACAGCACCGTGCGCATGAGCGCCGTCATCGACCCGGAGCGGGAGGATGAGCTCAGCTGGCCGCTCACCATTCCCGGCGGCGCCCCCGACCGCTGGAAAAACGCTGTTTCCCGCGCAGAGCTCCCCGCCGGCAATCTGGTCGACAGCCGCGGCGGCTGGCTCGGCGCCCTGTATCCCCGCGCCGCCTGGCTCAAGGCCGGATTGCCGACCGAGGCGCTCTTCATCCGCGGCGAGGACGAGGAATATCCCTGGAAAGTGCGCAAAGCCGGGTTCCGTTTCATCACCGTAATGGATTCGGAGCTGGAGCACCCCTCCGCAGCCATCCCGCTCATTCACTACCGCATCGCTCACCGTTCGTTCTTCTACGAACCGGGGCTTCCCCTCTCCCGCCAATATTACAAAAACCGCAACTGGGCCTGGCTGCAGCGCCTGCGCGCCCCGCGCAACTACCCCCGCCGCCTCGTGGCCTGCGGGTTCTACATTCTGCTCTCGCTCAATGCCATGCTCATGAGCAACGAGCTGAGCATCCCCCGCATTTACAACCTCTTCCGCGCCCTGCACAACGGATTTTACGGCAAGCTCCGCCCATTCTGATGCACAAAATTTCCAATTATGCGCAAATTTGTCTTTACAAACGGCAAGTTATCGCTATAATCTGCGTCCCGACGCATAAGCTTCTCCAAAATTAACATAACCATATCACCAAATAATCATGAAAGTTCTTTCCTCACTCGCATCCATGAAGCGCCGTCACGCTGATTGCCAGATCGTGAAGCGCAAGGGCACGCTCTACGTGATCTGCAAGAGCAACCCCAAGTTCAAGGCTCGTCAGGGTACGACGGCCGGTACGCGCCTCAGCAAGAAGGGCGTGAAGTAATTTTACCCCATCCCCAGCTTTTCGTCGGGGATAATTGACAGAGAGAAGACCGGAGTCTGCACAGCCCGGTCTTTTTTCGTGTTCCAGCACCATGAGCCAGACCATCCGCACCCACATCCTCCCCATCGGCGATTTCACTTTCGACTCCGGTGAAACCCTGCCCGGCATCGAGCTTGCCTATGAGACCTACGGCACGCTGAATGCCGATAAGAGCAACGCCATTCTGCTCTTCCACGCGCTCACCGGCAGTCACCATGCCCATGGGCACAACGATTCCCTGCCCGAAGCCGGCGATTTCTGGCAGCCGGAGAACTTCGAGGGCTGGTGGGACCGCATGATCGGCCCCGGCAAACCGCTGGACACAGAAAAATACTTCATCATCTGCATCAACTACCTGGGCAGCTGTTATGGCACCAGCGGCCCCTGCTCCATCGCGCCGGATGGCGAGCCCTGGGGCAGCCGCTTCCCCCTGGTGAATGCCAACGACCAGGCCCGCGCCCAGATTCAGGTGCTCGACCACTTCGGCATCGACCGCTTCACCGTGGTGGGCCCCAGCCTGGGCGGCATGCTCTCGCTCTCCCTGGCCACCCTCTACCCCACCCGCATCAAGAACATCATCATCATCGGCGCCGGCTACAAGCCCGCCATTGAGCATAAGCTGGATGCCTTTGAGCAGATTATGGCCATTGAGCTCGACCCCGCCTACCGCGAAGGCCGCTACCCGCTCAGCGACCCGCCCCGCCGTGGTCTGGCACTGGCCCGCATCATCAGCCACAAGCTCTTTGTGAACCAGCGAGGCCTGGAGAAGCGAGCCCGCAAGGGCATTTCGGATCGCAAGGGCATGCTCACCTGGTACTCCCCCCAGCGCAACACCGAAAGCTACATGCTGCACCAGGGCACCAAGTTTGCCAAGCGCTACGATGCCAATGCCTACATCCGCATCATCAACCTCTGGGCGGGCTATGACCTGGCAGCCTTCTCCGGTCTGGGCAGTGTGGATAAGGCATTCAGGCTTTTTGCCGAGCATGGCATCCGCTTCATGCTCTTCTCCATCAACACAGACTGCTGCTTCACCGCGCGGGATATCTCCTGCTTCCACCGCCGCCTGCTCAAAAACGGCGTCGATTCCCGCTACAAGTGCATCCACTCCGTGAAGGGGCACGATTCCTTCCTCCTCGAGCCCGAGCTCTACGAGGCCGATATCAAAGCCTACCTGAACTAATCTTTCCGGGCTTCCTCAATCGCCCTCCCGAATCCACGATTCGCGGAAATAGTGCAATCAGGCACATGCCATGCCCCGCCTGCCTCGAAAAGCAGACATCAATGTATTCGACACGCTGGACGAGCAGTGTGCCGAGCGCCATTTTCTCGGCAGGACGCGCGAGGAAATTCACGAGCTGCTGCTGGAAAAATACGTATCCCTGTATGAAGACCTGGCCTACATGGGCCCGGTGGCTTTTGCCTACTACGCCCCCGCGTGGGAGCAGCTTTTCGGAGCCTTCTCCGATATGGAAGAAACAGACGATGTCGCGGAGTGGACTCTGAGTATCATCTCCATCCGCTGCATCAGCCTGCGTAACGAAACACCCGGAAGCATCGCCGCCATGCACCGCCTGCTGGACTGTTGCGAGCGCTACCACAACTCCCCGGCCCGTCGTAAATACTACGCCGACCAGGCACGGCTCTATGGCTACGCCGAATCCCTCATCGATACACCCCCGGGACTGGAGAAACACCTGAAAAAATGCGCCAGACTGCGCACCGTCCTGAATGGAGAATCCTGAACAAGCCTCACAGTCCCCCGACAAAATCTATTTTATTGCTCCGGCAATTAAAGAATATTGCTTGGACTCAACGACAAATTGATGTTTATCGTTATCGGAGCACGGGACTTCAGTCCCGAAATCACGGTGCATTTAATCGGGACTAAAGTCCCGTGCCTCGACAAAGTTCCTACCCCGCAAATTCCCATTTGTCCGTCACCACCAATGCGGATAACACATCAATCTTTAATTGCCTCATCAATAATACACAGTCCGGCCCGCATATCCGCACCACAGCATCGGTCATTCCGTGGCATACAACCTGCCGGAGAGCACATAAGGCTTGATTTCCTCGCGTGCGTGCGCTATAGTCGCGCGCGACATGTCCGAACGCAAAAATCCGTATCCTTTCGACGTCTTTGAACCCAAGTGGCAGGCCACCTGGGACGCAGAGAAGACTTTCAAAGTGCTCAACCCCGGCCAGGAGGGTTTTGATGCCGCCAAGCCCAAGTGCTATATCCTGGATATGTTCCCCTACCCGAGTGGTGCCGGTCTGCATGTGGGCCACCCGGAGGGCTACACCGCCACCGATATCGTAAGCCGCTACAAGCGCATGACCGGTTACAACGTGCTGCACCCCATGGGCTGGGACTCCTTCGGCCTCCCCGCTGAGCAGTACGCCATCAAGACCGGCCAGCACCCCAGCATCACCACCTACGCCAATATCGACACCTTCCGCCGCCAGCTCAAGATGCTGGGCTTCTCCTACGACTGGGACCGCGAAATCGCCACCACCGACCCCCGCTATGTGCGCTGGACGCAGTGGATTTTCCTGCGCCTCTACAACTCCTACTACAACGAGGAGCTCAAGAAGGCCCGCCCCGTGAGCGAGCTCGAAGCCAAGGGCTGGACCCGCGAACAGATTGACAACGTGCGCCTCGCCTACGTGGCCGAGGGCATGGTGAACTGGTCCCCGGACATGGGCACCGTGCTCGCCAACGAAGAGGCCGAGGAGTGGAAGAGCAAGGGCCACATCGTGGAGCGCCGCAAGCTCCGCCAGTGGATGCTGCGCATCACCGCCTACGCCGAGCGCCTTATCGATGAACTGGAGCCGCTCGACTGGCCGGAGAGCATCAAGCTCCTGCAGCGCAACTGGATTGGCAAGTCCACCGGCGCGGAGGTCAACTTCGACTGCCAGGGCAACACCATCACCGTCTACACCACCCGCCCGGACACCCTCTTCGGCGCCACCTACATGGTGCTCTCCCCCGAGCACGACCTGGTGCCGCAGATTACCACGCCCGAGCAGAAAGCCGCCGTGGAAGCCTACCAGGCCGAGTGCGCCGCCAAGAGCGACCTGGAGCGCACCGAGCTCAGCAAGGAAAAGACCGGCGTGTTCACCGGTGCCTATGCCACCAACCCGGTGAACGGCAAGCAGATTCCCATCTGGATTGCAGACTACGTGCTCACCGGCTACGGCACCGGCGCCATCATGGCCGTGCCCGCCCACGACAGCCGCGACTACGAGTTCGCCGTGAAGTTCGGTCTGCCCATCATCCAGGTCGTGCAGCCGGACAACGCCGACACCCCCTGGCAGGACTTCTGCGGGTACGATGGCACCATGGTCAACTCCGAGCACTTCAACGGCCTGAGCGTGCCCGAAGCCAAGCAGCAGATGACCGCCTGGCTCGAAGAAAAGGGCTACGGCCACGGCAAGGTGAACTACAAGCTCCGCGACTGGCTCTTCAGCCGCCAGCGCTACTGGGGCGAACCCTTCCCCATCGTCTGGAACAGCGAAGACGGTAACCACTACGCCATCCCCGAGAGCGAGCTGCCCCTCCTGCAGCCTGAAATGGAAGACTTCAAACCCAGCGGCGACCCCCGCGGCCCGCTCGTGAAGGCCACCAGCTGGATTCAGTACTCCGAGAACTTCACCCGCGAGACCAACACCATGCCCCAGTGGGCCGGCTCCTGCTGGTACTACCTGCGCTACCTCGACCCCACCAACGACGAAGCTTTCGTTGACCCGGCGGTGGAGCAGTACTGGATGGGTGGTGGCAACCCCGGCGGCGTGGACCTCTACGTGGGCGGCACCGAGCACGCCGTTCTCCACCTGCTTTATGCCCGCTTCTGGCACAAGGTGCTCTACGACTACGGTCTGGTCAGCACCAACGAGCCCTTCAACAAACTCGTGAACCAAGGCCTCATCCTCGGCGAGGACAGCCAGAAGATGTCCAAGAGCCGCGGCAACGTGGT
Organism: Akkermansia sp.; assembly: GCA_017937215.1. Classification (GTDB taxonomy): domain Bacteria; phylum Verrucomicrobiota; class Verrucomicrobiia; order Verrucomicrobiales; family Akkermansiaceae; genus Akkermansia. The sequence goes on along the minus strand of JAGBDZ010000068.1, from coordinate 1,008 downwards.
CAACCCCGACGACATCGTGAAGGCCTACGGCGCCGACTCCCTCCGCATGTACGAAATGTTCATGGGCCCGCTCAAGGAAGTGAAGCCCTGGCAGACCAAGGGGGTCGAGGGCATCAGCCGCTTCCTGGCCCGCGTGTGGCGCCTCGCCATGGTCGAGAACCAGGAGGGCGAGTGGGTGCTGGGCTCCAAGCTCACCGGTGAGGACTCCGGCGCCGTCACCCCCGTACGCAAGGAAGTGCACAAGACCATCAAGAAGGTGACCGAGGATATCGAGGCCATGAGCTTCAACACCGGCATCTCCAAGATGATGGAGTGCGTGAACGCCATGACCAGCGCCGATTCCGTCTGCGTGGCCGACTACGTGAGTCTGCTCCACGTGCTCAACCCCTACGCCCCGCACATCACCGAGGAGCTCTACAGCATCCTGCGCAGCAAGTTCACCACCCTGCCCGCCTGCCAGCTCTGCCAGCAGCCCTGGCCCACCTTCAACCCCGAATTCCTCGTCGAAAACACCAAGGAAATCGTGGTGCAGGTGAACGGCAAGCTCCGCGACAAGATGACCGTGGCCGCCGATGCTCCCAAGGAAGAGCTGGAGGCCACTGCCCTCTCCCTGCCCCGCGTGCAGGAGTTCACCGCCGGCAAGACCGTCCGCAAGGTCATCGTCGTCCCCGGCCGACTCGTGAACATCGTGGCCAACTAAACCGCCACCACCCCCTCATCCCCGCAATCCCCCGCCGCACCCCGGCGGGGGATTTTTGCGCACACAACCCGCAGCTAAATTGATGTTTAGAAAATGCAAAACGCAGAATGCAGAATGCAAAATAATCATATAGCGTGCCAACTACCGTCGGCACGTGGTAACGAAACCACACTGAGATTCATCTCAGTGCGTTTTTTACAGGGAGCGGCGGAAGCCGCTACGGAGCTTCCTATTCTGCATTCTGCGTTCTGAAATCTGCATTCCATTAAATTCCCATTTATCGAGCACCGCATTCCATCATCCTCACT
>JAGBDZ010000067.1 GCA_017937215.1 Akkermansia sp. | reverse complement strand
TATGTTGCATCGATTTCTGCCACCCCGACCTACGTCGGGGTTCAGGTTTCTTTTGGGTTTGTACGAGTGGTTACGCCCGCCACGCTGACGCGTGACGCGCTCGCTATGGATATGTCGCCCTATCGGGCTCAGAATTCCTCGGGCTTTCAGCCCGACAAATTACAATTTGTCCGTCACCACCAATACGGATAACACATCAATCTTTAATTGCCTCATCAATAATCGAGCACTTTGGCGAGATGAGGTGGCTTCTTCCAAAGCGCTTTTCGGAAAGCCTTGGATTTATGGGCACTTGCGTCTCTCAGAAAAAATCTTTGGGACACATGTGATTTATTGCAGAATCTGGCTTCTTTTGCTTGCAAGGGCATGAGAATCTTGTTATAGTGACAGACATGGGTCGTATTCTCTCTCTCCTGCTCCTCGTTTTCTGTCTGAACAGCTGTGTCTATGTAAACACACACCGCGCCTGCGCCGACCGCGGGCGGCAGTGCCAGGCCGTGATTCTGCCGGACCAGGAAAACCTGGTCATCTACAATCACCACGGCAGGCTCTACCTGCAAGGCGTGCTCACCACCGTGCGCCGCACCGGGCGCGATAAGGTCAGTTCATTCAAAGCCAACGATTTTTCCAGCGGGCAGTACGTACCCATCAAGGGCGCACCGCAACGCTATGTGTACCGCCAGATTGGCGAGGCGGATATAGTTGAGGATGATGTATTCAACCTGATTCCGGGCAAGGGTGTGCCCGAAGACGCCCGTGTGATAGGCCACCGCCGCCAGCCCATCGGCTACCAGATTGACTCGCTGGATTGCAACCCCGTGACCACGCACCTTCAGTACGGCTGGCAGGCAGAGTTGCCGAAATATGCCCGCCGCTACTACCGCAACATGGTGACCAGCGAGCACCAGAACGTGGGCAGCCACCTCTGCAACACCCGCAATGGATTCATCATCCCTGTGACTCCTTCACGCACCAACAAGCACGCCTGGTATGCCTATCCGCTGGCAGGGGCGTCGTTTGTGCTCATCGATGTTCCGGGCACCCTGCTTGCCAACACGGTGGTGCCAGTGGCCTATGGCATAGCCGCCATTCCCTGCAGCATATATGAAAAAGGGAAGCGCATATTCGTAAAGCCTACGAAATAAGGCTCAGACCTTGCGTGTAAGGCAATACCAGATAAAGCGGGTGTTGTGCACCAGGTAGCGCTTGAACAGGCGGCGAGGCTCCTTGCACAGGCGGTAGAGCCACTCCAGCCCGTGCGAGCGCACCCAGGCCGGCGCCTGCTGCACCAGCCCCGCGTGGAAATTGAAGGCGGCGCCTACACCGAAATACACGGCGGGCGGCAGCTGCGTCCGATGTTCGAAAAGCCAGCGTTCCTGGCGCGGGCAGCCCAGCCCCACCCACACGCAGTGCGCCCCGCTCTGGCAGATAGCCTCCAGCATGCGGTCGTCCTCCCCCTCCGGCCACGGCGGCATGGGTGGGCAGTAATGCCCCGCAACCTCCGCACCGGGGTAACGCTTTTCCAGATTCTCCTTTAAGCGGGCGATTGCCTCTTCGGAACCGCCGAGCAGAAAATGCTTCACCCCGCCCGCGCGGCCCTGGTCCCACATCACCTCCATCACATCCGGGCCATACAGGCGGTGGGCCGCCGCCCCCTTGCGGCGCATCAGCCACACAATGGGCATGCCATCCGGGCAGATGAAATCAAAAGAACGCAGACCTGCCCCATAGTCCGCTGCATCATGCAGGGCGCGGGTGAGCACATGCACATCCGAATGCGCCACCAACAGCGGCTGCTGCGTCTCCCGCGCCAGCCGCACCCACTCTGCCCCCGCCACCGGCAAAGCTGCGGTCACATACGGGATGCCAAATACATCAGTGGTGGAGAGCGTGCTCATGTGCGCGCCAAGAATACACTACAATGTCCTTTTGGTCAATGAAAAAACCGCTGCGGTTGCCCGCAGCGGTTTTTGAAGTAATCAGGTGCTAATCGGATGATTAGTTCTGGGAGGGGCTCCACTCCTCGGACTGCAGGGCAGCCAGGTTGAAGGCCTGCTCCAGACCCACCATGTCGCCGGCGCGAACGGTCTCGAAGGCGGCGGTCTCGCGACGCAGCTGCTCGGGATCGTAGTTCACAGCCTTGATGGAAAGACCGATGCGGCGCTCCACCTTGTCGACCTTGATGACGCGGGCCTTGATGGCATCGCCCACCTTGATGACGTCCTTGACGCGCTCCACGTGCTCCTCGGAAAGCTGGGAGATGTGGATGAGGCCGTCGATATCGCCGTCCAGGTTCACGAAAGCACCGAAGGAAGCGATCTTGGCCACGGTACCGGAAACGAGGTCGCCCACCTTGAAGCGGCTGTCGATGGATTCCCACGGGTCGGTCTCAAGCTGCTTGATGCCGAGAGACACACGCTGGTTTTCCTTGTCGATGTTCAGCACGCGAGCCTCCACCACGTCGCCCTTCTTGAGGACTTCGGAGGGGTGGTTGATCTTGCGGGTCCAGCTCATGTCGGACACGTGGATCATGCCGTCAATGCCTTCCTCCAGGGCCACGAAGGCACCGTAGGGAGTAAGGTTACGCACAGCGCCGGAGATAACGGTGCCCACGGGGAAGCGCTGCTCGATAGCCTCCCAGGGGTTCTCGTCGAGCTGACGGATACCGAGGGAAATCTTCTGCTCTTCCACGGAGATGTTGAGCACGATGGCCTCGATCTCCTGGTCCAGGGACAGCACGTCGCTCGGACGGGTGATGCGCTTGGTCCAGCTCAGCTCGGACACGTGCACCAGACCTTCCACGCCCTTCTCCAGCTCCACGAAGGCGCCGTAGGCGAGCAGCTTGGTCACGCGGCCCTTGACCTGGGAACCGATGGGGTACTTGGCCTCGATGTCTGCCCAGGGGTTGTCGGAGAGCTGCTTGAGACCCAGGGACACGCGCTCCTTGTCGCGATCCACGTCGAGGATGAGAACCTCCAGCTCCTGGCCGATGTGAAGCAGCTCGGAGGGGTGGTTCACACGGCCCCAGCTCATGTCGGTGATGTGCAGCAGACCGTCCATGCCGGAGAGGTCCACGAAAGCGCCGAAATCGGTGATGTTCTTCACCAGGCCCTTCACGCGGTCGCCAATAGCCACGGTCTCCAGGAAACGCTGGCGCTGCTCGCTGCGCTCGGCCTCGATGACCTCGCGGCGGGAGAGAACGATGTTCTTGCGCTCGTCGTTCACCTTCACAATCTTGAATTCGTACACGTTGCCCACGAACTCGTTGAGGTCCTTGGGCGGGATGATGTCCACCTGGGAGCCGGGAAGGAAGGCTTCCACGCCGACGTTGACCATAAGGCCACCCTTCACGACGCTCTTAACCTTACCCTTGACCAGACCGCCGTCCTTGTAAACGGCCACAATCTTGTCCCAGTTCTGCTTGTGGGCAGCCTTCTCTTTGGAAAGGACGACGAGCCCCTCGTCGTTTTCGAGGCTCTCAAGAAGCACCTCGATCTGATCGCCCACCTCGATTTCCTCGTCCTCAAACTCGGAAACGGGGATGACACCCTCAGACTTGTAACCAATGTCCACGAGGACGACCTGCGGGCGGATTTCAAGGATGGTACCGTTCACGATGTCACCCTTGCGGAAGTTCGGAAGCTTGGAGTTAATCAAAGCCTCCAGTTCAGTGTTGCTCATTATAATGTGTTTAGGTTAATGGTTTTCGCATCTCCACTAAGGCCCCTACCCGACAGCTCATGAGGCACCTGTATGCCACCGGGGGAGAATGCGGTGCGCCATTTTACTAAATCGCCTGCGGCGTGGCAAGCCTTTTTCCGCTTTTACGGCCTATTTTCTGCACTGAATGTCAGATTATGCCGAAAGAAAAGCCCGACCGGTCAATTTTGACCGGTCGGACAGGCAAATACAGGGGAGATGGGAGCTACTCAGCGGCGATGGCCGCCGTGGCCACGACCGCGGTGGTGCACCGGGTGGCGGTGCTGGTGTACGCGGTGGGCATGAGAAGTAGGACGCGGGGGAGCCACACGCTGCGGGCAGTGGTGACGATGGTGCCGGTGATGATAGTGATGCGGCCGCACATGGCAAGGCGGTGGCGGACACGGACGGCACACCGGCGGAGGACAGGGATGACACACCGGCGGCGGGCATGGATACACAAAGGGGCTGCCAACCGAGAAGCTGACGTGCACACGAGCCTCCGCCCGCCCTGCCGTGGCTACAAGCAGCAGCAGACAAAGAGCTAAGAGTGATCTGAGGAAGTTCTTTTTCATGACAAGGAAAGGGGTTATACATCCATAAAGCGCAGCAGCGTGCATTTTTTGTGCACGCTGCCGGAAAAAAGTCAGGATTTAATGCCATCAACCGCGGCGGCGAAAGAGGCGGCCGGTGAGCATCTGTAATTCGGGCACCCGGAAGAGCACACAGGCCACCAGGTAAACGCCACCGGCCACTGTTCCCGCCAGAGCCAGCGCTCCAAAGCGGCTGAAGAAGCCCCAGGAGGTGAAGGAGCCGAAGCAGAACTCCACCACGCCCCAGCAGGTAAGCGCCAGCACGGCACCGGCTCCCAGGATGCGCAGCAGCCCCGGCAGCAGCACACCGCAGGACATGCTGCCCAGCAAGTGGCGGATGTAGAGGAAATAAAAGCAAAAGTTCAGCGTAGTGACAATGGAGGTGGTAAGGGCCAGATACGTGGCCGGCATGTTGAACACATGCACAAATGTGTAGTTGCAGCCCACTGAAATGCAGAAAGCCACCAGTGCCAGCCCGGCTGGAGCCCAGGGCTTTTCCAGCGCGAGGAAAACCGGCTGCAGCACCTTCATCCCCGCATAGGCAAGCAGGCCCAGGGAATAGGCCGCCAGCACATCACCGGTGAAGGTGGAGGCCGCAGCATCAAAGCGCCCGCGCTGGTAGAACACACTCACAATCTCCTCTCCCCAGATGCAGAGGAAAATGGCCGAGGGCACGGCAAACAAGGCCACAAAACGCAGAGCCTTGGCCAGGTGCACGGAGATTTCCCTGCCAGTCTCCCCCCCGGAGGTCAGCGCCATGCGCGACACCGCCGGGAGCACCACCATGCCAACCGCCACGCCGAAGAGGGCCACCGGCAGCTGCCAGAGATGGAAGGCACTGGAAAGCGCCGTTACCGAACCGGGTTTCAGATAAAGGGCAAAGGAGGTGTTGATAAAGATATTGGTCTGGGTGATACCGGCGGCAATCACACCGGGCAGCATGAGCAGCCACACGCGGCGTGTGGCTTCATCCGTGAAGCTGAACCAGCGGCCATTCCACCGCAGACCGATATTCCAGTGCGGGCGGTATCCCTTGCTGCGCATCCTGGGCAACTGGAAAAGCACCTGCGCCGCGCCACCGCACACCACCGCAATGGCAAAGCCGTACAAGGCATCCGGCCCGAAAGTCGGGTCAATGAACCAGCCCACAGCCGCGCCCACACCCACTGTGGTCAGATTAAACGCGGCACTGGCCAGGTTCGGCAGACCGAACACGCCAAAGACATTCAAGGCCCCCATACACAGAGCCGAAACCGAAGCCAGCAGGATAAAGGGCCACATGATGCGGCAGAGATTCGTGGCCAGCCCCATGAAGCTCTGCGCCTCGACCCGGGTAGCACCGGCGGGCACGCCTTCCGCAGCAGCCGTGAGCACCAGAGTCTGCCCATGGTGCAGTTTTTCCAGCGAGGATACGCGGATGCAGGAGGTATCAGTCAGCCCCTGAAGTCGCTCATTGGCCGTAAAAATGGCTTCCTTTGTGCCGTCAATCGTGGTACGGAATCCGCGGAAGGCCGCATCGGTGCATTGCATGACCGGCGCGCCCCAGGGGGTCTGCAGCACCACGCGGGCGCGCTCAGGATAAAGCTGCTGCATGAAGGTGCCGGCCAGCAGAATACCCAGCGCCACGATGCAGACCATAAGAGAGATGAGCTGCGAGCTCACGCGGTGGGCCAGGTTCCAGGCTGCCTGAGGTCCATCCTGCTTCTCCACCTTGCTCATCACGCTGGTGAAGCTCTGCGACATGGCGCCCTCGGCAAACATATCACGCAGCATGTTGGGCACGCGGAAGGCAGTCAGGAACGCATCCAGCGCCCCGGTGGCACCAAAGAGAGAGGTGAACACAATCTCACGCAGCAGACCGGTAAAGCGGCAGCAGAAGATGGTCACCGTGGCAATAAGGCTCTTTTTCTGCATGGAAGCCATGGCGATTCAGGGGGGGAGAGAGCGAGTTAAAGAGGGGTGAATCAGCGTACTTTTTCCGGCAGGTCCTCGCGAATCTTGCGGGCAAAGGCCTTGGCGGTGGTCTTATCGCCCAGCAGGAGGCAGGTGCGGGCAAGCTCGCGCATGGTGGTGCGGTAGAGCCCCTGCTCTGCCTTTTCCAGACGTTCCTTATCCTCATCGCTCATCTGGTCAATGCTGCTCTGAATGCTGCGAAGCGTGCGGAAGCAGGGGATATCCTGATTAGCCTTTCGCTGGGCCAGTGCCAGATTCAGGCGTGCGCGCAGAGTCTTGCCATTCGTGAGGTCGGGATTCACTTCTTCCACCATGCGGGTACACTCCTGCACCCACTTGAGGGCATTCGTATAGTCCTGCTTAGCCGTGTAATAATCGGACAGCTGGTGGGCAATGCGGGAGCGGAAGTCGGAGTCCTTCTTCACCAGGTCGGGGTTCTGCTGCATCATCTCCCAGCTGCGGGTAAGCAGCTGAATCTTCTCCTCGCCATCGGTATGCGTGGCCAGGTAGGTGAGCACGCGCATAATTTCAGCGGCATCCTTTTCGTAATCGAGCAGGTAGCGATAATCGCGAACGGCGTCCTGCGTATTGCCGCGGGCTTCATTGGCGCGGGAGCGGATGCGGGCAATGCGGGTCTGCAGCTGCGGGGTCATCTCGCCATACCCCTCGGCAAAAGCGGCAGCGAGAGTCAGCGCCTGGGCGCAGCCATCGTGGTTACCCAGGCGGTGGCGAAGCTCACCAAGCAGCAGGTAGCATTGCGGCAGACGGTGTTCCTTATCCGGGTACGCGAGCATGGCATCGCGGCAGCGCAGCAGTTTCTCCTCAATTTCCTTGAGCGTGTGCTGTGGCAAGTTCGGATTATCGCGCAGCGCGGTGGTCACCTCCTCCAGCATGAGCTGCGAGGTTGCCGGGCACAGCGGCCACTTGGCCTGCTCCAGAATATTGCGGGTCATCTGCAGCACCGGCTCTTTCACAGCACACACACTGGCACGCAGCATCTGCAGAGAGGCTGCCTCCGCCGCCAATTCCGGGTCACGGAGGCGCGCCAGCACATTCGGGGCATCCAGGCGGGCAATGGCTTTCACCGCTTCATCATTGTGCTGCATGCGGATGCTGGTTTCAGCCGAGCGGCGGATGGAGCGCAGCAGCAAATCGGTGTGCTCCGGGGAGTTCACCAACTGGTCCTGCAAGCCACGGTCCAGGCGCAGCTGTAATTCAAAATCGCCATGCTCTGCCGCCGCCACAGCCAGGCGGTCAAGCCCCTCCACCGGCGCGAGGGATTCCACCTCGGGCAGAATACGCACGGCTTCCTGCCACAGGTCTTTGTCCACCAGGCGGCTCATGAGGAACCAGCGGAACTGGCGCTGAGTATCGGCATTCTCAATCCACCCCAGGCGGGCACGGGCATTTTCGGCCAGCTCCAGCAAGCGGGCCTTATCGCCGGACAAATCGCCCAGCAGGCGTGACAAATTAGCATTGGCCTCAGCATTGCTGGGCACCACAATGGTCTCCCCCTTGAAGAAGAGGATGATATCCTGCCCCTTGGCAAAAAGCCCCCACAGGGCCAGGGCTGCCAGAGTCAGGCCGGCCGCTGCGAGCGGCAGGGTGTGGTTGCTCTTCTTACGGGGCGGACGGTAGCGGCGATTCATACAGTGGGAAAGGTGTTATTAGTTGGCATTCATGACTGAGCCGGAAGCGGCTCGGCGGCAGGCTGCGCTGCCGGGATAAGGGGTTTGATGCGGCGCATCTGGGTGCGGGCTTCCTCGCGGCGGTCGAACTGCTCCTGCACCATGGGCAGCACCTGCTCCCAGGCGGCATAAGCCTCGGCCCATCGCTCCAGCTCCGTGAGCACATAGGCATGCCCCAGCAGGGCAGCCAGGCGGTTCTCTTGTTCGTCCGGAGCATCCGTGGTCAGACTTTCCACCGCAATGCGATAAGCAGCCTCGGCTTCGGGCTTCTTTCCCTGCTGGTCATAAAGCTGGCCCAGCAGCAGATTCAGGCGCCCCAGGGCATTCTTGTCTCCCGGGGTATACTGGCGGCGCAAGTTCAGGCTGTTTTCCAGCAAGGGCTGGGCTTCAGCGGTCTTGCCCAGTTCAAGATAGCAACGGGCGGCCCCCTCCTGCGGCTGCATCAGCAGTGTGGGTTCCTGCGTAACTGCCATGGCAGCATTGAAATCAAGCAGAGCGGTCTGGTAATTCTGCACCATGTAGTGAATCCAGCCGCGCTGGTCATACAGGCAGGGCCAGAACGCGTTGCTGCTCTTCACGCGGCCTTCGGCCACGCCCTGAGCGCGGTGCAACATGGCAAGAGCAGTCACATTGTGCCCGCGCTGCTGCTCTATCACCGCCAGATAACGCAGCGCCAGCACGCGGATAGCGGCATCAGCCAGGCTGCCACCGGGGTTGCTCTCAGCCATGCGGAGCATGGGCTCTGCACCTGCGGCATCCCCCAGTTCCAGCATGGCCACCCCGCGGCTCACCGCGCCTTCCGGTCGCACGGTGCGCAGGTTTTCCACAGCTGCCAGAGCCTCGCTGAACTTGCCCATGGCGGCCTCATTTTCGCCGCGGCTGCGCAGCATGGTGCCGATATGCACCAGAGCCATCGAGCGCAGCTGGCGCGTTTCTTCATCATCGGCCTTGAGCTCGGGCAGAAGAGCTTCGAGCGCAGCCGTATCGGCCTGGAAAGCGCAAGCCTCCAGCGCAATCAGCTGCCCCAGGGCCTCATATCGCCAGCCGGGCTGCTTATTTTCAGTAAAAAGCAAGGCTGCCTGTTCAAAATGGGGGCGGGCGGCGTCAAACTGACCAATATTCACCAGATGGTTGCCCGATTCCAAGGCGCGGTGCGCCCATTCAACACCACCGGTCACTCGCTGGAAAAGAGGAGCAAGCACAGCCAGAGCCTCCTCGTGGTGCCCGCGGGAAAACAAAGCCTGGGTCAGATACCACTCGGCCTCCATCCGCACCTCGGCATCGCGCACCCAGCTGAAAGCCGCATTCACATCCGCTGCAGCTTGCAGCAGGTGCTCATCCGTGGCGGAAGCCAGACGCATGAAGTTGAGCACATTGCGGGAAGCAGCCTCGTTCAGCGACTTCTCCACCAGGCCGGAGGTCGTTGCCTGCTGAAAGCCGGCATCCTCGCCCTGCGCAAACCCAATGAAATAGGTAGCCAGAAAAAGGCCCACCGATGCAGCGCCGGCAAGCCCCACGCCGCACCATTTCACCCAGGGGCGGAACTCCAGTTCCTCCTCCTCCAACGGAGCAGAAGGCTCTGCGGATTTCTCCTCTTCCATCATGACCGGTTCAGCGTCAGGCGTTCACCTGGTCCAGATGGAATGCGCTGTGTACCACGCGGGCGGCCTGCTCAATATCGCCGGCTTCCACCGTGGTGGAAATGCGGATTTCGGAGGTGGCAATCATGCCTGTGGCGATACCGGCATCGGCCAGTGCCTGGAACATGGTGGCAGCCACACCGGTGTGGGAGCGCATACCCACGCCCACCACGGAAAGCTTGGCAAGACCGGCCTCAGTCTCCAGGCGGGCCTTCTCGCCCAGCTGGGGCAGCACCTTCTTGAGAGCAGCCTGGGCAGCACCCAGGTCGTTCATGTTCATGGTGAAAGACTGGCGGGCCTGACCGTCGTGGGCCGTGTTGGCCACAATCATGTCCACGTTAATCTCGGCATCGGAGAGAGCGGAGAGGATGACGGCGGTGTAAGCCACAGGGGCGGTGATGCCCGACACAGTGACGCGGGCCTGATTGCGTTCGATTGAGACGCCTCGCACGGCGAGGGACTCCATAGCGGAAGTTTCTTCTTGCACGATGGTACCGGGGTTGTTGTTCATGGAATTGCGGACTTCGAACACGACGCCGAACTTCTTGGCGAATTCGACAGAGCGTGCCTGCATGACCTTGGATCCGCTGGAGGCCATTTCCAGCATTTCTTCATAGGAGAGTACGGAAATCTTGCGGGCATCTTTCACCACGCGCGGGTCACAGGTGTACACACCGTCCACGTCGGTGAAAATCTGGCACAGGTCGGCATTCACCGCGGCCGCCATAGCAATGGCAGACAGGTCGGAACCGCCGCGCCCCAGCGTGTGGATGGTGCCATCCACCGTCACGCCCTGGAAGCCGGCGCACACCACAATGTAGTCATCATCCAGCGCCTGAATGACGCGCTTCGGGTCAATGGAGTGGATGCGGCCGCGGGTGTGGGAGCCGTAGGTGCACACGCCGGCCTGCTGACCGGTGAAGCTCATGGCTTTGTACCCCATATCGGTGATAGCCATGCAGAGCAGCGCAATGCTCTGCTGCTCGCCGGTGGCCAACAGCATATCAAGCTCGCGCTCCGGCGGGTTGTCCATCACCTGGTGAGCCAGGCCAATCAGTTTATCCGTCACACCGCTCATGGCCGAGATAACCGCCATGATTTTATTGCCCTCTTTCTTCACCTCGATGAGTCTGCGGGCTACGTTGCGGATGCGGTCAATAGTGCCCACGGAGGAGCCACCGTATTTCTGTACGATAAGTGCCATAACTGGTCTGGTTTATGAGTTGAAAGTTTCGATGCGGAACACAGCCGGATGCGGGGCAATGCAGCCCTCTGCCTCGATTTCCTTGAGCGCCGTCTTGAGCTTGCCCCAGGCGCAGGCATGCAGGGTGAACACCAGGTCGTTCTCCACATTCTCAGACTCGTCGTCCTCGTGCGGAGTGGAATTGGTGGATGAGATACTGATGTCGTACTTGGCCAGCACGCGGGCTATGCCGGCAATCACGCCGGAACGGCGGCTGGGCACCAGGAAACGCACGTAGTACGGCGTCACCGTATCTTCCTGCGGCAGCACCTCGAGTGTCTTGGTGTAGGGATGGAAACCGGTGTGGAACTCCGGGTGATGCAGGTCACGCATGGCCAGAACAATATCGCCGATAACAGCGCTGGCTGTCGGGTTCTTGCCCGCGCCACGGCCGTAGAAAATAGTCTCGCCCACAATGTCGCCCTTTACGGCAATGGCATTGAACACGCCGTTCACATTGGCCAGCAGGTGCTCCCGCGGCACAAAGCTGGGCTGCACGCGCAGTTCCAGCGCATCGGTATCCGCGTGGTGTTTGATGACCACCAGCAGCTTGATGGTGTACCCCATCTGGTGCGCAAAGCGGAAATCCGTGGCCGTCACGCGCTCAATGCCGTACACTGAAATCTTCTCCGGTGAAATCGGCGTACCATAGGCCAGCATCGCCAGGATGAGCGCCTTGTGCGCAGCGTCCCAGCCGTTGATATCGAGCGTGGGGTCAGCCTCGGCAAAGCCCTTAGCCTGGGCTCGGGCCAGCGCCGTTTCAAAGGAAACGCCCTTGCGCTCCATGGAGGAAAGGATGTAGTTACTCGTGCCGTTGATGATACCGGCCAGGCTCTCCACGTTGTTGCAGATGAGTGAATTCTGCAGGCTCTGGATAATCGGGATACCACCGCCGCAGGAGGCCTCGAAATACAGGGGCACCCCCTTCTCTGCCGAAAGTTTGAACAACTCGCCGCCGAACTCCGCCAGCAGGGCCTTGTTGCCCGTCACCACCGGCTTCCCGGCCTTCAAGGCGCTGGTCACCAGCTCATAAGCCTCGGTGGTGCCGCCAATCAGCTCAATGATGATGTCGATATCCGGGTCATTCACCAGGTCGCGCCAATCGGCCGTCAGCATCTCGGGGGCAATCTCCACATCGCGCACGCGGCTCATGTCGCGCACAGCCACTTTTTTCACCGCATAGCGCATCTTGGCGCGAGCGGCCAGCAATTCGTGGTTACGGCAAAGGGTCTCAAACACCCCGGTACCTACTGTCCCAAGGCCTGCAAGTCCAAGCTGTAGCGGTTTTTCTGTCATTTGCGGGCGTGATTCTACACGAAATCCCCCCAAACCTCAAGCCTATAATCCGCCCTCTGCCGTATTTTGTCCGATACGCTGGCATGGACAAGCCCCTTCCTGGAACAAGCCGCCACTATGCGCATAAGTTTTACAATCCCTCAAGGCGGCGCAGAATGAATCCTCTGAACGCGTTCTGGAGAGGTTTTATTCCCAAGGAGGCCAAATAGCAACTCCCTACGACGAATGGCAGAACATATAATGGCGAATCCACAGCATAAGCGACAGGCTGAAATAGCGCGCGGGTCACGGATGAAAAGAAAACGCTGTGCAACAACCATATATTCAGAGAATGCTTGCCCAGCTGCATCAGAGCCCCGGTCAACTTCAGTCTCTCTATCGCAGGAAGCAACAGTATCCACCCGCAACAAATCAAGGGAACCGTAATAACGCCGGAACTATAATGATGCCCTGGTAAAAAATATTCGAAAAAACCGCCACTTAATATGGATGTAACGCCGGCTAGCAAGAAAAAGACAATGGCGGTAACAGCTGCGCAGCTCCTGCGTTGCCAATACGAACATACTTTTTCAAACAGGCAAAGCCGGGAACATGCATATCCGGAGACAGCACATGGAAACCAGACGGTCAGATGCGGGATGTTCAGAATGGCAGTAGAAAACACCAGACATATACCTGCAGCCAGCCACAACACGATACGACACCACACATTCTTCACCTGACACGTAGATTCCAGAAACGGCAACAGGCACATCATGATGACATAGAATCCTATGTACCAGGAAAACAAGACCAGCCGGTGCAGATCGGAGAAAGGAAGAAATTCGCTCAATATATTAAAACAACTTAACTTGTAGCCGCAAAACAAGCAAGCGATGAGCATCACGAAAAACAATATCACTGCAAAATCTGCCATCAGGCCAACTATCTTTCTGAGCGTATATCCCAGACTTTTATCCTTGTGTCGATAGTATGCCCAACCAGTCAGAAAAGCAAAAATAGCCACACATATTTTAGCATGGCCGGCACACGCCCTCGTTACCCCCCCCAAGACACTAGGAATTAAATCCGGTGATACGAACCATTGAGGGAAACCATAACAATGATGAAACACCATCAGCAAAACAGCCACACCCTTCAGAGCAGTTGAAGCAGACCAAGAGAATCCCGCCGTTCCCACCACATGACTATCGGCAATCTCAGCTGCAGCTCCGCTGTTAGTATTCATACCATAATAAAGAACACACTAAACAAGAAGAGTCAAGTACGAATAGGCACACTGACTCGCTATTACTCATGTTGCTCCATCAATCCATATAAGATCAGTTCTGAAATCACGGCGAGGTTAATCGGGAAAGAAGTCCCGTGCTCCGGCAAAGTTCCGAGCCGATGCTATCTTTTTCAAATCGGGGATCTGTTCGTGCGGCTCGGATGCGCATTTTTTTACTTGCGCCGCATACGAAACAGGCATAGAATAAAGGGGATGAAAATCAAGCCCTCCAGCAGCAAGTCCGCCCCGCTCTACCCCACGCTCGTGGCCATGGTAGGCGCTGTGCTCACCGGATGCGATAAGCAGAAGGTGCCGGGCATTGTGCCTTTTGAACAAAATCCGACACCCACAGAAAACCAGCAACAGATTCCTGGTGCAGTAGGGTGCAAACCGCCTGTCGCGCCGGAACAGCCCGTCAAGCTGGGCGGAGAACCTCCCGAAATCCTGGGTGGCGATGTTCCCTACACACCGGATACGGACGAAGAATAAATGCCGGGGAATCTGACGCTCACACTGTGCCTGACACACAATTGCAACCTGCGCTGCCGCTATTGCTACGCAGGTCGCAAGTACGCGCACGCTATGTCGCAGAAAACGGCAGAGCGAGCCCTTGATATTGCCCTGGCAGAAGCGCAACAGACCAACCGTAACCTGGATATTTCCTTCTTTGGCGGTGAGCCCCTGCTGGAATGGCCCCTGTTACAACACTGCTGCTACTGGATTCAACAGAAGGCAGAAGGCAGCGGCACCCGCATCCGCTTCGGCATCACCACCAATGGCACGCTGCTCACCCAGGAAAAACTGGACTGGATGGCCGGGCGGGATTTCCTCGTGGGTCTCTCCATCGATGGCTCAGCAGACATGCACAACACGAACCGCTGCTTTCCCGGCGGCCGCGGCAGCCACAAACAAGTCGCTGATGCACTGGAGCTTATCGCCGATACACCCCGGCTGCGCAGCAAGGTCATCTGCGTGGTGAACCCAGCCAACTGCATCCACCTGCGCAGCGGCGTTCTCTGGTTGCATGGGCACTACCGCGGCCCCATCGGCCTCAATTTCGACTACTGGAGCGAGTGGTCGGACGAGCATTTTGCCACCCTGAGCCAGCAATTGGAGCTGGTGGCAAGAGACGTCACGAACTCCTACCGCATCGGCCACCCCATGCAGCTGGAGTGTCTGGAAGGCAAAATCATCTCCCACCTGCGCAGCCAGGGGGAAAACTGCCTGCGCTGCCACATCGGCGAGCGGGAAATAGCCGTCTCGGTGGATGGCAACTTCTTCCCCTGCTCCCGCATGGTCGGCGATGGCGATGACCCCGCCATCAGCTTCGGCAATGTGCACAGCGGCATCGACCGCGCCCGGCAGAACTACATCATCGCCACGCGCGGCAATGCCACCCCCGAATGCAAACTCTGCGTGCTGCGCCACCGCTGCCTCAACACCTGCGGCTGCACCAACTACGCCGCCACCGGCCATATCAACCGCGTTTCTCCCTTCCTCTGCAACCTCCAGCAGCGCCTCATCCAGCTCGCCGATGACATGGCCGAAACGCTATACCGCGAGCAGAACCCCGCCTTCATGCAGCGATTCTACGGAACCGCAGAGTAACGATTGTCGCAGCACGAGACTTTAGTCCAAAATAAGTGCGCGATAAATTGGACTTTGGCGAGCCGCAGGCGAGCGGAAACTTGAGCCCGCAAGGGCGACAGAATCATAGCCCAGCGTGGAGCCGCCACGCGGCGGAACGCTGGGTAAAACGAAGAATATATCAGAACCCCGAACGAAGTGAGCGGGTGGCAGAAAGCGCAGCTAAAACACTAAGCCAAAGCTTCTGCCACCCACTCCGCTACGCTCCGGGGTTCCGGTCATTCTTTGTACCATACCCAGGGTTCCGCCGCTATCGCGG
>JAGBDZ010000066.1 GCA_017937215.1 Akkermansia sp. | reverse complement strand
TAGCTGCCAGGGTAAAAGAAGCCCCAGATTCGAAAGAATCTGGGGCTTCATCGTTTGCGAGCCCTGGCTCGCAAATATCGTCCACACGCAGTGTGGATATCGTCCGGCAAAGCCGGATATCGACCAGCCGCAGGCTGGATTTCGTTTCCTATGGAGCAGGGGCAGCGCAAAGAGCCACCTATTGGGAAGCCCAAGGCAAAAGCCGTCCCGCGACCCGTCTCCGCGGCTGCGCAGCTACGCCGAGGCCTGCGCTCGCAGCGCGAGCTCCGGGAGTAGATAGCTGCCAGGGTAAAAGAAGCCCCAGATTCGAAAGAATCTGGGGCTTCATCAGTACGTCAGGCATGACACGTAACTGGGGTGGAAGTCCCCAATGAGCCGCTGACAGGGCGGAATCAAATAGCCAAAGGCAACTGCGTCACAGTAATGTGGGGTGGAGAGGAAGCCGGAGGCGAAACACAGACAGGATGAACAAGAACCGAATAGAAGGCCAAAGCGCACGAGGTGAAGCAGCTGTGGATGCCCACGCCCGATACTCTGTCAAGAGTGCGCATGGTAAATTCGGCTTGCACTGTGTGAAAGCTGCGTGCCTTATCCTGAGAGACCCGTTGTTCTGCTGCAACAGACGGCTACGAGCGCAGCGATGCGCAAGGAAGGAGCAACGGGAGTCAGCAGAGGTCATAGTACCCGCCCTCCTGCGGGGAAGGGCCGAATCCAAACCGGACAATTCAGCCGGATACCCATGAACATGGAGCAGCAGAGCCAAGGCGTTACATATCAGCCTGAGTTTGATTTCACAACTCTGGCAGAATGGGCGCGCCCACTTGGGAGTGGTGAGGGTGCAATTCCCACAGCTACCCCAAAGCGGGAGCAGCAAGTGTTTGCGGCGTGGAAGGAGGAACTGAACTGGGACGAACGCCTGCTGGAGGCCATAGCCGACCCCGGCAACCTCCGCAGGGCATACCGGAAAGTGAAGAGCAATGGAGGGGCTGCCGGAGTCGATGGAATGAGCATCGACGACGTGGCCGAATGGCTCAGAGCACATCCGGGAGAACTGAGACAAAGCCTGTTACAGGGCAGCTACCAACCACAGGACGTAAGGGGAAAGAGCATCCCCAAGCCCAATGGAGGGGAGCGAAAACTGGGTATACCGACGGTTATTGACCGCATCGTCCAGCAAGCCTTTGTGCAGGTGCTCACCCCCATACTCGACCCGCAGATGAGCGAGTCAAGTTATGGATTTCGCCCGAATCGAAGCGCCCATGATGCCTTGCGCAGCGCAAGCACATACGCGCAGGGAGGCCGCAGTATGGTGGTCGACCTGGACTTGGAAAAGTTTTTCGACAAGGTGAACCACGACGTGCTTATGGCACGCCTGAAGAGGAAGATATCGGACAAGCGACTGCTCTACTACATCCGCCAAATGCTCAAGGCAGGGGTGATAGACGAGCGGGGCATGAGACATGAACGGGAAGAGGGAACACCGCAAGGAGGACCTCTCTCTCCACTGCTGGCCAACGTGCTGCTGGACGATTTTGACAAGGAACTGGAGAGACGCGGACACAAGTTTTGCCGATACGCGGACGACTGCATCATCATGGTGAAGACCATGGCGGCAGCGAAGCGGGTACTCAGCAGTGTGACGCGCTATCTGGAAAACAACCTGAAACTCAAAGTCAACCGCGAGAAAAGCAAAGTGGTTAGCGCGAGCGAATGTCCTTACCTCGGCTACATTATAGGAGCAGCAGGCGCATTACGAGTAGGCAAGGAAAAGGTGGCGAAATTCAAGGAGAAAATCCGCGAAATCACCCGCCGAAACCGAAGTCGCCGACTCGGAGAGACGATAGAGGAACTCAACGCCTATATACGCGGCTGGGGTAACTATTACAAACTGGCAGCGATACAAAAGAAGGCAGAAAAGCTGGATGGATGGGTAAGACGCAAGCTGAGAGTAATCAAACTCAAACAGAGCAAACGCGTCTACACCATAGCCTGCTTCCTGCGAGATGAAGGGGTCAGAGAAGACCATGCCTTTATGGTAGCAGGGTCAGGGAAAGGGTGGTGGCGACTATCCAAGACTAAGGAGTCCCACCGAGCCATGGGAAAGGAGTGGTTCAGGAAACAGGGGTTAGTCTCATTGCAGAGCGTAGTCTGTAAAGGTTAGGAAACCGCCGTATGCCATAAAAGGCACGTACGGTGGTGTGTGAGGGGGCGAAAGCCCCCTACACGATTTTTGGATATATAGAGTCAGCTGCGCCTGACGGCCAGGGGAGCTGTGACTATATCGAGGCACGGGACTTTAGTCCCGAAGGGAGGGGCTTTTCCCAACGAATGCGAGATTGCAGAGCTACGCGCCACAGGGAAAACGAAATCCGGCCGCTGAGCGGCCGGACGATATCCACGCCTGGGGCGTGGACGATATCTGCACCTGCGGTGCAGACGATATCCGCGCCGATGGCGCGGACTTATGGATTAAAACGCTGAATAAAGGCTTTGGAATCAGGTTCCCGGCCCATGAAGTCGCGGAAGAGTTCGAGGGCGGGTTTGCTGCCACCGGGCTCCAGGATGCATTTGCGGTAGGCGGCACCGGTGGTCGGGTTGAGGATGCCTTCTGCCTTGAAGCGGGAGAAAGCGTCCATAGACATGGCTTCAGACCAGATGTAGGTGTAGAAGCTGGCGGCGTAGCCGGGGTTCATGGTATGGTGCACGGAGCGCATGTCGCTGGGGGTGGGTGCGCTGTAGGGAAGCTGCCAGGGCTCTAGCAGCTCGGCTGCAACTTCATCCAGCGGGCGGCCTTTGAACTTCTCATGGAAGTGCAGGTTGATTTCCAGGTCGAGCTTGGCGTGGCGCAGCATGCGCATGGTGGCTGAAACGGAGGATTGGTAACGGTTCTCGTATAGCTCGCGTGCCAACTCGGCGGGCAGGGGCTCACCTGTTTTGTGGTGCACGGCAAAGGTTGCAAGGGCTTCGGGCTCCCAGATCCACTGTTCCTGTAGCTGGCTGGGCATTTCGATGAAATCTTTTTCTACGCTCATGGCGTGGTATTCGGAGAGCTCCGGGTGCCCCAGCAGCATGTGCATAAGGTGCCCGAACTCGTGGAAGAGTACGTACATGTCTCCATGATTCAGCAGGTGCGGTGTGCCGGGAGGGGTAATGTTGGCCACAATGGCGGCCAGATGTGGCTCCCCATCGTGCCCGAAACGCAGGGGGGTGGTCCAGCCGTCGCCTCGTTTGCCTTCACGCGGGTATAAATCCAGGTAGAAGGAACCGAGGTGGCGGCCTGTCTTTGTATCGTGCACAGTATAGAATCGCACGGATTCATGCCATACTTCCACTTTGTCTACAGGGTGGGGGGTGCCGGGGCTGAGGTGGACAGTGGGCTGCTCGCAGATGCGGATGGCGAGCATTTGTTCCCACAGTTGCATCATGCCGCGCAGCACACGCTCTGCCTCCAGGTAGGGGGTGATTTTGCTGAAGTTGAAGCCGGCTGTGGCCGGGGCCGGGGCTCGGTGGGACAGGTAGGCCTCATCCCAGGGATTGAGTCGGGTGATGGGTTCTCCCTTGGCTTTGCTCAGGCGTGCCAGGTAGGCAGCCGTTTCGGCATCGTAGAGCGGCTTGAGCGCGTTGAGCATGCCATCAACAAAGTCGAGGGCTTTCTGGCCGCTGCCGGTCATGCGCTCCGAGGCCTGCATATCGGCAAATGTATTGAAGCCGAGCAGTCGGGCACATTCGTGGCGCAGCTCCATGGTGCGATAGATGAGTGGCTCATTTTCCTGAAGGTGGGTGCTGGTGGCCAGCCAGCATTGGCGGCGGGTTGCCTCGACTTCGCAATGGGTGAGCACGGCCTGTGCATTGCCCGGGATGATAAGCCAGGCTGGTTTTTCATCGGTGGCTATCCCTCTTTTCTTTGCGAGTTCGGCGGCTCGTTTCATCCAGTGTTCCGGCATGCCGGCGAGCATGGCGGGATCGGTTACTTCAAGTTCCCAGGCTGGTGGAGGAGCGCCGAGGTTCTTGTGGAATTGGAGACTGAGCTTGCGAACCTCCTGGTTGATTTCAGCCAGTCGCTTCCGCTTTTCCGGTGTGAGTTTGGCTCCGTTTTTCTGCTGGCGCTCCAGTGTCTGCTGCACAAAGCGTTTGCGGGCGGGGCTGAGTTCCTGAACCCAGGGGGCTTTTGAAACTTCTTCCAGCAGTTTGCCGATGGCGGATTCTTCACCTGATTCAGCCTGGAATTTGGCAAGTTCGGCCTGCATGGCGTTCTGCGCGTGCATGAGTTCCGGGGTGGATGCCACATTCATGAGGTGCATCATGTAGCCCTGCACCTGCCGTTGCTCAACATTGGCGCGGGCTGCGGCCAGGAAGGTGTTTTCAAAGGTTGCGGTTTCCGGTGTAACCTGGAGGATGCGCCGGCGTTGTGCTTTTGCCTCTTCCAGGGCAGCCCGAGTGTCCACTAAGAGCTGCTGGGGTGTCATTTTCGACCACTCCGGCAGCGGTGCCGTCCGGAAGAACGGATGCTCTGCCGGGATTGCTGCCGTAGAAATCGTAGGTTCGCACGTGTCGGCAAGGCAGGGAGTTGCGAGCAGCGCAAGACCGAGTATGAGATGTTTCATGGGGTTTTATTGGATTTCAACACTGAGGGATTCACCTTTCTTGAGTTCCAGAGTGGGGAAAAGAATGAAATCGTTGGTGAACACGGCGCCGGGAACATTGCACCCGGTTGCGTCTTTTCCTGTTTCAGCTGAGGGGAACCAGACGGCGCAGCGCTCCTTGGTGTCGTAATTGGCGGTGATGGTGAAGTTTTTAGGCGACTGCCAGTTGATGGCGAAAGGCGCCTTGGCATGCGAGGAATCCACCACGGCCTGCCATGCAGGGTCACCGTAGAATGCGAGCACATCGCGGTCGTGTACGAGGCCGAGCGCATCTTTAACCGAGTTTTCTTCGACCATGATTTTTTGGTCAATCAACTGGGGAATGAGTTCAGCTGGCGAGAACTTCGGGCTGTTGAATTTTACATTGAGCAGTCGGGGGTGCAGCTGCATGGTGCGGTTGAGCAGGAACTGGTTGTTCAGGAACCATGCTTCTGCCAGGGAGGTGCCGTCTGTGTTGCCCATGAATGTGCCCAATGTGCCCCAGCCACTCTCTCCAAACCAGGAGGGTACCGTGTAGCCAACCACCTGGTTGCAGGTGTAGCCGGAAAGTGCGGTTACGGCCATGCTGTGCTCGCTGCGCTGGGCATTGCCGAACAGGCAGTTGCCTGCTGCGATCCAGACTCGGGGCTCTCCGTCCGGTTCCACGATGCTGCATTCGGCAGAGAGTTTGTCTATTTTGGCATAATCACCGCATAAGGCATCTGTCAGCGGCTTGCCGAAGCGCGGCAACTGGTGCGCGGGAAGATTATGGAACCTGTTGCCATACGAAAAGATGAGACCACGACTGAAAGGCATTTCCAGGTTGAACTGGGTGGCGTGGCTGGAGGTTATCACCAGCTGTGGAGCCTGGGTTTCCAACTGCTGGGAGAATACGCTCAGCAGTTGGTCGTTCTCCGGTTCTTCCGGATAGGTTTTAGTGGTGGGTTCTGTGTAACCGCTTTGCTCACGTACAGGGGCGCCGCCCCAGTCGGTGATGCAGCAGCTGTGCTCGAAACGGTGGTGCCCCACATTGGTGGTGGCCAGCAAACGTTTGATAACAAGCGGTTTTTCCGCTTCAGCTATACGCAGAGCATCCTCTGCACTATGGCCTGTGATGATGCCCCAGATACAATCGCCCCAGGGGTCATCATCTACGCGGCGGGCGGCGCGGTGCAGGTTGTTTACCAGCGTGCGGTCCACTTCTGCCGGGCGCAGTACACAGGCCGCATAGCGGGCGCCGGTGCTGCGCAGAGCCGCGGCAATCGTCTCTTCCGTCAGCTCCGGCAGCGTGATGATGGCTACATCAGACTGTCGTTTTTTTTTTAATGTTTCGGCTACTGCCGCCCAAGCCGGGTCAGCCATGGTGGCCGCTGAGCTGATGATGGTGTAGGAAACAGTCGGCTGCGTCACCGGGGCTTCATCCGGTGCGGGTGTTTCGGAGGGGGCGGCCTCCTCTGCTGGCACGCTGCCGGCAGGCATGGTGAAGAAGTAGTTAGTCTTATCCTGCGGGCCGAACACTTCGCGGGCAAGCTGCTGGATTTCTTCCAGGGTGATGCTCTTCACATCTTCCACCAGACCACGCATCAGGGGCAGCTGGCGCTCATCGCTCTGCAGACGAGCCAGCGCGCTGTTCCAATAGCCGGTGGTGCGCAGATTTTTCTGTGTGCTGGCAATGTAGGGGCGCAGGGCGCAATCAAGGTCGTCCTGAGTTATTTTGCCCTGACCCAGGTCCATGAGGATGGCATCCATGGCGGTGTTGACCTTCACTCGGTTTCCAACCACGCCGGCGCTGATGGTGGTGATGGTGGCGGCGTTGCTCAGGCTGCTGTTGGTAGCCAGCCGCACCGAGGGGGAGTAGGTTTCACCCAGCTGGGCGCGGATGCCGTCGAAGAGCTTGTGGCGGGTGATGGCGGTGAGCACGGCCAGACGACGGTTGCGGCGCTGGTCCATGCCATCGCCACAGGGACGCACTTGTGCCACGATGGTTTTATCCAGATCGGTGGTGTAGGGCAGGAATGCGCGCTGCCCCCACTTCACCTGGGTCACACTGGTTTCCGCTTCGGTGAGCGGGGTGAACTCCCGATTGCGGGCCGGCATGGCGCCGAAGGTGCGTTGAATGACCGGCAGTACCTCCTCCACCTTGAAATCGCCCACGATGCTCACTTCCATGGCGCCGTTCTGCAGCCAGGGGGAGAGCGCAGCTTTCACCTGGGCGGTGGTGCAGGCCTCGAGCTGAGAGCGCTCAGGAATGGTGAATCGGGCGTCATTGCCGTACATGGCTCGGGGAGCCTGCAGCCCATAGGCGCCGTTGGGGGTGGTTTCGTAGCGGTTGTAAAGGGCGGTCAGCTGGCGGCGCAGGAGCATTTCTCCGTCATTGCGGTAGCCCGGGTGCAGAATACTGGCCGCCAGCAGTTTGCACTGCAGTTCAAAATCGGCCGCGGTGGTGGTGCCGCTCATGCTGAAGCGGTCGGCACTCATGCCGAAGCTGGCGCCCACGTTGCGACCTGCCAGAATTTTTTCGAGTTCGGTAAGGTCGTGAGCTTCCAGTCCGCCCTGGCGCATGACGCTGCCGGCCATACTATCCAGGCCCGGCGTGTGGGTAAGGCGGAGGGAGCCGCCGTCAATGTGGGCATTCACGCTGATGCTGCCCTTGGAGAAGTCCACGGGTTTCAGATTCACGCGGATTCCGTTGGAAAGGGTGATGGTGGTAACGCCCTGGTCTTCGATGACAGCCTGCTGTTCAATGCTGCCGGGTTCACCAATCTTATCATAGGCAAAGGGCGGCAATTCCTCTACAACGGGCGGCGTCACTTCCTGCTGCATTACTTTATCAAAGACGCTGCGCAGGGTATCTCCCGTGATTACCTGTACCTGCGCACCGCTTATCATGAGCTTGGCGCGGGCGCTGTCAAATGCCTCGGCCAGGGCGCGGCGGCAGAGGTCCGGATTCTGCATGATGCTGGCGATACCTGCCTCAAAGGCGCGTAAATCCTCCGCCGGGTCGGTCATCACATCGTGCTCGGAGATGGCGTCGATAAGTCTGTTGGCCATGTAGGCGGCATCTGTGGTTTCCCAACTGTTGAGCTGGCGGGCATAGACTGCGCGAATCTGGGCTGTGATTTCGGCCAGCTCGGTGGCGCTGAATCCGTATTGGCAGGCGCGGCGCAACTCCAGCAGGGCCGTCTCCATGGCCGCCTGCCATTTTTCGGGCGCGGCGCTGATGCTCAGGTTGAACAGATCAGCGGCCTGATAGAGCCCTTCCTTGGAGATTCCTGCATTCTGGAATGGGCTGGATTCTTCGCGAGCCATGCGTGCCAGACGCTGGTTGAGCATGGCAGCTGCCAGCTCCAGCGGCATGTCTTTTATACGCTGCTGCAGGGTATCTGCTTCGAATTTCCAGGGGTTGGAAATGGCAATGCTCATGTTCAGCAGGGCACTTTCCGGGTTTTCTACCACGACTTCTGCCGGGCCCAGGTTGTCCGGGGTACCGGGGGCAATGCGGGCGGCGGGGGGGGTATCCTCCATGCCCCCGAAGTGCTTCTCCACCCACCCGATTGCTGTCTGGGGTTCAAAATCGCCGGTGACCACTACTGTCATGTTACGGGCTACGTAGTGGGTCTTGTAATAATTGCGGAAAACCTCATATGGAGCGCCCATGATGACCTCCTCTGTGCCGATGGGCAGGTAATCGGCCAGTCGGGTGCCGGGGGCAGCGTGGCGCAGCATGGCAATCATGGAGCGGTAGCTGGCGGAGTCTCGGGCATAAAGCTCGCTTTTCACAATACCGCGCTCGTGGTCAATGGCAGAGTCCTCCAGAGTGGCTCCATCCGCAAAGTCACGCATGATGGTGAAGGCAAAGTTCACCGTTTCATCCTTCAGGTTGGGCAGGTCAAGCATGTACACCGTTTCCAGCAGGCTGGTGTATGCGTTGGCATCGCCGCCGAATCCTAGGCCAAGCTGTTGCATGGTGGGGATAAGCTCTCCTCGCTTAAAGTGGCGCGAGCCGTTGAATACCAGGTGCTCAAGGAGGTGAGAAATACCTTTTTCATGCTCCTGTTCATCCAGCGAGCCTACGTTCACATGCAGACGCACGCTGGCACGGCCCTGGGGTTCTGCTGTCGGGCGGATGATGTATTTCACGCCATTGGGGAGTTCTCCGCTGGTAATCTGAGCATCGGTCTGCAGCTCTGCTGCTTCCTGCTGTACCGCGGCGGGGGCGGTTTTTTCCTGGGCATGGATGATGGCGGTGCCGACCGTGAGCGCGAGGAGGGGGAGGATGTATCGATAATTCATGGCGGAGCTTATAATTTCTGTTAGGATGCCGCAAGGGCGGCAATCGTTGAAGATTTTCGTTATTTTATTCCTACTGCTGCCAGGGGTCAAGGAATTAGTGCGTAACGCCCGGGACGAAATGAGGCAAAAATGAAAATTGAGCTTGCCGAGGCAGGGAATATTTGTTAGTATGCATGCGTTGAAGCTCCCTGACTACCCTATGCCGAGCCGACGAGAACAGATGAATAGTCGAGTTGTGCTCTGGTGAGATGGTCGGTGGGGCAGAGATTATCCTATAACCCTATACCCAATTCCCATCCCTATGATACCCGAAATTGAAAATAAAAAGTCCGCCCTGTTTGTCCTCCGTCGCAATCTGCACCTGGCCATGCGCCGCCGTACCTGGCGATTCAAGCGCAACGCGCGTCTGGCCGCCTTACTGCCGCAGGAGCCGGTGCGGCGCAGCCATACTGTCTGGGCCTGCGCTGTGCCGCTGCTGACTGCGTTTCTGGTATTGCGCGCGTGAGACGTGCATTTTTCCAGGAGTGGCGTGAAAGTAACTTGCCATTTCTCCGGATTGAGCTAAAATAACGGCGCATGACAGCATTCCGCGAAATACCCGATACGCAGCAGGCGCTCAAGACCTTTTTTGGTTTTGAGGAGCTGCGCCCCGGGCAGGCGGAAGTGGTGCAGGCGATTATGGCCGGGCAGGATGCCATGGGAATCATGCCAACGGGCGGAGGTAAGTCGCTCTGTTACCAGCTGCCGGCTCTTTGCCGAGAGGGGCTTACCGTGGTGGTTTCGCCGCTCATTGCGCTCATGAAGGACCAGGTGGATGCGCTGCAGGCGCGGGGCATTCCTGCGGCTGCGGTCAATTCCTCCCTTGGTGCAGAGGAATACCGCCAGGTGATGCAGGCGCTGCGCCAGGGGGAGTTGAAAATCATCTACGTGGCGCCGGAGCGTTTTGCTCAAGAGTCTTTCATGTCGCTGCTGCGTGGGCTGCAGATATCCCTTCTGGCGGTGGATGAAGCCCACTGCCTGAGCCAGTGGGGCCACGATTTCCGCCCGGATTACCTGCGGTTGGGGCGCGTGCGCGAAGCTCTGGGCTACCCGCAGACGGTGGCGCTTACCGCCACAGCCACGGAACATGTGCGGGAGGATATTCTGGGGACGCTGCAATTGCGCGAGCCCGCGGTGGTTATCAGCGGCTTCGCCCGCGATAATCTTGATTTCGGGATTACCCACTGTGAGAGTCGAAAGGCCAAGTTTGAGCGCATTCTCAAGGTCGTTTCCCGCTGGAAAACAGGCATTATCTATTGCTCCACCCGCAAGAATGTGATGCTGGTGTTCGAGGAGCTGAGCTCGCAGCATCTGAATGTGGTGGCGTACCACGCCGGCATGACAGATGAGGAACGCGAGTTCTCGCAGAATGCCTTTGTTTCCGGCAGGGCCGATGTGGTGGTGGCCACCAATGCTTTCGGCATGGGCATTGATCGTTCAGATGTGCGCTTTGTGGTGCATTTTGAAATTCCCGGCAGCGTGGAGGCCTACTACCAGGAAGCCGGGCGCGCCGGGCGAGATGGCAACCCCGCCGTGTGTGAGCTGCTGTTCAATCATGCCGACCTGAAGACGCAGGAGTTCTTTTTCGAGGGCAGCAACCCACCGGTCACTCTGATACGAGCGCTGTATAATTTCCTGCGTTTTGAGAGCGACCCGACCACGCATGAGTTGCACATCACCGTGGATGCCATGGCGGAGCGCATGGGGAAGGAGGTGAATCCCATGGCTGTGGGCACGGCGCTTTCCTGCCTGATTCACGCCGGTGCCATCCAGCGCTTTGATGTACCCGGCCAGCTGACCAAGGGAACGCGGCTGCTCAAGCCGGAACTTAATTTCGAATGCCTGGATATTGACCGCGCAGCGCTGGAAGAAAAAGCCCGCCGCGACCACCTCAAGATTGAATCCATGACGCGTTTTGCGTACTCCATGGGTTGCCGCCAGCAGTGGATTCTCGATTATTTCGGTGAGACCGGGGCAGAACCCTGCGGGCACTGTGATGTGTGCGCCGCCTCCGGCAGCAATGAGCGCGAGGAGGTGAGCGGCGACGACCTGCTCACCGTGCGGAAAGCATTGGCCGGCGTGGCTCGCGCCTCGAAACGCGGGGCAGAGGGTGAGTGGGTGGCTATCTACGGCCGCGGCAAGATTATGGATATGCTTCGAGGCGCCAGAAATGCCTCCATGCACCAGTATCTCACCTCGCTTTCAACCTATGGCATTCTGAAAAATCTGACGGATGCGAAGATGAAGGCGCTTTTCCGCGCGATGCATGAGGCCGGTCTGTTGCAGAGCACCGGTGGGGATATGCCGCTCATCACACTTACGCCGCAGGGCGAGGAGGTGATGCAGAGCCGCGCGGTGCCCCGCTTGTCGCTGCGCACGTGGAGCTCCGCAGGTCGCCGGCCCGCCCCTGCAGTGAAGCGCGATAAAACGCAGCAGCTGTTGCAGAGTATGGGCCTCGGGCGGCTGGATAAGGAACTCTATGAGCACCTGGCAGAGCTGCGCCGGGATTTGGCTGCGGAGTTCAATATGCCGGCCTACCGCATCATGCACAACGATACGCTGCGCGCTATGGCCACAGTGAAGCCCACGACCATGGAAGCCGCAGAGCGGCTTAAAGGCGTGGGCCCCTGGTTGCGCACGCATGGCTTGCGTGCCTTTGTGGAATTGATTCAGGATTACGAGGAATGCTGAGGTATCAGCACACCCCCTTGTAATCGTAGCCGGCTTCCTTGATGGTGGCTGCCAGCAGGACTTCATCCACGGGAGCTTCGGACGTAATGGTCACGCTGTCTGACTTGTGGTCAGCCTTCACATCTGTGATACCGGGCAGGGCGCTCAACGCCTGCGTGACGTGGCGCTCGCAATGGGGGCACATCATGCCGTGTACGGAAATAGTAGTGGTGTTCATGTGTTGTGGTGTGGGGTGAATCAGAGTCAGCTTGCGTAGGCGCAGCGCGTTGCAGACAACGAAGAGGCTGCTGAGGCTCATGGCTGCTGCTGCCACCGCAGGTGTGAGCAGCCAGCCGGTGAAGGGGTAATAGGCTCCGGCTGCCAGCGGAATGGTGAGAATGTTATAGAAAAATGCCCAGAACAGATTCTGGCGGATAGTGCGGATGACTGCGCGACTCAGCTTCAGCGCTGCTACGGCATCTGTCAGCTCACTGCGCACCAGAATGATACCGGCGCTTTCTATGGCCACATCTGTGCCGGCTCCGATTGCAATGCCTACATCCGCCCGGGTCAGGGCCGGCGCATCATTGATTCCATCTCCCACCATGGCTACGCAGTGTCCCTCAGATTGCAGCTGGCGGACTTTTGCTTCTTTATCCTGCGGGGTAACTTCGGCGTAGTACTCATCAATTCCGGCCTGGCCCGCTATGTGGCGCACCGCCTCCTCGCGGTCTCCGCTCATCATGAGTACTCTGAGCCCGGCTTTCTTCATCTCTGCAACAGCGGCTGCGCTGTCGGGTTTGATGGGGTCCGCCACTACTATCATCCCTTTGTATTGGCCCGCGAGGGAAAAGTAAATGGGTGTTGTGCCTTCCGGCGCACTTGCATCAATGCTGATGCCGCGCTCGGTCATGAATCGTTCATTTCCAGCCAGCGCCGGCGCGTTGTTGATTGAACCGGCAATTCCGCGTCCCGCTACATATTCAAGAGACTCTACAGGTTTGGGTGTATAAACAGTGCAGAGGCTTCTTATGCATTGAGCAAGAGGGTGCGAATTGTTCTGTTCGAGAGAAATGGCAAGCTGTAATAATTCTGATTTAGACACCGAGGGAGCGGGAATAACCGAGATGACAACCGGCTTGCCTGCCGTGATGGTTCCGGTTTTGTCCAGAATGATGGTGGAGGCGTTTCGCGCCTGCTCCATGGTGGCGCCATCCCGGAAGAGGATGCCATTTTCAGCACCTTTACCGGCGCCGGCCATGATGGCTACCGGTGTGGCGAGTCCCAGAGCGCAGGGACATGAAACGACCAGTACAGCGATGGCGCAGCCCATGGAAAAGGAGAGGGTGGCCCCGGAAATGAGCCAGAGCCCGGCAGTGAGCACTGCAATACCGACCACATAAGGTACAAAGATGCGTGAAATGCTATCGGCCATGCGCGCAATGGGGGCTTTGGTTGCGGCAGCTTCACCCACCAGGTGAATGATATTGCAGAGTGCTGATTCCTTGCTTCGGCAAAGGGCAGTGGCTTTGAGAGCGCCGTTGCCATTGATGGTACCGGCAAAGATGCGACTGCCCGGTTCTTTGGATACTGGCATGCTCTCACCGGTAAGGCTGGATTCATCGATGGCCGAGCAGCCCTCCGTTACCTCGGCGTCTACCGGGATGCGGGCGCCGGCTGCAATCATCAGACAGTCACCGGTCGCCACTTCATCTGCCGGAATGGTATGCTCTCCGCCATTGCGGAGCACTACGGCGTTCTGGGGCAATAGTGCTTTCAATTTGCTGAGAGCATCTCCGGTGTGGCCGGTCGCGCGGGCTTCCAGCCACTTGCCCAGGGTGATGAGTGTGAGAATCATGCCGGCTGATTCTACGTAGGCCGCGCCTGTGCGCAATACCAGCAGGTCTGTCAGACTATATAGTATGGCCGCCACTGCACCCAGTGAAATCAGGGTGTCCATGTTGGCGGCTCCATGCCGTGCCGCCTTGGCTCCGGAGATGAAGAATTTGCGGTTGAGAACGATGATGGGAATCAGTAGAACAAACTGAAAGAGAACCGATAATGGATCATGCCATAAATGGTGTAAGGCTACCATCGGCACGAGGCATAAAAATGAATAGAGAAGTCTCCGTTTTATGCGCAAATCATCGGGTGCAGAGCCACCTGCTGTTGAAGCTCCATAGCCGGCAGCTTCCACTGCTGCAACGATGCCATTTTCATTCACCTGGGTTTCATCGTAGAAAACGCGCATGCTGCGGGTCAGCAGATTTACTTGAACCTGCTGCACGCCGTGAAGCTCCCCTACGACCTTTTCCACCCGGGCAGAGCAGGCGGCGCAGCTCATTCCGGAAACGCTGAAACCTTGTTGCGTCATGTGTGTTAGTCTAAGCAAACACAATGAGAAGTGCAAGCTGTTAATCCGTCATTTCTGCGAGGGCGCGAGAATGGCGTCCATCAGGTCAGAGCGAGAGCAGCTCGCAGCGTCGCGGCCAGTGCTGTCTTTGAGGCTGGGATCTGCTCCTCGCTCAATGAGCAGCCTGGCTAACGCAGGGTTATTATTGATGACGGCATGCATGAGCGGGGAAACCCCGTTTTCATCGCAAAGATTCGGGTCTGCGTTCAAATTGAGCAGCACCTCCGCACTTTTGCGGTTATCGCTGAGCACGGCTGCCACCAAAGGGGTGCGCCCTTCGCTCATGCGGTTGAAATCGAAACCACCCCTTTGCTGAGCCAGCTGGGTGAGAATCTCGTGGCGACCATTTTCGGCAGCGCAGAGTGCGGCGCGGAGAATCACGCTTTGGGCCTGGGCAGCCTCAGGTAGTGCCAGCAGATTGCTCAGTGCCGTCTTCTTGCCCAGAATAGCTGCAAGTTCAGGGAGCGTGCGGCCTTCTTCATCGGCCAGAATAAAGGGGTTACCTTGCTCATGTTGCCAGCGGGTGTTCAGTTCGTTAAACGCGGCAATTTCTGCGCGGTAGTCTTTTTCCTGGCGCAGAGCCACCCACCCGCAGCTGCCGAAAATCAGGAAAACGCAGGACCATACCACAGACATGACTGCTCTGCGATGGGCCAGTGCCCGGGCAATACTCAGCAAGCCGTTCACTACAAAACCTGTGGCGCACAACGTCAGCAGCCATACCTCAACAGAGGACGGCGTTTCTATGCCAAGACTCACTTTCCACGAGAGAAGCGCTATGACAATCAGGAGTAAAGCTGGGTTGGCGTAGTCCTTCATGATTACTGCTTCAGCAGATTTGCAGGAGCGGGTTCAGGCTTGATTCATGCCTTGGGTTCAGCGGGCTTCTCTTCGGTCTTGGTCTCAGCGGGCTTCTCTTCGGTCTTAGTCTCAGCGGGCTTCTCTTCGGTCTTGGTCTCAGCGGGCTTCTCCTCGGTCTTGGGTTCAGCGGGCTTCTCTTCGGCCTTGGGTTCAGCGGGCTTCTCTTCGGTCTTGGGTTCAGCGGGCTTCTCTTCGGTCTTGGGTTCAGCGGGCTTCTCCTCGGCCTTGGGTTCAGCGGGCTTTTCTTCGGTCTTGGTTTCAGCGGGCTTCTCCTCGGTCTTGGTCTCAGCGGGCTTCTCCTCGGTCTTGGTCTCAGCGGGCTTCTCTTCGGCCTTGGGTTCAGCGGGCTTCTCTTCAGCCTTAGGCTCAGCGGGTTTAGTCGCTGTTGCCGGTTTGACTTCGGGTTTCTCTGCCGTGGCCGGGGTGGCAAGCTTGAGCTTTTTCAGGGGAGCCGGGGAAGCGGGCGCAGCCTTGAGAATCGGCTGGCTCTTGGCAGCAGGCTCGGCGGGCTTGAGTGCCGGCTTTTTCTCAGGCTCGGCCTTCTTTTCGTCGGTAGGCTTGGGGCCTTCCTCGGGCTTCTTTTCACTATCAGCCTTCTGCTTGTCAGATTCCTTCTCAGCAGGTTTTGTTGCAGCCTTGGAGGTGGAGATATAGGTCTCGAAGAAGGCCATGAGCAGGGCGTAAATCAGGAAGAATGCTGCGGGCACAGCGGCAATGACCCAGGGTGTGCTCTGAATCATGTGCAGAGCTTCGGGCATGCCGGGATTTGCAGCGCTGCCCCAGAGATGCACGATGTAGGTCAGGAACTCGGTGAGAGCATACCACAATCCGAAGCTGACCACGGTGGTGATGGCAACGCGTCCGCATGCCGGGGCGCAGAACCAGCCCGCGGCGAAGATGAGAACGGTCAGGGCCATGGGCACCTCGTAGGCGTTAGTGGCCTGGCAGGCCTGGTTTACGGCTACGTTGTGGTAAATGGCGTGGGGCAGGGCGATGCCCGGCCCGAAGAAGACATACAGGCCGCCAATCAGCAGAATCAGAATAGATACGCAGAACAGCACGTTCCAGACTGCTTTCAGGATGCGGAGAAATGGGAAAATCCCCAGCAGCAGGATGACGACGAGCGAAATCGTGACTGCATTCACCGTGCTGAGCATGGTGAGCAGTTTCTCAGTATCAAGATTCTGACAGAAATCGTTCAGGCTGATGGTGGGTGTGCTCTGGAGGTAGAACGCAAGCAACAACAGGACGATGATGCTGCACACCACGCGGAAGAGAGATGCCAATACTTTCATGACCCCACCATTTTAGGCAATCATTACTTCTTCGTCAAGGTCAAACAAACTGATGCCCACCATTATTTCTGTTCTAACATGTGTATACATGGCTGAATGGATGCAAATAAGCCGTCAAGTGCACACTTGACGGCTTATTCTGAAATGGGAGCGCGGGCGCTTATTCCGGCAGGCATTCATCCTGCACCATTTGCTCCAGCGTCTGGCGGCGGCGGATGATGCTCCACTTGTCGCCATCCACCAGCACTTCGGCAGCCAGCGGGCGGGAATTATATGTGGAGGACATGCTGAAGCCATAAGCCCCGGCGCTCATCTCGGCCAGCACTTCGCCGGGCTGCACATCCGCAATGCGGCGGTTCTGCGCCTGGAAATCGCCTGATTCGCAGATAGGTCCCACGATATCGGCCACAATTTCATCGCCGCAGTGTTCCTGCACCGGCCAGATTTCGTGATACCCTTCATACAGGGCGGGGCGGATGATGTCGTTCATGCCGGCGTCAATCATCTTGAAGGTCTTGGCCTCCCCCTTCTTTTCATAAATGCAGGTAGTGAGCATGGCGGCGGCGTTGCCGACCAGCCGGCGGCCGGGTTCCAGCAGAATTTTGATGCCCAGCGGCTTGAGAATCGGGATGAGCGCTTCCGCATAGCTGCGGATGGTAATCAGCTCCGGGTGGGCCGCCCACCACTCCGGCTTGCCGGATTCCAGGCAGCCATCGTACACAATGCCGATGCCACCGCCGATGGACCAGAACTCGATGCCGTAGAGCTTCATGAATTTCTTCACGATGGGCAGCACCTTTACCGCCGCGTCTACAAAGGGCTGCACCTCCGTAAGCTGGGAGCCGATGTGCATCTGCAGCCCCTTGATGTGCAGGTGGGGCATTTCGGCGGCTATGGTGGCATACACCTCTTCGATGCGGGTGATATCCACGCCGAACTTGTTTTCATTCGTGCCGGTGGTGATGTACTTGTGCGTGTGGGCATCCACATGCGGGTTCACTCGTACGGAAACAGGGGCTTTCACGCCCATTTCGCCGGCAATGCGGTTGATTTCGCGCAGTTCGTTTTCGCTCTCGCAGTTGAAACAATAGATGTTCTGCTCCAGCGCGTAGCGGATTTCCGGCTCTGTCTTGGCCACGCCGGCGTAGGTGCAGAGGGTGGGGTCGCCGCCGGCGTTGATGACGCGCCAGAGCTCACCGCCGGAAACGATGTCGAACCCGGCGCCCTGCTGCGCCATGAGGTTCAGAATGGCCTTGCTGGAGCAAGCCTTCACGGCGAAAGCCACGTGAGCATCCAGCGGAGCAAAGGCCGCGCGGAACTCTGCCAGGTCATCGGCAATCGTCTTCTTGCTGTAAACAAAGACCGGGGTGCCGGTAGCGGAGGCTATATCTGCCAGGTTTACATTTTCACAGTGCAGAGAGCCGTTTTTGTAGGCGAATGAGTGCATTTAATCTATGAGCTTGTTTTGGTTAAGTTTCTGAACGTGGGGTGGTGGTTCGTCTGAAATGATAGTGGCCACCCAGGAAAGGTCGCGGGAGTTCTCCAGCGCGAGCTTGATGAGCACCATGATGGGCACCGCCAGCAGCATGCCCACCGGGCCCCACACCCAGCCCCAGAACAGCACCGCCAGCAACACCACAGACGTGGCAATACCGAATTGCTTGCCCAGGAAGATGGGCTCGATGCCGTTGCCTATCATGAAGTTGATGACAATATAACAGAAGGTGATGACGGCGGCATCACCCCAGCTACCCATGAGCAGCGCCATGACGATGGGCGGAATGGCCGCCACAATGGAGCCGATGGTCGGGATGTAGTTCAGCACGTAGGCGATTACCCCCCAGAGGAAGGCAAAAGGTACATCCATGGCGGCGCAGGCCCACCAGGCCAGGGCGCCGGTGGTGGCGCTCGAAATGGTCTTGATGAGCAGGTAGCGCTGAATGCCGCGCAGGGCTACGGTGAAATCCTCTTTGCCCTTGGTGCTGTTCGGCAGACGGTGCAGGTTGCGCTTGAAGAGTTTAGCCTCACCGAGCATGAAAGTCATGAGCACCAGCACCAGGGTGCAGGTGGTCACAAAGGTGATTGCCTGGCCGGAAATGGTCTGAATCAGCCCCACCAGCTGCTGCATATCGAAAACCTCCTGCGGTGAGCTCACCACAGCGCGGGCCTGTTCCTCCAACCCGAAATTGCCCAGCCAGTGCATCAGCTCGTTATATTTTTCCACCATGCGTGCGGTGAAGTCCCCTTGCAGCGTGCTTTTCATGTCTGCCGCCAGGAACTTGATGATGCTGGCCACGCCGAAGAGGATACCGCCATCTGCTGCAACGGTGGCAGTCACTGCCAGCCAGTGCGGAAAGCGCAGGTATTTGCTCAGCAGTTTGGTGATGGAATAGCTGATGATAGCCAGGAACCCGGCCATCATGATGGGCAGCAGCACACTGCGCGCCGCCTGTAGCCCCATGATTACAATAATTGCTGCTGCGGCTGTGAGCAGAAATCGGGCACCTTCACCGAAAAACGGCTGTCGTTCTTTCTTTTCTTCTGATGAATCGGCCATATGACTAATTGATTTTACACGCCATTGCCTACCATATCAAGCGGAATAGTGGTCATGACTCCAAAAAATCGCGTGCGCCCCCAGGCTTTTGCCGGCAGTGGAACCATTTATAACATTGATGAAAAAGCCCCTTCCACCCGAAAAATGGGGTTCTTTGTGCCGGGTTACCCTCGTTTCATCACGGCGTTGCGCATGGCCTCCAGGCCCTGCTGCAGAATCTCAGGCGAGGTGGCGAAGTTCAGGCGCACGCATTGGGGCGAGCCAAAGTTGGCGCCGTTGTCCAGGAACACGTCCGCCTCATTCAGGAAAAAGTCGTGCGGCGATTCCACCCCCAGGGCTGAGCAATCAATCCAGGCCAGGTAAGTCGCCTCCTGGTGCCGCATTTTCAGCATGGGGAGCTCGCGTCTGATGAAGTCGCGCACATATCGGTAGTTGGAGCGCAGGGTGCAGATGAGTTGTTTGTGCCACTCCCAGCCATCGCGGTAGGCGGCCAGCGAGGCGGCGTAGGCAAACACATTGAGCGTGGGCAGGGTGTGCCCTTGAACCTTGCGGATGCCGGCCAGCAGCTCTGCATTCGGCACAGCCATGTAGGTGAAACAGATGCCGGCAATGTTGAAAGTCTTGCTGGGGGCGCTCAGCATCACCACTCGTTTCAACAGATGCTCCGGCAGGGTGAGCGCCGAGGTGTGCTTCAAATCCTCATCCAGCACCAGGTCGCAGTGAATCTCATCTGCGCAGAGAAGCATATCGTGCCGCTCGCAGAACTCTGCCAGCCGCAGAATATCCTCGCGGCTCCACACGCGGCCCAGCGGGTTGTGCGGATTGCACAGCAGAAACATCTTTGTGTTCGGAGAAACGGCTGCCTCCATGGCTTCCCAGTCAAATTCCCAGCGCCCGTTCACATTCACGTAGGGCACCTGCAGCAGACTACACCGGGCATCCTCATGGCAGTGCAGCATAGGCGGGTATACCGGGGTGCATACCATCACCTCGTGCTCCGGCCGGGTGCAGGCTGTGCGCGCCACCAGTGTGAATGCCGGCACGCAGCCGGGAATCGCATGCAACCACTCCGGCTTCGGCGCCTTTACCCCATGCATCGTTGCCAGATACGCGCATATGGCCTCCCGCAGCTCATCAGTCATGAATGCGTAGCCATAGAAACGGTGGTTCAGCCGCTGCCGCAGCGCTTCCACTATGCAGGGCGGAGATTCAATATCCATATCCGCAATGCCGAAAGGCAGCGGACCCTGCAAGTCCCACTTGATATTCCCCGTTTCGCGGCGGCTGTCGGTAGAGGCAAAGCGTATCATAATTTCTCAACTGGACACCTTGCAAATTACCAGATTCTCCCCTCGCAGGGCAAGAATAAAACAAAAAAGCCTTGCATTTCTGCAAGGCTTTCTGCGATACGAAGTATAAGATTCGAACTTATGACCCCATCCGTGTGAAGGATGTGCTCTACCACTGAGCTAACTTCGCATGTGGTGCTCCCTGGTGGGTGCGGCGAGATATTACCTGAATTGCCCGCGGATTGCAAGCCTTTTTTTGCTTTTTTAGCGAGATTTTTTTGCGGATGCTTCCTTTTTTGTGCGTTGTTTGTTGAGTTTTCGCTTTTTAGCGGCTTTCTTCCTGCTGCGGAAATAGGCGTCCAGTGCCTTGGAAACGCGGATTTCAAGCTCTGTCAATTTCCGGCCCTCCACCAGATCCGCCATTTCCCTGAGGTGATGCACCTCAAACGGCAGACTCTCATCCCGGAATTCCGGCCGTATCCACGGCACGAGGTTGCGTGTCCGGGCTGCGTCGGCGCTGTCCTTGATAAAATCCGGGCCGAACATACCTATCATGATGGCGCCATTCGCCGGCAAGGTGGAAATGCTGCACCGGTGGTGAATTACCTCCGGCAGGTTGATGATGACGTGCAGCTCTCCACCCCGCAGGGTGACTTCATACAGCGCTTTCTTCATCGAAACCGGCTCTGGTGACTCGTCCGGTGCTATGCCCACATACAGCCAGCGGTTGGCCCGGTAATACACGCTTCCGCCCGGCCCCGGTTTTTCCAGCTTCTGCAGCGCCTCCGGTGAAAAGTACTTGTAGCCGTTTGCCAGGGATACCAGCTCCTTCCGGAACGTCTCCGGCTTCAACTCATCCATCATAATCAGATGCGCAATCAGGTTCAGGCTTTGCACCTTTTTCACATATTGCCGGAACGACCTGCACGTGCTCCCATATATCCATTCATCCATACCCCCCCATTCTATCCCCCCATTGCCAATGGGCCCAAAAGAATGGACGATTTCAGAATGCAGAATACAGAATAATTGCACATGTGTCCCAAAGATTTTTTCTGAGAGACGCAAGTGTCCATAAATCCAAGGCTTTCCGAAAAGAGCTTTGGAAGAATCCCCCCCCGCATCCCGATAAATTGGAATTTGCGGGGGAGGAACTTTGTCGAAGCACGGGACTTTAGTCCCGATTAAATGCACCGTGATTTCGGGACTGAAGTCCCGTGCTCCGATAACGATAGACATCAATTTATCGAGTACTTTTTTCAAACTTTGGGACACGCGTGAAATAATTGGTGATTTGCAGGACCTTTTGAGGTGAAAATGTGTTCCTGTTTGTCGTTATTGGTATGAATAATGCAAAAAGTTGCTAAAAAAGAGGAAAAACTTACAGTTTTTCCTTGCCCATTGGCAATGCGTATGAAAGACAGAGAACGCGAAAGTGCTTTATACCTATTGAGGAAGAGTGGCTTGCAGCTGGTAGATGCCGCAAGGCTGGTGTTGGATTTGGTGGAAGGCTGTGGTGGAGTGAGCGCGGGTGGGGCGTTGTTTGAGCGTTGCCGGCGGGCGGTGGTGCTGGGGGTGCAGGCCCGGCAGGAGGAGGAGCTGAGTGTTCCATTTGCCGAGGCTGTGGAGTACACCAGGCAAGTGAAACGGCACCGGGCCGCCCGCACGCAGAGCGATATTTCCTACTACATGCGGCGGTTGATGCGGGCTGTGCCGTGGCTGGCGGGGCGGGCCTTGCGCTCCCTCACGGCGCGGGATTGCCGGCGGGCGCTGGAGCAGGCCTACCACACGCCGAGTCAGTTGAAGAAGGCGCGAGCCATCATGTCCGGGGTGTTCAGCGTGGGGCGGCGGCAGGGATGGTGTGGCGAGAATCCTGTTCTGCTGGTGGAGGTGCCGGCTGTGCGGGAGCAGGAGATAGCGCCGCTGCCGCTGGCGGCAGTGCAGCAGCTGGTGCAGACCGCCCACGCCGCGGAGCACCGGGCGGTGCTGCCGGCGTTGGGGCTCATGTTGCATGCCGGTGTGCGCCCGCAGGAAGTGGTGCGCCTGCGCTGGCAGGATGTGGACCTGGAGGAGCGCCAGCTGTGCATTTCGCCGCGCCACAGCAAAACCGGCGGCGCCAGGCATATACCGTTGTCCCGGCCGCTGCTCAGCATGCTGGGGCAGCAGCGGGGCAGTGGGCGTATCTGCCCGCCGAACTGGCACGCCCGCTGGCAGCGACTACGCCGGGCGGCGGGATTTGCCACCTGGGTGCCGGATGTGCTTCGCCATACCTTTGCGAGCTACCATATCAAGCACCACCACGATATGGCGGCGCTGCAGCTGAGCATGGGGCACCGCGACCAGCGCCTGCTCATGAGCCGCTATATTAATCTGCGTGGCGTTTCGCGGAGTGATGCGGCTGCTTTCTGGCGCCTGCAGTTGTGATAGGCGGGCCCCCGGCAACCTTACTCCCAGTTGGTCATTTCCTGGAAGCGGGAGATGCGGCGGGCGAGCTCGTGGATGCCCAGGGAGAAGAGTGAAATGGTGCCGAATTTTTCGCACACGGCCGCTGCCACCACGGTGGCAATGGCCACGCCGCGCTTCATGTCCTCCCAGGCGGGGTTGCCGCCGTTGAGGCATTTGGTGAGGTACCCGGCCAGGGCGCCCATGTAGGCATCGCCGGCGCCGGTGGGGTCCTGCGCGTGCTTGAGCGGCCAGGCGGGGCAGCGGAAGAGGCGTATATCACCCTCCGGGGTTCGGTGAAAGAGGGTAGAGCCGGCGCTGCCGTGCTTCACGATGGCATAGCGGGGCCCGGCGGCCAGCAGCTTTTCGCCGGCTTCCAGGGAATCATCCGTCTGCGCCCAGAACTGCGCCTCCTCATCGTTCATGAGCATCAGGTCCACGTTTTTGAGCAGCTCGGTGGCGTATTCCGGCTCGCGCTCCAGCCAGCTTTTCATGGAATCGGCCATGCGGAAGAGGGCGTGCGGGCACTGCTGCAGCATGCGGTTCTGCAGGCGCGGGGTTACATTCGTGGCCACGGCAATGCTGCATTCCTGCAGCGCCTGCGTCAGCTGCATCACCCAGTGTTCCTGCACCCCCTCGGTGCGGCTCACCGTGGTGCGCTTGTTCATGTCGTCCTCGTACCGGCCGGTCCAGGCAAAGGTCTGGCCGGGCTCGTGCGCCACGTGCTGCATGCTCACGCCGCGCATCTCCAGCGCCTTCTCCCAGGCCGCCGGAAAATCATCGCCCACCACGCCGACCATATCCACCTGGTCGGTGACCAGCCGCGCCGCCAGCGCTACATACGGCCCGGAGCCTCCCATGACAGAGTTGACCTGTCCCCCCGGGGTGATGAGGGTATCAATGGCAATGGTGCCGTAGATGAGTGCGCGTCCGTTCATAGAATAATGTGTACTAAAATTATTTCCAAAGCGGGTGGCTTTGCCAGTTGTCCGGTAATCCCATCCAGGAGTGGTGAATGCAGGCAAAGCGAGGCTCGCTGAATAGATTGAAAAGCCTTGATTTCCACTGCGACTTTGCGGCTACTTTCTGGATAAGATAGTGGCAGATGGTTAACATGCCTCCGGTTTTTGACATGTTGAATGCCGTTGTTTTGTTCAAACCCGGAACCCACTGCTGAGAACGTGGGTCAAAAGTGCAGTACCAGTCTGTGTTCCGGGCTGGAATGGAGGCCTGCTTCACCCAGCCCCTGTTCCAGACGCGGTTGTGGTGGGCGCAGGCATTTCGTACATCGTTCAATGCGCGAATCCAGGAAAGCAGGACCGAAGGTGTCGGGAGACCGAGCGAGCGAGAAACCTTTTTTTGGATTTTAGGTTCCACGCTATTGAAGAAGAAAACAGTGGCCCCGAAATCCATCAATTCACATGCGAGCCACAAAGGCAGGTGCTGGTTAGAATAGCGGATAAAAAAATCTCGAACGAGTAATAACGAGCTTTTATTGGCAGCCTCATTCAGTTTGTCCACCCACTTTTGCCATTTGAATTGCTGAACCTTATGAAAATTATTCAAATCCAGATACCCGAATGCGCCGTATGATTCGCAGAAGTAATGCACTAATTTGTTGCGTACTGCAATTTCGATGCGCTCGATGGCATCTAACAGTAGCAACCTGAGTTGGCGGTCAAAACAGTATTGTGCCCATACGGTGTCAAAGTCTGAGCGAATCTGGCCTTGCGCATTTGTGCCCCAATAGGCTTGCAGCCGCTGATAACCGACATCTTCCAGGCATTGTTTGATAGCGTTGAAATCTCCCCGCATACCTCGTTTGAGAAGAAGGCGGGTCAAATCATCGTAGCTCAAAAATGGGTGGCTATACGGTTGCTTGGACATATAAAAAATAAGGCACGCTTTGTTGCGCTTGCATCTTCCTCGAAAGAAAGAGCAGAGGCGTCAGCGTGCCATGACCCAGAATTTATACCATATGTGTGGCTCTCTGTCAAGTGGGGCTCAACTGAAAAATCAATTTCGTTTTCGCGTTTTCTCGCAGATTTGATTAGCTTGGGCCTTTGACCCTTCTGATGCTTCAGTCGACTTCGATAAAAGAAGCGCTCGTTTGAGGGAATTGAGGGTGACGGCAGGTACATCGTATC
>JAGBDZ010000065.1 GCA_017937215.1 Akkermansia sp. | reverse complement strand
GCCTTGCTCATGCCGGGGATCTTGGCATCGCCGTCGATGTAGCCGAAGGCCACACCCAGGCTGCTCTTCTCGCCCACCTTCATGTCGGCACCCACGGCGGCGCCCTTCAGGTCCACATCACCGCTGCCGATATCGCTGGTAGCCCCCAGCACAGCGGCCCAGGCCGTGCCGCGGCCATTGGCGATGCAGCCGGTGTTGGTGCGCTGGCCGCGCACGGCGTTCACGAAGGTGCGGCTGGCGGTGGCAATGCCCCAGTTGGTCACAGTAAGTGCATCGGCAATGCCCTGATTGAATATGCCAGTAATGACAATCACTCCGTTTTCAATGGAATAGTTAACCGAACCATTTGCAAAATCAAGAGTCACACCGTCAGTATCCAAATCACCAGATGTGCTCGACAGCACTTCATCACCAACCTGATATGCGCCAGAAAGACGAATAACAGCTCCAGCCGCCATCGTAAGCGCACCATCAACCTTAAGAGTGCCACCATCGGTCAATTCAATTGCGCCCCCCGAAGCAACATCTACATCACTCGTAATGGATGCTTCTACACCAGATGCCACAGCCAAGGCGCCGCCTTGATGAACAGAAACAGATTGCACATCCATAACCGCTGCACTATCCGTCACAGTCACAGTACCGCCATCGTTGATATTTACGGTTGAAGCCTCGATGGTACCGGCGTTGTTCACCTGAGCATGGTAAACGTTAAGATTTACAGTTCCGGCATCGTCTTTGGCGAGCAGGGAACTCGTGCTGTCGATATCAACTTTCGACACACCACTTCCATCCTCAGAGCCAACAGAAACCACATTTCCGATGGTTGCCACCGCCCCATTCGTCAGGGACAGAGTTGACTCCGCCTTTACATTATCATATGGCGTCATATAAAGCCCGCTCTTGATGACAATCTCAGAATTGTCGGCAGAGATATGTGCAGCAGAGTTTTCTTCTGCGCAAGTAACCACATTACCTTTAATCTCGAGCGTACTCTCATCCGTCAGCTTAACATATGATGTACTGCCCTGCTTGCGACCCATGATACTGCTATCTGCGTACACATAAGAGGAATCCTCCGCTGTCAACGTGCCCTCAGCCATGAACAGGCCTCCACCTATCTTGCCACAAATCAAGGACGAACCACTCGTTACCAAGACATCGCCACGTCCAAATGTATCACCAGTGCCGCTGACACCCTCGGTGTAATTACCGACGTAGCGGTCGGCAGCATCTGTATAATCGCCCGTGGTTTCAGCCGTAGAGGCATGACCGTTCATGAAGCCTATCTTATCTGCGGGCAGTCCTTCGTAACTCGGGTAACCGATAAAGAAGCTGAACCCGTTCCAGTTATCTAATTTAGCTCCGTTCTGCAGAACAAGAGAGCCATTGCCATCCGCACCGCCAACACCCAGAGCTGCACCCCATGAGTATACATTGAGTCGAGCGCCATCAATGACCATCCTGGCGTCCTTGCCGCCCACACTCAACGGCACAAAACCATTCAGGTTGCCGCCGGAATCGTAGTGTAGTCCGTCTCGCGTTCCTGAAATCACCACATCTGTCCCAGTCGGAGCCTGTATGACTAACTCCCCTTCTCGCACATAAATCGAATTGTTAATTGTGCCTGCTCCGGTAAGCGTCAGTGTACCGGTACCATCCTTGGCAAGAGGAGCATATGCCCCGGAATGTACAGGAATATCACTATATTCGATGGAACCGTTCACCGAACTACCATCAGCATTCTTGCCGATAACACCACCTATGGTGTACATCCCGGCCTGAGCTACTGTAAGCATCATGGCAGAAAGAACCGCCACCATCAACTTCTTGGGTAAATGAAATTTCATATCAAGTCAGAGTGAGTTTTACGTAAGGGAGTCGGCATCTGTTTCCAGCCGACAGTAGAAACATACGCTTTTGTAATCCGTTGTTGATTTTAATTAAGAGATTCAGAATGGAACAGTTGCATGAAGTATAAGAATAAAAAAATGTGTTTAAGAGAAAAAGTATACCCTGTCCTTGAATATTCTACACAAATGAACTGTTTCATGCTTGACTTACGGATTACAAATTCGATGAACGATGAAGATTGATCTAACAGACAACGAAATAGCGGCCTTGGCAATGCTGAAGAGTGCCGGAGTACCCGTTTTGGAAGCGGCGCATGTGGCCTGTGTGGCCTTCAAGGCGGGGCGGGGGAGAGTGCGGCGTCTCCTGAAATGTCTGGCAGCGGGAGAGGTTGCTTTGAGACAACAGGAGAAGACGGTCAGCTTTGAAAAAGCGGTGAAGGCAGCGCTGGAGTCAAGGCGTGACAGACGGCCCAGAACCATTTACGATTTCCGTTACATCACGCGGCGATTCATGAGACGCAGCCCTGGGTTAGCGAAACGGCGTGTGCGTTCCATTACACCGCAGGCGTGTCAGGAATATATTGAAACGGCGTTTGATACTCCGCGGCAGCGGCAGAAGGCCAGGTTGATACTGAGCGGGGTGTTCAGCACAGCGGTAAAGCGAGGATGGTGCGATAGCAATCCGGTGGCGCAGGTGGAGGCGCCGCGGGTGACAGAAACGCCTGTGCCGATATTGAACAGTCAGGAGATTGAGCAGATAAGGGAGACGGCCGAGGAGTATGATGGCGGCTGCTGC
Organism: Akkermansia sp.; assembly: GCA_017937215.1. Classification (GTDB taxonomy): domain Bacteria; phylum Verrucomicrobiota; class Verrucomicrobiia; order Verrucomicrobiales; family Akkermansiaceae; genus Akkermansia. The sequence goes on along the minus strand of JAGBDZ010000065.1, from coordinate 4,634 downwards.
GCGGCGGCGGTGGGAATGATGCTCTATGCCGGAATCCGCCCGCACGAGGTGGCACGACTTACCTGGGAGCAGGTGGATCTGAAGAACCAGGCCATTTATATTTATCCGCGGCATAGCAAGACAGGGGGTGCCAGGTGCGTGAGGATACACAGGCCTTTGCTGCTTATCCTCAAGAGACACCGAGGCGCTGCTCAGGAAAACATCTGCCCACCGGGCTGGACGCGTCGCTGGAGGCTGTTGCGCCGGGCAGCCGGTTGGAATTCGACAAAAAAATGGCCTCAGGACGCACTGCGCCATACGTATGCGAGTTATCATCTGAGTTATTTCCGCAGCTATGCTGAGCTGCAATGCGAAATCGGCCACCGTGATACATCCCTGCTGCGCACGCGTTATGTAGACCAGCGTGGCGTGGCGAATGCCCGGCATTTCTGGCTGTCTGGCCCGCGAGAGGTGTCTGATTCTGTGATGAAGGAATAAAGCTCCGAAGGGGTCGATTGGGATTTATCGGGGGCGGTGCTCTGAAAACACCAAACATCAAAAAGCCTGAGCAAGGCTCAGGCTTTTTGTCAATCCGGTGCGGCGGAGCCGCTCGGCGAATGCATATTCTGCATTCTGCGTTCTGAAATCTGCATTTACTCGTATTGTCCCCACTTGCCCTTGCGGATGGCACTCATGGTGGAGGAAATGCGGCTGACCCAGTGTTTGGAGTCGGAGCAATAGGCGCGACTGATTTGTACTACCGTCACGCGGCCTTTGGCGCGGTACTTGGCCAGCAGCTCAGCCAGGTCCTGCACGCAGGCTTCCTTGGATTCATAGCGTCGCTGTCCGCGGCGTCCCATGATACCCGCCAGATTGTTCTTGCGACGGGCAGCACTTGATGTGGCATTGGCCGACTCGTGTCGGATGATTGCTTCCATCAGCACGGGATCCACACCATTTTTGGCAGCGGCCTCCCTGATAGCCGGGCGCAGCGCAGTCACGAGCTCGGAATGCGCTGTGAGCACCATCATCAGGCCTGTCAGTATGGTCATGGTTACTCTCATGTCGGAGACATGTTACGGATTTCTTAACGACTTGTCAAGCTAAAAATGCGGCACCTACACGATTTGTGCTTGACCCCGGTGGGGTGTTTGTGCAATTAATAAACAATACGCGCGTGAATTCGGAATCGGAATTCACGCGCGTATTGCCGGAAAGGTGTTTATTGTGAGATGATTCAGTTTAAGGAGCCATCCGGCAGGAGTTCGAGGAGGACGAAGGCGTGGTCATCGAGGGAATCGAGCACTTCGAAATCGGCTTCGTTGCGGATGGCGTAGTACTCAGCGCCCCAGAGGCGTGCGATTTCCTGCATGCGGAAGGGCTGGGGCTGCACGAGGAGGCGTTCCAGTTCAGGGTCGCCGGCGGTATCGTGCATGGAGGCGGCAGCGCCTTCGTTGTTGAGCACGGCCACGATGCGCTTGCCGGGCGGCAGCTGGGGCACAATGGCCGCGGCGTTGATATCGCGCAGGAGGGTGAGGTCGCCAATGAGGCAGCAGCCGCTGGAGGCATCGGCGGCGTTACCGAGGAAGGCGCTCAGCACGCCATCTGCCCCGGTGCTGTGGAGGTCGCGCAGGTAGAGGGTGGGCACCTGGCACTGGGCGTAGCGGTTCCAGAGGCGGACGGTGGTGGCGCTGCCCACGCAGATGACATCTGCCAGGCAGGCGTGGCGGGAGAAGGCGCGGACCATGGCCTCGGCGGATTCGGGGTAGCCCAGCAGGAGCTCTTCCAGCTGGCCGGCGGCGCGGCGGCTGCGGGTGAGCAGGCGCTCTGTATCGCCCACGTGGGGGACATCGCCGAGGGCTTTCATGACCTGCTCGAGCTCGCCTTCCACCACATTGCTCTTGCGGGAGAGGCCTGAGAACCCGGTGCGGGTGATGGAGTAGACCTCGGTCTGCGGCATGTTTTCGAGTGCTTTCCAGAAAGCACCGGTGGGGACATCGCCCACGCGCAGCACGTGGCGCGGTGGGTTCTGGCGCAGCAGGTCATCGCCATTGTGCAGGAGGTAGGGGGCCAATTCCTCGCGCAGGCCGCTGCTGGCCTCTGCCAGAACGGGGACGCGGAGGGTCTGCGCCAGCCAGAGCACGGGTTCCTGCTCATCGGGGTTCAGGGCGCCGATGAGGAGCACCAGCCCCTCCATGGAGCGGAAGCGCAGCATTTGCGAAACGGCTACCAGCGAACCACGGAAACGCGGGGCGGGCGGGGCATCGCCCACTTCCACATTGCTGAAATCGGGGCAGGGGGGCTCGGCTTGCTCATCCAGGCGCACGTGCAGGTGCAGGGGAAAGCCCTCGCTGAGTGATTCCACGAGGTTGGGCAGGTCGGAAACCGGGCAGGGCAGCGCCAGTTCCACGGTGGGGGCATACATGCCGAAGAGGGCTTCCTGCTCTACGCTCTGCGGGGCGCCGGTGCCGCCACTGCCAGTGGTGGAATCCATGGTGAGCACCACCAGCGGGCGCCGCTGGTAGTATGCATTGATGACGGCCGGGGTCATGGCGGCGGCAGAGGAACCGCTGCCGGCCACTACGACTACGGGGCGACCGGTTGCCTGCACTCGACCCAGTGCAAAGAAGGCGGCGGAGCGGTCATCGGCCACGCTCCAGCGGTGCACCACCGGGCAATCGGCCAGGGCGCGGTAAAGCGGGGCATTCAGTTCGCCGGGGCAGCAGACCCATTCGGCCACGCCGGCCATGGCAGAGCAGGAGATGAGAGAGAACATGGCTTATCAGGTAGAGAGGTGAAAGTGAGGTTCGGAATCAGAGCGGCAGGGCCACTTGTTCGCCCATGTGGCGGGGTTCGGTGCCGATGAGCAGGTCAAACACCATGGCCACGCGGGCGGCGCGTTCGCGCACAAACTGGCGCAGCAGCGTGGGGCGGTTGAAGGGGATGTGCGCGGCACAGTATCCCTCGGCATCAATCCCCAGCTGGCGGGCCGTGGCTACCGCGCGCTTCACGTGGTAGGACTGGCTGATGATGGTGATTTTCTGTGCGCCGAAGATGCGCCGGGCCCGCACCACGGAATCGAAGGTGCGCAGACCGGCAAAATCGCACACAATCTTATCCTCCGGCACGCCCAGCTTCACCAGGGCGGCTTTCATATCGCGGGGCTCGTTGTAGTATTTTTCGCGGTTATCGCCGGAAACGATGATGCAGCGGAGCTTGCCGCTTTTCCAGAGTTCGGCAGCGGCCTGCATGCGGCCGGTGAAGTAAAGGCTGGGCACACCGCTGCTGAAACGCTTGCTGCAGCCGAGCACCAGGCCCACATCGCCCACGCGGCAATCGGCCACGTTTTTGTGGGAGTAGCTGTTGGCCATGCTGTTGGTGTAGACCTCGGCCCCGGCCACGATGAGCAGCAGGGAAATCAGGAAGAAACTGACGAGCTTGGTGGTAAACCAGATTGCTTTAAGGACCTTGCGCATAAATCAGTTGACTCCGAAAACCTGGATGCGGGTGGTGAGCTCGTGCGTTTCGCCGCAGCGCAGCATGATGTTCTCTGCGGGCACAGCTGTGGTTTCCACGGCGAGAAAGCCGCGTTCGTTGCCTTCGCCCAGGTCGCCCATGCCGGCTGCCAGGGCTGCGCCGGGATTCCACACCACGGCAGAGGCACTGCCGGCGCGGCAAATGCGGATGCTGCGCTCCCAGGCGGGGTCGTGGATGGTGATTTCGGCGTTCTCGGGCACGGGGTGGTAGATGCGGTCGATGTGGCCCAGGGGGATGAGCGGGTCCTCCGGGTGGGGGATGGCATCATCGGCAAATTCGGTGAATTCCAGGTCTTCCAGTCCGGTTACGGCCACCTGTTCGTAATCGCTCACGGCGAAATAGGTGTGCATGGCGGCGGAGTATGGCATGGCGCGGGGCACGTCGAGCGTGATGAGGCTCATGGTGAGCTCATTGCCGATTTCCATGGCCAGCGCGGCGCTCGGCAGCATTTCGTTTTCCGGCGGCAGGGCCAGCAGAAGGTTCACGCGGCCATCTTCGCCTTCCTTGCAACGCCCAACCTGCCAGGTGGAAATGCGGGCTACGCCGTGTGTGGGCAGGGAGGCATCCTCGGTGTTCTTGCCGAACCACGGCCAGCACAGCGGAATACCGCCGCGCAGCGCCTTGCCTTTCTTGAACACGGCCTTGGGGCTCATGTAGATGACCGGCTTGTGGCCGGTCGGAGCCCAGCTGAGAACATGCCCGCCGTAGAGGGAAATCTCGGCCGTGCAAAGGGCGGTTTCTATCTTCAGAATCGGAAAATCTTCGCCGTAGGGATATACTGTGGTGACCATGGTTCTATATGCGCGCGAGTTTACCAAAAGAGCCTTGCGTATGCAAGTCTATTATCTCGCGGACTCCGCTCCGGCACCCGTGTCCCAAAGATTTATTCTGAGAGACGCAAGTGCCCATAAATCCAAGTCCTTCCAAAAAGTGCTCTGGAAGAAGCCCCCTCATCTCGGTAAATTGGAATTTATCGGGTAGTTTGCGGACGGAACGTCCGCGGAATTCAGAGTCCCGGAGGGACGTCAGCCTTTAGACCGGGGTGCAGCTGCGTCAGCAGCGGAACCCCGGGTATGGTATAAATATTAACCGAACCCCGGCAGGGGTGGCAGAAAGGG
>JAGBDZ010000011.1 GCA_017937215.1 Akkermansia sp. | reverse complement strand
GGTTCGATTCCCGCTACCCGCTTATCCTTAATAAGCAATAAGGTTTGTACGCGTATGAAAAAGCTGCTTTCTTTAATTCTGCTTGCCGGCGTATTTGCAGTGCCGACATATGCTGCGGCAGACCTCGCAAAGGTGACGGCGCTGGCTCAGAGTGATTCCGGTGCGTCGCTGGATGTGCTCAGCTTGTCTGTATATGAACTGGTTAAGTCTCAGCCAGAAAAAGCGGCGGAGATTTTCCAGAGTGTGATGTCGCAGCGCAAGAGCTGGAGTGTGACGGAGACGTATGCGGTGCTTCGTTCGGTGCTTCTGGCATCACCTGCGCTGGAATCCAGTTTTGTCCAGAGCGCTGCAACGTATGAGAAGGGTGGTTATAATGCATCTGTGGTGAACGCACAGGGCTACCAGCTGCTTTCGTCTCTTTACACCATGCCGCAGACTCAGTCTGTGGCCTCTGCGGTGGTGCAGGGTGTGGTGGGTAGCGCCATGGTTGGCAGAACTGCCGGCAATGGTGTGTCTGCTGAGGCTCTGAATGCGTATGTGCCTGTGGCGCCAGTTGCGCCGGAGTACACCGTGACGCCGACTCCGCCGCCTACATCGGCGAATAACTAAGGGACTGCGGATAGTTCTGAATTGTATGAAATCGCAATTTTATAAGGCATTGCTGCTCGCAGGTGTGTGTGCGGCGAGTGCTGGTGCAATATCGCTGTATGATACGGCGCCTTCAGTAGGGTTGCCGGAGTCGCACGCCGCTCAGTACAACTTCTATGCTCGTGTCGGGTACGATACGAATATGAATGCCTCGTTTGACGACGAACAGGCAAGCATGTACGCGAATGCGGGCGTGGGTGCCTCATTTGCCGACTATGAGTCGGTGGATAAGATTTCTTATCGTTTCAATCTGGGTGCGACCCGGTATCTGAAACAGGCAGACACATCCGGTGAGAAGATGTATGCAGACTGTGGCCTGACCGCCAGTATCGTACACGCGTTTTCTTCCCGCAGCACGTATTCTGCCAGTTTGTCTGTAACGTACAGCCCGGAACCGGATTACGCCAGTGGTATTTCAGCTTCCCGCCGACAGGGCGATTGCCTGAACTGGTCGTTCAGTAACAGCTATAGTCAGTCGATTGACAGCCGCTTGAGCTGGCATGTGAACGCCGGATACAGTGGCAACCTCTACAGCGAAACTGAGTACCAGAGCGATGACCGCCAGTATCTGAGCACAGGGGTGGGTATGAGTTACCGGGCTTCAGAGCTGCTCAGCTACACGGCTAACCTCTCGTACCAGTACGATATGCGCGATAAGGGGTATAACTCCAATAACCTGACCGCCAGTATTGGTTTCAGTCGTGCGTTGGACCCGGTTTCCAGCTGCAGTGGCAGCATTGGTCTGCAGACCAAGATGATTAACAACGACACGATTCTGACCCCCACACTGCAGCTGGGCTACAACCGCCGCGTGGCTGATGGGCTGAGCATGAATACCTACGTGTCTCTTTCCAATGAGAACGTGGACACCTATCGAGGGGTGGGTGCCAACTACCTGTCGGATGTGGCATGGCGAGCAGGTGTGAATTGCACCTATACCTTGTCGCCGGATGTATCTTTCTCGTTTGGCTTGTCGTTGATGCGAAGCAGCTACTCAAAGGGCACAGGGCGCCTGGCTGATGAAACCAACACTACCCTTACTCCCTCTGTGGGAATGAGCTACAGATTCTCGGTAGATTTGACGGGTAACATCAATTACCAGTATACCTGGTATGAAACAGACCGAAGTGGCAGTAGCGATGGCTATACCCGCCACAACATCTCGACCGGCTTGACCTACACATTCTAATAAGACTTGATAAGCACCGCAGGGTGAGTGTGAGCGCTCACCCCGCGGTTTTTTTGATAAGAGAAACGCGGGATATATGGATAAAAGTTTGAGTTCTCCGACACAGACAGAGGTGATGCTGCATGCGCAGGATTATATGCAGATTCTGCGCAACCGGTGGAAAACCATTCTGCTGGTGTTTCTGCTGGTTTTTGTGAGCAGCGCCATCGTCACCAAGATGATGACGCCGAAGTACACCAGCGGTATGAGTTTTGAAATCAAACAGCCTCGAGATCTGATTAACGTGGCTGTCGGCGGTGAGGGCAATCCGATTGCTGCCATGGGAGATAGCGCTGCTTATATGCAGACCCAGTTTGAGATTCTGGTCTCGCAGCAGAATCTGATTGCCGTGGCAAACAAACTGGACCTGCCGAATGAGTGGGGAACGGATGAAGTGGGTGCTGCCGGTGGTCTGATGGGGATGATTAAGGTGATGCCCCGCAAAAATACCAATCTGGTGGATATATCAGTTACGTCGAGCGACCCTCGTGTATCTCAGCAGGTTTGCCAGGCTGTGGTGGATTGCTACAAGGAGCTGCGTGAGGCTAAGGAAAACGACGTCATCAACGAGGCTATCAACAAGCGTTATGAGGTGCTGCGCTCCCGCCAGGATGAGCTGGAACGCAAGGCTGATGTGGTGCGGCAGTATATTCGTTCCGGTAAGTATATTCAGGGAATGTGGAGCGATAATGGCCACGGAGTGCCCGTTTCAACGGGCGCCGAGGAGCAGTCGCTCCAGCAGCTTAATAATGCCAGACTGACCATGGAAACCGAAATCGCGCAGATGACGGTACACATCGGAAAGTTGCAGGACCTGAAAGATGCCGAGCTGCTCAGTTATGTGACTCGCACAGGGTTGTTGACGGCAGAATCCTATTGTTCTGCCAAGGTGCGCGAGCTGAATAACAAGTATACGGAGGAGGAGAATGCCCGCTCACAGATGCTGCTGAGCGGATATGGCCCGCGGCACCCGAATGTGCTGCGCCTGGATGAGCAGCACAAGGCCACCCGCGACCAGCTTTATGAAGAACTGGTCGGCATGCGCGATGCCATGGTGGACCAGCTGGACGTCAAGAAATCTGAGCTCCAGAACGTGGAGCAGCGCTACAGCAACGCTCGCGACCGACTGCGCGATAAGACGCTGGAGGACCAGAAAGTGAAAAACGCGTTGCAGGAGTATGCTGCCGAAAAAGCACGCTATGATAAGCTGGAGAATGACTACATCGCGGATAAGATGCGCTTGATGGCTCCGCGAACCAGTGTGGAGGTATACAGCCGCCCCGGGCTGCCCGGAGCGCCCAGCAGCCCGAATTACCGTCTGAATCTGATTGCAGGTGCTGTGGTCGGCCTTCTGGCTGGTTTTGTGGTGGCATTCATCAGCAACTATTTTGATACCTCGGTCAAGACGTTGGAAGACGCAGAGCGCAGCCTGGGACTGCCGGTGCTTGGTGTTATTCCGCAGGATGCCGGACTTCTCATCATGCAGGGGGACGATAGCCCCGATGCAGAGGCATACCGAATTCTCCGCACCAATATTGAGCTGAAGAAGGACTTGTTCAAGGCAACGTCAATTGTAGTTGTTTCTGCCAACGCCGGTGAGGGTAAGACTACCACGCTGAGTAACCTGGCATATGTGTTCTCCCAGGCCGGGTACAGTACGCTGATGATGGATGCTGACCTCCGCCGCCCCCGACTGGCTCGTTATGCTGAGCTGAAGAGTGACGTGGGCTTGTCTACCTACCTGACTGGCGCTGCAGAGCTGAAGGAGGTGGTGTTCCAGACCGGTCACGATAACTTGTATATGCTTCCCAGCGGACCGATTCCGGTGGACCCCAGCGGTCTTATCGGCTCTCACCGGATGCAGAAGCTGATGAGTGAGGTAACTCAGCGCTTTGATGTAGTGTTGATTGACTCTCCGCCGGTGTTGGGTGTGAGTGATGCTTCGCTGCTGGTCAGCCGAGCAGATGCGACCCTCCTTGTGCTGCAGCCGCGCAAGATGCCGCTCAAGGCATTGCTTCGTGCCAAGACTCTTATCCAGAATGCTGGTGGGCAGTTGATGGGCCTGGTGATGAATAATGTGGATATCAGCGGTGATACGCAGTACCAGTACTACACCACTTACTATTCCTACTATAGCAAGGGCGAGAATCGGAAGGAGCCAAAACCGTCTGAGCTGAAGCCTGAGAAAAAGGTGGTGGCAAGAGCGGAAGCTGATGACGAACTTTACTAAACGCAAGAATATGAAGGATTTTATAGTCAGATGTTTGTTATTCCTGGTTGCAGGTGTGCTGCTTATGCCGCTGCATGCGCAGGATGCTGCCACTGAACCGCGCGCAACTCGCGGGGGAACCGTCACGGTGCAATTCAAGAATATCCCGAGTGAGGATATCAACAACGTCAGCGGCGATTATGCCGTGAGCCGGGCGGATGGTACCATCTCCATGCCGTATCTCTCCGGTCGCGTGAGTGTGGCGGGGCTTACCGCCCGGCAGGTGGAGAATAAACTGCGCACACTCTATCTTGAGCAGCAGATTTATTCGGACCCGATTGTGATGGCCAACGTGGGCCCCAAGGGTGAGGCTGCGGTTGACGCCCGCTATGTGCAGGTGACCGGTTATGTTGCCGGTAAGAAGAACCTGCCTTATCGCGAGGGGATGACCCTGATTCAGGCGTTGATTGATTGCGGCGATATCACTGATTTCGGGTCGCGCAAGATTCAGGTGACCCGCGGGAAGGTGACGCGCACGTATGATTATTTCAGCGCCCGCGACCGTTCCATTAAGTTGATGCCCAATGATTCCATCTTTGTGCCTCGGCGTCCGGCCTTTGAGGGACGCCCGGATAAGATTGGACCCTGATTCGGGTGAAAATTGCTGTTTCCTGCTCCGGCTATATGCCGGAGCTTGTTTTTCAGAAGGAACTTCGTGCACACAGAACGGCCAAAGAACTTATTGCTTCTGAGCGTAGGGTATGGGCAGGGGCACCATGCAGCCGCTACTGCTCTGGCGGAGCAGTTTTCCGCGCAAGGGTGGAGCTGCAGGGTGGAAGATGTCTGCGAGCTGTTTCAGCCTGTATTGTTCCGGCTTACGCAGCGCTTTTACAGTTTCTGCGTGCGGCGGGCACCATGGCTCTGGGGGGTGACCTATTCGCTGACGGATACGGCAAACTGGGCGCGGATGGTGCGCCGCCCGCTTTTCAAACCCTTGGTTTCAGACCTGGGTGGTTTGCTGCAGGAGATAAAGCCTGATCTTGTCATCTGCACCTACCCTTTGTTTGCCTACATGCTGGATGCTCTGCGAGAGCAGGGGGGACGTGTGCCCCCGTATGCTGTGGTGGTGACGGATGCCCGGGAAATCAGCCGCCCCTGGATGCAGTCTGAGTCTCCGCTGGTTCTGGTGCCGGACGCCGGCTCCCGCCGCATGGTGACAGAACGCTACGCTTTGTCGCCGGCGGCGGTGTCGGCATCCGGGTTCCCGGTACGCAGAGCTTTTGCTCCCAGCCCGGACAGGGTGCCGCCTACGGGGCAGGAGCTGAGAATCGTGTACGGCGCGTATAGGCAGACCGAAGGGGTGATTAACGATATTGCCGCCATGCTAGGGGCTTTCCCCGGTCTGCGCCTCACGGTATTGGCGGGACACCGCATGCGTTTGCTGCGAAAGTATTTTGCCGCGGATTGCAGGAACGGTAGATTGTGCGTGCTGGACAAGACGTCGGAAATGGAAAGGCTGCTGCCTGAAAATCACTTTTATATAGGAAAAGCCGGTGCTGCCACCATGTTTGAGTGCTATGCATCTCTGGTGCCGGTGCTGGTCAATTTTACCCTTCCCGGGCAGGAACAGGGGAATCTGGAGCTGCTGCTGGAGGATGGCGCTGGGTATCATGTGGAATCAACCGCGCACCTGGTGGCTACTTTGCAGGGGTTGGTGCAGAATCATGCCGCCGGCTGGAAATTGCTGTGCCAGGCTATGCAATCGTCCGGGCGTTCAGGCGGCGCTGCTTGCGTGCAAAAAGTAATCTGTGAGAGATTTGGCTTATGAAATCGGAGGATGTTTGTCTGCTGGTGGATAATTCCAACACCCGCACCAAGTTTGCGCTGAGCGGAAGGGGAGAAAATGCTGAAATGCGCATGTTTCCTACGGCCGATATCACAGAAGAAGCTGTGCAGGGCCTGCTTGCGGGGTGGCGTTTCAGCCGTGTCTGTCTGTGCTCTGTGGTGCCGTGGGCCGCGGAGCGTATCTCGCAGGCTTTAGGAGCATTTCCGGTGTCGATGCTGACCCCGCAGCTGGCCTCTGCAATTGATTTTTCCGGCTACCCGGGCATAGCTACCCTGGGGGCTGACCGGGTGGCCAATGTTCTGGCAGCGCTGGAGTATGTGCAGCCTCCATTTGTTGCGGTTGATCTGGGAACGGCTTCAACCTTTGACATAGTGGTGCCGGGAGAGCAGCGCCCTCGTTTTATCGGGGGGATGATTGCTCCGGGATTTCAGGGTATGGCAGCCTCGCTGCATGCCACCACTGCCCAGCTCCCTTCTATTGAACCTGCGGGCGAATGCTCTGCCATCGGCCGCAATACGCAGGAGGCTATGGCGGCCGCTATGCGGATTGGTTACCCGGCTATGGTGGATGCTTTGCTTGCTGCCATAGAGGCGGAACTGGGTGAGAAAATCAGTGTCGTGTTGACCGGGGGAGACGCTGCCTGGGTGGCCTCGGGCATGCGAAAGGAGTGCGTCATTGCTCCTTCTCTTACGCTGCAAGGCATTGCTTTGGCGGCCGGTTTGACACTTTGAATGCGTTTTTTTGAGTACGCTTTAGTTTTTTTTGTTGCAAGAATGAGCGGAACGCGCTAGAATGATGGCACCTAAAATCTGTCACATCTTATGTCCGACAACATCGAATCCCAGGTAAAAGAAATCATCGCTGCTCAGCTCAGCGTTGACCCCGAAAAAGTGACCTCTGATGCCAAGTTCATCGAGGATCTTGGTGCCGACTCCCTTGACACCGTAGAGCTCGTGATGGCATTCGAGGATAAGTTCTCCGTGGAAGTTCCCGACGAGGACGCCGAGAAGCTTAAGTCTGTGGCCGACGTGGTCGCTTACATTAACGCCAACAAGGCCTGATAGGCCCGGTAGCTTTTTCGATAACGGGCGGTTCCTCCTTTGTCGGCGGGGCCGCCCTTTGCTTTCCTGATGAACCGGAGCTCCATAGAATACGCCATGCGGCAGACCAGAGTGCTTTATGCGCCGGACCGTCGCATCGACTCATTTGGCGATACCCGGTTCAATTTCCGCCTCATTACCGAGCCAATGGATGAGGTGGGCGTGTGCCGGGTGCGGAGCGGATGGGTGGAGGCGAACCGGCCGCGCATCCTGCGCCCCGCGGATTTGCGGGGAATCGAAATTGAAGGGTTCGGGGCCGATGCCGGCCGCTTTTTTGAATGGATGGAGGCACATGGTGCCCGCCTGCAGGCGCTTTTTGAGTATGGTTTCCGCTTCAGTCGTTCAGATGTGCAGGAGGAACTGGTGCATGATGCTGCCAGGGAAGTGGAGGCGCGAGTAGTGCAGGAGGCTCTTTCCTGTGGCGACCCCTTCCGCGCTGTTATAACCGGTGTGGATGATGCCTGGGAGGTATCTCTGCTTTGCTTTATGATGGAAATGATTCAGAAATCTCATGAAATTAACGTCTTTGATTTTCGTCGTCGCGGGCTTCTTTAATGCTTTTGCCCCCGCCAATGCCGCAGATAACTTTTCTCTCTGGCCCCGTCGGCCGGAGGAGCTGGAGCAGGCCCGGCGCCTGATGCAGGAGCAGAAAGGGGGCGAGGCCGTGCTGCTTCTGCAGCCCTTTGTGACCGATGAGGGAATTGCAGGACGAGAAGCCCGGCAGATATGCGGGCGTGTCAACGTGCCCCGCTATCTTTCGCGTATGCACCCGGGGGCGGTTGTCTATACCGTACGCAAGGGGGATAACATGGCGCGCATTGCCGCCACGCAGAAATGCCCCCAGGATGTCATTATGATGCTCAATGGCATAGTGGAACCATCTGCTCTCCGCGTGGGGCAGAAACTGGTGGTGATTCCCATGCGCCTGCGTGTGGAAATCCGCCCCCTGCAGCGCGAGGTCTCCGTGTGGGACGGTCAGCAGCTGGTGGCTGATTACCCTATTCTGAGCATGGATGAAGTGCCTGCTAATCATCGTAAGACAGTGCAGACGGAGGTGAGCGCGAGGGAAGGGTACCTGGATGGCCTTGCTGTGCCGGTCAGGTCGCCCAAGTATCCCGCTTCGGAACGTGCGTTGCTCTTTTCCAACGGCATGATGCTTTCTGCAGGGAATAATGGGCATGGTTCCATGCAGATGAAAATGGACCAGAAGGACCTCAATGAGCTGGCCATGATGCTGGATTGTGGTAATGAAGTCAGCATTATTTATCCAAAACGCTAGTCCATGCCCATAAAGGTGTGCCAGCAGAGAAAAATATGCTTTTCATGCTTGCCTGCCTTTGATATAATCGCGCCCAAGTGCGGAGTCTGATTTATCCATTTCCGCTCAACATAACTTAACGTATAGAAAATCATGAACAACGAATCCACATGCAAGTCCAAGTCAGAGGGTAAAATGATGACCGGGGCCGAGGCCCTCGTACAGAGCCTAGTGCGTGAGGGTGTGGATGTAGTATTTGCTTATCCCGGTGGTGCCAGTATGCCGATTCACCAGGCCCTGAGTCATGAGCCTTCTATCCGGACCATTCTTCCGCGCCACGAGCAGGGCGGCGCTTTTGCCGCTGAGGGGTACGGCCGCGTCACCGGTAAGGTGGGTGTGTGCATGTCTACCTCCGGCCCCGGTGCCACGAATATGATTACCCCCATTGCGGATGCCATGCTGGATTCCGTTCCCATGGTGGCTATCACGGCACAGGTGGGTAGTGGCCTTATCGGTACGTCGGCCTTCCAGGAAACGGACGTGTTCGGCATGACTGCTCCCATCGTGAAGCACAGCTACCTGGTGACCCAGCTGGAGGATATTCCCCGCATTGTGCGTGAGGCTTTCCATGTGGCCCGCACCGGCCGCCCCGGTCCTGTGGTGATTGATATTCCCAAGAATTTCCAGGAAGGCAAGTTTGTGCCTGATTTTGATGCACCCATGGATCTGCCGGGCTACAAGCCGGAGATAGAGTTGAATACGGCTGCTCTGGATGAGGTGCTGCCCATTCTGCTTGCGGCCAAGCGCCCGGCCATTTATGCCGGTGGCGGTGTGGTGATTTCCAATGCAGCAGAACAGCTGCGTGAGTTTGCTGAGCGTACTCAGATTCCCGTGGCCACCACGCTCATGGGTATTGGTGCCATGCCGGAGGATCACCCCCTTTCTGTTCGCTGGCTGGGCATGCACGGAGCTGTTTATGCCAACAACACTGTGAATGAAGCGGATGTGGTGCTTGCCATCGGCGCTCGTTTTGATGACCGTGTGACCGGTGCAGTTCGCACATTCTGCGAGCATGCCCGCATCATTCATGTGGACTACGATGCCGCCGAGCTCAACAAGAATAAGAAAGTGGATTATGCTATCCGCTCGGATGCCGCCGCTGCCCTGGCATACTTGAACTCCAGGCTTGAATCCATGGGGATTGCTCCGCGTGAGTATTCTGTCTCCAATCGTCCGGAGTGGTTTGGCATCATTGAGGCATGGAAGAAGCAGTTCCCGCTCTGCTATGAAAAGCAGGAGCGCGAAATTGCCCCGCAGCAGGTTATTGAGGAGCTCTACAACCAGCTCAAGGCTGAAGATGCCATTATCTGCACCGGCGTGGGGCAGCACCAGATGTTTGCCGCGCAGTTCTACAAGTTCCAGCAGCCTCGTCGCCTTTCAACTTCCGGTGGCCTCGGCTCCATGGGCTACGGCCTGCCCGCTGCCATGGGGGCTCACATGGCCTACCCGGATAAGCCTGTTGTGAATATTGATGGCGACGGCTCTTTCCTCATGAACGTGCAGGAGCTGGGTACCATTCATATTGAGAAGATGCCCATTAAATGCATCATTCTCGATAACCAGCACCTCGGTATGGTGGTGCAGTGGGAGGATTTGAAGTACGACTCCAACCGCGCCCAGACCTTCCTGGCTGACCCGGCTGATGAGTATGACCGCACACACCGCACCCCGGAAATCCTGTACCCGAACTTCCCGGTTCTCTGCGCAGGATTCGGTATCAAGTGCGAGCGTGTGGTGGACCCTGCCGAGCTGGCACCGGCCATTGAGCGTATGCTGGCGTCCAAGGAGGCCTATGTGCTGGATGTCATGGTGCCCTACGATGTGCATGTGCTGCCCATGATTCCCGGTGGCATGGGATACCGGGATGTGCTCTTGGAGCGTATTGCCGGCGATGGCAAGGGACGCAAGGCGTCCGACCTGGGTAAGGAAATTCCCTCTGCCCTGTAAAATGTGATTTATCGGCCCCTCCCGGTTCAGTGCAGCCGCGAGGGGCTCCTGACTTATATGCCATCGTCTGCCATTGTCAAGAATGTTCTGACTTGCTTTATCCTGCTGGTGCTGTGCATCGTTGTGGGTGCCCAGGCTGCAGAAGACAGGACTATATCAGTCGGCATTATTGCTGCACTGGTAGGCGGGGGGGGCATGCTATGGCTCGGCCCCCGCTGCTGGGTGCTCATTTTCCTTTTTCCGCCGGTCATCAGTTTGTTACCCATGCCGGGCAAACTGGCAGTCATTCCGGTCCCATTCCTGATAGGCCTTGTGGTACTGGGGTATTGGATAGTCATGTGGGGCATGGGCTATGTGAAGTTCAAATGGCGAGGCCTGCTTATTCTGGATTTGACTATTCTTCTGCTGGCCGCATACATGGCGCTATCCTATTACCGCCATCCGGTTTCCATGGCTGTTTTAGGCTATGAAACGGAGTTTGTGGGCGGCAAAGAATACGTTTACTGCCTGTTGGGCTGTTTATTTTACATTGCCATCAGCAGTATTCCCTGTTCCTATGAACAGATATTGCCCGTGATGAAGTGGGCTGTTAGGTTGAGTGTTGTGGGGTGCCTGGTGGGTATTGGTCTGGGGCTGTCGGGGTATCTGCGCGGGTATGGCGATTTTGAGGAGGATTTTTCGGGTTCCCGATTTGGTATGTTCCTGCAATTGGGCATGTACGGCATCTATGTGTTGTATGGTATGCACCCCATGTCCAGAGTGCTGCTGTCACCTTTTCGGCTGATTGGTTGCGGACTTTCGTGTTTTGCCATTCTTCTGTCCGGTTGGCGAGAACAGATGATGGCGGCGGGTTGCATTACTATTGTCCTCTCGTTTATCAAGAGGGAACTGTGGTGCCTGATGCTGGTGTTGCTTTCTATTTATGCATCGCTTATATATCTGAGCAAGGAAGATGTGGTGCAGCAGCTGCCCTTCGGCGTTCAGCGTTCCATTTCTATTCTTCCTGGTGTAAAGGTATCGGATGAAGTGGAGTCGGATGCATCCCATTCCTCCGATTGGCGCATCGTGATGTGGAAATGGGCGCTGGACCCTCGTACAGGTTACATCAAAGACTACGTGTGGGGGGATGGTTTCGGTATTTCCACAGATTTCCTTCGACGCGAGACCACAGCCAGCATGAGAAACGCATATAACTACGAGGTTCGTGAGCAGTTTGCAGTTACGGGTATGTGGCACAATGGAGCCATTACCGCTGTGCACCGCCTGGGGTATGTCGGTTTGGGAATCATTGCGTGGGTGTATGCACTTGGGCTTGCGTTGTTGGTCCGGGTATGCCGGGCTTTGCGAGGCAATCCTCTGTATCTGCCGTCGTTGTTCCTGATATTGCCTTATGCTGGTCAGCCCTCGCTTTTCTTTATTTCGGCAGGCACAATTGTCAACTTCTTTAATACCTTCGTGACTCTGGCCATGATTAAGTTCTTCTATTGCGTGGCACGTGAGCAAGGCTTGCTTACGCCTTTGTTTGTACGGCGACAGTATGTGCCGCTGGCCATCCGCTCGCACGAGCAGAGCATGCAGTCCGGGACTTTCTGAGCCGGAAAATGAGAACGCCGCAGAGATCGACCTCTCTGCGGCGTTTCTGTAATTAGCGTGTGCGGCTTCGCGGTGAAGCGCCCTGCGCCACTGCGTTGATTAGTGGCGGAGGGAAAGACGCACCAGCAGATCCTTGTACAGATCCGGGTTCGTGCGCTTAGCATAGTCCAGCAGCTTACGACGGCGAGCCACCATCATGAGCAGACCGCGGCGGGAAGCGTGGTCGTGCTTGTTCGCGATGAGGTGCTGAGTAAGGTGGGCGATGCGCTTGGTAAGCACAGCAACCTGGAAACCGGTGGAGCCGGTGTCGTTTTCGTTCGTCTTGAAGTCGTTGACGTTGATTTCGCTCATTTTCGTATCTTGTGTTAGTGGTTGATTTTTCGTGGCTGCGGCAAATCGACCTACAAGGTGAGGTGATAATAGCACTAATTGCCGCATTTGCAAGTCTAAAAGATGAAAAAATCACCTGACATGTGCGGCTATAGCTCACTTTCTGCTTGATACGGCGGGTAAGTATGGTAAGCTGGTGGCATTATGGAACTGATGCCTGGATTTGATTCTGCGCGTGCAATATTCTGCACTATCGCCTGGGCGGCCACGCTGCTGGCAGCTCTCATGTTCGTCATTTCTTTCTTTACGGATTTTGATGGGGGGGATGCAGATGCCGCCGGTGGTGATGGAGCCGATACCGGCATGTTCTCTTTCCGCGCGGTGGTGGGCTTTTTCCTGGGCTTCGGCTGGGGGGCCTACATTTGCCAGCAGGTGTCGGGCAATGTGATGCTCGCCTGCGGGGTCGGACTTGGCGTCGGTGTGCTCATGTTCATTCTGGTTGCCATGCTCATCCGCATGATTTACGGCCTGCGGTCGGATGGCAACATCTCTCCCGATAGTCTGGTGGGCCTTACCGGCACGGTGTACGTGACCATTCCGCCGTGTGGCGAGAGCGGCGGCCAGGTGCAGGTGGCGCACCCCAACCAGCTTCTTACCATACCCGCCGTGCAGCAGGGCAGTGAGCCTCTGCCGGCGGGTACCCGCATAATCGTTACTGAGTCCGTGGCCGGTCTGGTGACAGTGCAGCCTGTTTCCCAATAAACAACACCCCAATAAACAACCATGATTGAAAACAGCATCCAGCTTGCGGTTTCCTCTGCGGGAGCCAGCAATATCGTCGCCATCGTCATTCTGGTGGCATTCCTGTTAGGCACCGTCGTGTGGCTGTTCAGCCGTTACAAGATGTGCCCCTCGGATAAAATCCTCATCGTCTACGGTAATGTGGGCGCCGGCCGCTCAGCCAAGTGCATCCATGGTGGTGCCACCTTCATTATGCCCATTGTGCAGAGTTACGCTTTCATGGACCTCAACCCCATCAATATTGATGTGCCGCTGAAGGGGGCTCTCTCCAGTCAGAATATCCGTGTAGACGTGCCTTCTTCCTTCATCGTGGGTATCAGCACCCAGCCGGAGATTATGCAGAACGCT
This sequence comes from Akkermansia sp., assembly GCA_017937215.1. Lineage (GTDB taxonomy): Bacteria > Verrucomicrobiota > Verrucomicrobiia > Verrucomicrobiales > Akkermansiaceae > Akkermansia. The sequence continues at coordinate 2,941 of JAGBDZ010000011.1, read as the reverse complement.
GCCAGCCGTCTGCTTGGCCGCACGCGTCAGGATATCCGCGACCTTGCTTCTGAAATCATCATGGGCCAGATGCGTGTCGTCATTGCCTCCCTCACCATCGAGGAAATCAATGCTGACCGCGAAAAGCTCATCAAGGGCATCACCGGCGGTGTGGATGTGGAGTTGCACAAGGTCGGCCTCTACCTCATCAATGCCAATATTACCGATATCCGCGATGCTTCCGGTTACATTGCCGCTCTCGGCCAGGAGGCTGCTGCCCGCGCTATCAACGATGCCATGATCAAGGTGGCTGAGGAAACCCGCCGCGGTGAAATCGGCAAGGCTGAGGCGCTGCGCGACCAGACTGTGCAGGTGGCCATGGCCAATGCCGCCGCTGTGGAGGGCAATAACGAGGCCCAGATGAAGGTGGCCGACTCCAACGCCCGTCTCAAGGTGCGCCAGGCAGAGGCTGCCCGTATTGCCCTGGTGGCCGAGAAGGAACAGGCTGCCCAGGCAGAAGCAGCCGGTTATATCGCCAATCGTGAGGCTGAAATGAAGCGCGCTGAGCTCGAGCGTGCCACCCAGACCGCCAATGAAATCGTGAAGGCCGAAATCCAGAAGCGCAAGCAGGAAATTGCTGCCGAAGCTGTGGCATCTGTCATGGTGAAGGAACAGCAGGGTAAGGCTGATGCGCTCGTGATCGAGAAAGAGGCCGAGGGCCTTGCCGCCACCAAACTGGCCAAGGGTGAGGCAGATGCTCTTCTCCTCAAGAAGAAGGCCGAAGGTGAAGGCCTGGAACTGGTGGGCCGTGGTAATGCCGCTGCCATTCAGGCTGCTCTGGAGGCTAAGGCAACCGGCTTCCGTGAGATTGTGGCCGCAGCGGGTGATGCCCGCGCTGCTTCCGGCCTGCTGGTGACGGAGCAGCTGCCCACCATCGTGGAGACCCAGGCCAGCGCCATCCGCAACTTGTCCTTCGATAAGGTGGTGGTTATGGGTGGTGGCGATAGCAAGAGCGGCTCGGTGGGCGGCTTTGTGCAGAACCTCGTCACTGGTACCCTGCCGCTGCATGAACTGGCCCAGAGCGTGGGTGTGCAGCTGCCGGACTATCTCGGTAAGTCAGAGCCTGCTGCTCCGGCTCCCGAGATAAAGGCTTGATTCATTAACGAAAAAAAGCCCCTGAGCGCCGCAGCGCTCAGGGGCTTTTTTTAATGCCTGGGTGCTCGTTGCTGCACCGTGGGGAAGATACGCTGGGCGTGGACAATCGAATCGGCCATGTTGCGCACAGTTTCCTCCAGAATATTGCAGAGGTGGCTGCCTTCCCGGAAATCGGCCGGGGCAAAGAAGTCGACCCGGTGCTGGGCTGATTTGAGTGCATAGCACTTCTGGAAACTGCGGCGGGAGTCATCATCCGGGTTGTAGACGGCCACGCTCAGTCCGCCCTGCTGGCGCATCACGGTGAAGCAGGGCACATCGGTGGGGCCATCGCCGATGTATATCATGTGCTCAAAGGGGATGGGGCGCAACTCGCCGTCCATGTGGTCATTCACATCCTCAAGGTAGTTGAGCATACCCTTGTTGATGCGGAAGAGATACTGTGTCTTGCTGGTGTGGGAGATAACCCGTTTCGGGAAGCTGATGTGGCCATCCTGTTCACTGAATTCGCAGCCGAACACTTCGCGCATGTAGGGGCGGATGATGGAGCCGTCCAGAATGCTCTTGATTCCGCTGGAGATGATGTAGAACTCCACACGCACGCCGGCAAAGCGGTGCTCCTTGCTCAAGGCTCGTTCCTCAAACTTCTGGAAAAACTCCGGAATGCCGCGGTAGTACGTCAGTTTCTTACCCAGTTCGCGGAGATGTTCGTTGCTGACGCCGTCGAGACTCAGCGTGTCGAGTATCTCTTTCAGGTAGCTCAGTTCGCCGTCCCAGCCTTCGGCTTTGCTGCGTTCATTGCATTTGCGCCAGAATTGCTCGGCATCAATTCCGTACTCCGGAAACAGAGTGTCCTCCTGCATGTTGTGAGGACTCAGGGTCTGGTCAAAGTCAAAGATGAGTGCGATTGTATTCTGCGGAACGGCCATACATTAACTTATATCCTCTCCGGCGCAGTTCTGCAAGCAAAAACAAGCGTTTCCGAGGCAAGAAAATGAATTGACAAATGCCGCATAATAGTATTGAATAGGGACATGAGAATCTGCCTTACTCTCTCTGCTCTTTTCGTTGCAGCCCTCGCTTCCTGCTCCCAGTATCAGTCCACCTGCATTACGGGTATGGCGGATCTCCCCCTCAAGACGACTGATTTGCCGAGCGACAGCTGGCAGGAAGCTCCCCTGCGAGCCAATGCTCAGTATGCGCTGTACGGCGCTAATTCTCGTAAGGAACGTGCGCTCCGCATCGGCGATTACTATTTCCTGCGCTGGTATGATGCAGAGCCCACCAAGCCGGTGCGCCTGGAAATGCTGTATACGCAGGCGCTCACCGGGGCAGATGTGCTCACCCGCACGATTGAGTACAAGGAACCGCGTGAGAAAGCCGGTTCCCGCAAGGATACGTTCCACTTCTCTGGCCCGGAGCGAGCCAAGCGCGGCGACGTGATGACCTGGAAGGTCAACCTCTACTGCGATGGCAAGCTGGTGGACTCTTTGCAGTCTTACCTCTGGGAATAAGCGAATTCGCTTGACTTATGGCCGCTTGTCGCGTATCCTTGCGCGCGCATGGCAACGGACATCAGATTCAAACGCAATTTCTCCATCATTGCCCACATTGACCACGGTAAGACCACTCTGTCTGACCGTCTCCTGGAATTTACCAATACCATCGGCGAGCGCGACAAGCAGGACCAGCTCCTGGACGCCATGGACCTGGAGCGCGAGAAGGGGATTACCATCAAGTCCCACCCCGTGACCATGCGCTACAAGGCCAAGGATGGCAATACCTACGAGCTCAACCTGCTGGATACCCC
>JAGBDZ010000064.1 GCA_017937215.1 Akkermansia sp. | reverse complement strand
CGGCTCGCCAAATTCCAATTTTGCGTTTCGCTAAAGCAATATTCTTTAATTGCCGGAGCAATAAAAAACGCACCATCTAGAATTACGAGTGATGAAGCAAGGCTGGCGAAACACCAGCGAAACTCTGGTCCTGCACACAGCCGAAATAAAGCGCAATTTAAAGCGCAATTTAAAGCGCAATTTAAAGCGCAATTTAAAGCGTTCGCATATACGTCAGATGTTTATAACAAGCACACAACAACGCAATTTAAAGCGCAATTTAAAGCGCAATTTAAAGCGCAAAACAGATTACAAATGTCCCTGAATAATCCATTTGCCTGTTTTTCTGGCACCACTCCGGTGCAAGATGCCCAGCTGTTCCAGATTTTTGATGCATGTCTGCACATTTCTACGGGAAATACCTGTATTTTTAGCTATCTCCACCTGTGTAATGGAGGCGTCAGCCTGTATCTCCATCATAATAAGTATCTCATTTTGAGAAAGCTTGTTTCTATTATTTACGCCGTTTACAGGAGAGTTTCCGCCCGATACCGCTGCATCCGGCTCCACGTAGCCTGAAGTAGCGGGAAAAACGACATTCATATCCGACCCATTGATTTTGTAAATAGGCTCCGGGTAATTGTTGGCACGGCAATAGTCAAAAACAGTATTAATACCCCGCCCCCAGGCTTCTATGTATCCGGCACGGAAAAAAGTATTGGCAATAAGTGGATTGAACGGTCGGGAGGAGTGAAGTCCAGTAAGCTCGCTGGTTCCCCATCCCCAAGGGAGAATGCAGCTGTTACTGATCATGAGCATATCATCATCCACCCGAATCTGAACAGGAACACAATCCGCCCAGTTGCAATGTACCAGCGCATTGTACACCACCTCGCGCACGGCTGCTCGAGGATATGGGTAACGTTCCATCCGGAGCTCCTTGTTATATGAAACCTTGGCTTTAAAATACTTGAGAAAAAGCAATTCAACTACCTTGTCTGCCAACTCTATGAGGGAACCATGCAGTTCATCCTGATACAAAAGTTGAGAGCCTTCTGTAAAGCGACCTATCTTTACATAGCATCCGAGCTGAACACGCTCCGGGTCGTGATAAAAAAGGAGAACTGCAGCACGAGTGAGTTTGCCGTTATCAAGCAGATGTAAACGCTCCAGAAGTTCTGCGGGTGGTGCGTTTAAGTCCGCCTCACTCAAGCGACCACTGCCACGCGCTGCCCGGCGAAAAATATTGAAACTGCCGCGATCAAGGTCTTCAATACCAAGCTGGGTAACGGTGGCGGCATCCCAGCGAATGCCGGTCTTGCGGGTAAGAAAGTCGTTCAGCGCTGCGCCTTTAAGCTGTTGCCGCGTGCTTCCACAGCGATAGTGATATTCCCCTTTGTAATTAACTGGAACAGAACTTGGCGCCACATTGATTTCGATATAGAACATTCCATTCTGTTCCAAAAGGTTGACTTCGGGCATGATGCCAAGTATGGAGACAATTTTATTTGGAATATCCTCCATCAACTGCTGGTAGTTTGAAAGACCTGTAACCTGCCCCTTGTCATTCATGCCTATGTACACACGCCCACCCTGCGCATTTGCAAATCCGCAAATCCACTTCAAATACTCATCTCGCCAGCTGGTTTTCCATTCAATGTTCTGATCTTCCGGCATCTTGTACTCCTTCGACTCGAAGGGTATCAGCTCTCGGTTCAAAAGGCAAGTTGATTTTTGCGCATGGACGTAAATGTGGTTCAGAATGAAATGCGCGGATCGTATCCTCACGCGAGCTTCAACGCCTCGGCATTTGCACTTTGTTCCTCTGTTATCCTGGCGTCAGCTGCATAACATCATAACAAATAGCGTTAGTCATCCAAAAGCGGTAAAACAGCGGGGTGGGTCAGGTGCTTTTTGGCCGGGATTGCCGCATTTCGGGTGCAAATTTGCCGAAATTCCCCAACAATTAGTTAAATTTCTTATTCTAATTGCATTTTTTTCAATCTTTTTCGGTCTTTTGAACTGTACATCGCATGGGAAATGCGATAGACTATGGGTAATCAGAACCTTTGCCCGGATTGTACCCGGATGGGTTGGTGCCAGCGTCCGAAAACGCGCCGCCCGCCCCACCGCCATCCGCGAGACAAAGCCCCCTCGAAAAAAACGCCTCCGACCGTATCACCTCCTTCTCCATCACCGGAAAAACCTCTCCTCCCCCACCGCACCGAACATGAAACTGCACCTCCCCAAGCAACTGTTCACCGCACTCCTCGCCGCCATCACCCTGGCCACCCCCGCCACCCTCACCCTCGGCTCCAGTGTTGGGGCTGCAGATGAATTGGGTATTGTTAGAGAAGGTAACTTCTGGGCGAACGACTATACCTATAGTTTCATGTTGCAGGATGATGCGTTTACCAATGTGATAGCTGATGCTAATGGGGCAAAGGCCATCGTATTGTCGCGCTATTATGGCTCAGGTGAAACAAATAACCTGGGTTCTAATGCGCTTATTGCTGTTCAGGATTCGGCAGGAGCCATAACCCTCAAACTAGGGCGTGGTCAGTATACATCCGCAAGTGATTCGTTTTCGCTGGATAGCGATAATTGCGTGTCATTTGATTCTGATGTAACGGTGAAAACCGGCGTGGTATATACACTAAAGGTGACAGGTGCAACAGGAAGTATGACACCTACCTTATATGGCATTGCTACTGGTGAGAGTGATACGCAGGGTTCATACAATGGCAACATGAATGACAACGCAGATCCGATGAACTCGGTTTTTAATGACAATGACGCCATTTTGATTTCGGGGAGTTCATTTGTTGCAAGTGATGACAGCAGCACAAGTAATGTGGTTGAAGGTACTGCTTCTCTTGTAGAAAATAACACCTTGGTGTGGGCTGGTACGCCTGCGGAAGGTGCAGCTGCATGGACAGCTGAAAGCACCACCTGGAACAATATCAGCGGCAGTGCCAATGGCGTAGCGGCCGGGGCAGCCAACGATGTGATTTTTGATGCTTCCTCCGCCACGGCCAAAACGGTGACTCTCGGGGGCTCACTGGCCGTCAACAGCATTTCGGTTTATGGTGATTACACTTTCAACGCTACAGCCGCTACCACACTGAGTACCACGAGCGGGCTCACCATTGCCAGCGGCAAGATTCTGACGCTGAATTCCACAGCGACGGAGGTCAACACTATCAACGGTGGTATAAGCGGCGGCACTTTGAAGATTGACTCCGGTTCATGGAGTATCTCTGGCGGACTCTCTTCCACTCTTGATCTTGCTGATGCCGCAACATTGAATCTGGGCGATGGCTCGTTTATATCACATGCTGCCGGAGATTTTAAAACCATTAATGACAAAACTAACATTACCACCAGCGGGACGGGGTATATTAAGCTGACGACCACTTCCTCGTCTGAAGTGAATTTGGAATCTGATTGGGTTGCTTCCAAGAGTTATAGTGTAGCAGGTAATCTGACCATAAATGGTGTTGGGTGGGCTTATGATGGGCCGGCCGGGCGCACTCTGACCCTTGAGGAGGGAAAAAATTTTGCCGTTGGTGGCGCATTATCCATTGTTTCACGCGCTATTATTGATATTGCCGGTGGCAGTATGACTGCAGGAACCATAAAATTGGGGCATCCTACAGAAAGCGTGAAAAGTGATAATTCAACCCGTGAATACTGGGGTAAGCTTGCGATGAGTTCCGGCAGTCTGAAAACCGGCACCATCACTTTCCAGACGACCAAGCAGAATCAAATTTCCATCACCGGTGGTTCGCTTGAGTTCACCGATGCTGCTGCCATAAACCGCGGCAGCAATACAGCCTCTACAGTCAATATCATGGGGTCAAGTGCTGATAGCCGCGTAACCCTGAAAGCACACACGGCGTGGACTCTGGATGGCGCGGGGCTGACCGCTCTACCCACCATTGGCAATGTGACCATTGATGCCGCCAACACCGCCGGCATCAAACTGGATAACGTAGCGCTGAGTGGCAGCATTGTAAACAATGCGGACCTGACCCTGGGTGCAGGGGTCACTGTGGCCAGCGGCACGGCTGCCACACTTTCCGGGAGCAATGCCATCAAGTTTGCCGACACAATCACCCAAAGCGGCACACTCATTATCAGCAGCAATGTGGCAGCCGTTGGTCCGGTGACAGATTTCGACCTCAAGAAAGAAGGCACAGGTGGCTATGTGCTGGACGCCGGCAATCTCACGGCGACCAACGAGAACCAAAACGGTTTCATCTTCACGGGTGGTGCCGAATATTGGCTGGTGAAGGGAGGCGAAAACACCCTGACCGGTAATCTTACGCTCACGGATAATAGTGGCAACGCCTTCAATCTTGCCACTTCCACCACCGAAAGCGACACAGGTATCTATATATCTACCGGTGACAACTATGTAGAAACCTCAAGGTACTACATCACCACCGGGGACGTGACCGTCATTGGCACCGGGGCAGAAAACGCAACAGGCGCCGGAACATATGTGCTGCAGGGGGGCACCATGCAGCTGGCCGGCGGCACGGTGAAGTCCAGTGAGATTCTGTACACCAGTGGGGCAATCAATCTGGCTTCGGGTTCCTCCCTTTTGCTGGATTCAAGTGACAATGCAGCCTCTTATATAACAACCACTACTACCGGCGCCGGTAACATTGAAATAGGCACGACGGTCACCCTTGATAAGGGGAGTTCCACGCAGGAAAACTTTGCCGGCAGCCTGGTGGTAAACCGAGGTGGCGAACTGATTCTGGTTCGAAAGAGTGGCGGTTCCGCAGCGGCGGATGAAACCGTCAGCCTCGCCGATGTGACACTGAATGGCGGTCAGCTTTCATTTACCGGAGGCAATACGACCTTGGATAAGTTGACTGTGAAAGCAGGGTCAGCGGACAGCAAGTTCTATATCTTTGATATGCTAGGAGCGGATGGACGCGCCACAACCACCTTTACCATCAGTAATCTGGAGTTGAATGCAGGGATGCAGATTCAGTCCGGCTATAAGTCGCATCTGAAGATTGATTCTTTGAGCGGAACTGGTGAGCTGCAGCTGCTGCAAAGGGCCAATACCGATTATCAGGTGGTAGATATCAATGCGGGCACTGGGTACACCGGCCTGTTGAACCTGGATGGTGGCGCCAGCATGACGGTGAATCTGAATATTGCTCAAGGCGCCACGACAAAGATCAAGGCAGATAACGCCAGCACCATTGAGAAGGTAGTTCTGGCAGATGGGGCCAAACTGGCATATGATACCAAGCATAGTGCGTACACTTACACTATTAACAATGTCGAGATCGTAGGTGAGGCCACTATTGCGATGGAAGCAAGTGCTACATACCACGAAGGCTGTCTGAATATTGGCAACCTCGTAAACGCCGAAGGGTCTGAAAACGGAGAACTGACACTGAGCAGTAACTACAGAAACTCAACCCGCAACATCATCAATCTGAATGGTGGCGATTTCTCCGGTAAAATCAACTATGTTGCGAGTTCTACCGACAGTCGCAAACATGGTTTTAACATTAACCATGGAACGGTTGCAGAACATGCCGAAATTAACATCTCCGACAACAATTCCAATACTAATTCCATTGCATTGGGTATTGGTGCCGAAAGAGTGAAAGTGAAGGCGCTCAGCGGTGGTAATGGGAATGTGGCCATCTATTCCGGTCAGCAGGCATATGGAAATTCAAACGTTTTTGGAGCCGTTGATACCACATTCCGCACGCTGGAGATTGCGACAAATTCAGGTGAATACACGGCCAACATGGCTATAAAGAATTACCTGAATCTGGAAAAGAGCGGTGCAGGTTCCCAGGAAATCACCGGCAGTATGAGCGATTTCAACGGCACCATCAAGGTGACCGGTGGCACGCTGACTCTGAGCGGGCTTGTAGGGACGTCAGCCGTTGCAACCGCCGGCGCTGTGACGGTAACAGATGGTCTGCTTGAGTTCAAAAACACCTCGTACGTGTCGGATGTGCACATGAGCGGCGGCAACCTGACCTACGGCGGCAGCGGCGTGACTCACACCGTAACCGGCACACTGGACACCCCCGATGGCGCGGGAACGGGCGATACTCTGAAAGTAGAGAGCGGCACCAATCTGGTGGTTGGCACGCTTCAGAACGCCTGGGGCATTCAGACTGTGGTGGATGGAACACTGACAGCAACGAATTTGATTATTTCCTACGGTCAACAGGCCGGTAGCACCAGTGGTGCAGGCTCCATCACAACCACTGGGATGGAAGCGAAAAATTATGGCAATCTGCGCTATGAGATCAGCGTGCATGAACTTTCAGTGGGTTCAACCGGCATTTCCATTTCGGATAACAGTAATCTTTTCCTGAATAGTGACATTACCTTGGTGGCGGGAGCCACTTCTGTGGAGTCCGGCAGCAGTCTGAATATTGAAACCGGTTCTGCTACGCTGAAGGGAGTCCTTTCCGGTGCTGGTGCCCTTAGAGTATACGGTGGTTCTCTGACTCTGGAGGCGGCAAGCGAAATAGCCCAGTTCACCTACTCCGGCGGCACGCTGAACCACAGCGGCCTCACGGTGACGAATGCTACCTTCTCCGGCGGCACTTTGGTGAATACCGGCGCCCTCACGCTGAATGGAACGCTCAACATTGAGAACCAGAGCGCGTTGACGGAAAGCGGCACAGCTTCTTATTCCGATGGCGATAATGGCTTCTATCGCGGCAGTTACTACGTAATCAAGAGCGATGGAGAAACCGGCACCAGCCTGACCCTCGGCGAAGAAGGTTTTGCGCTGCAGCTGATGGGAACGGCCGTGTCCGATTCCAGTACAAGCGGGGCAAACTACTGGAGCAAGGATGAGGCTGGCAATCTGCTTTTGACCATACAGGATAATTCCGGCACGTATTATGTCAACAAGAACACGGTAACCGTTGGCGGGAGCTCTGCCACCGCGGGCGTGGAGGCGGCCTCTGCTTTCCATGTGGCCAGCGGAGCCAAGCTGGATATAGCGGTGCTGCCGACCGGTTGGACCGCAGCAGAGTTGCTGGCCGGCAAGGTTACCGGTGCGGGCACGTTGCTGGTATCCCAGAGTATGGCCACCGGTAACACTAATCTGACCACCACATTCGGCGGCATCCTGGAGCTGGCGCAAGGGGTAACTTTCACTTTTGGTAATGGGGAAAACTACAGTGATGGTCTGACCATCAATACGAGCACTCTCACCGGTGTGGTGCTGAATGCCGGTGCTGCTGAGGCCGGTGGCGAAACCCCGGTCGGCTCTACCTTGGTATACAACGCCAACGGCCTGACTACATTCAAAAACTTCACCGTGAAGGCGCAGTCTGAAACGGAAAAAGGCACGGCCACACTTCACTACAAGGATTCGTCCAATGATAATGCAGTGCTTCTGGCTGGTACAACGCAGTTGGATGGCAACTTGAATGTTACAACTTTGTATGACGGTGGCATTAATGTGGAGCATCTCTCCGGTGCCGGTTCATTCTCTGTAACAGGTTCCTCTATCAGCGGTAACTTTGATGTGACTATTCAGTCCTTGCAGGGATATTCGGGCTCGCTTTCATTCAGTGATGCTGAGTTGAGCGCCAACGTGAGCACAGGCACAGGCGCAACCATCACTATGGGTAGCATAACGGCCTCTGATGTACGAAGCTTTACGTTAAATGTTGATACGAGTGTTGTGATTGGTAGCCTCAACTCACCAAACGGCACGGTAAACCTGGCTGCTGACACCACCCTGACCCTGGGGCAGGCCGGCGAGGGGGCTCAGGCGACCACCAGCAGTATCGGCACTGTGAATGTTGCCTCCGGCTCCGGCTCCATTTATCTGAATGAAACTGCTACACTCGAGAGTTTCAGCAAGACTGGGGATGGCACCCTCAGGCTGACCGGTTCCGGCGAATATAATCTCGGAGCATCCCATAGTATGCCCAATGGCGTTGAACTGGCTAGCGGCGAGTGGACAGGTAAGGTCGTCATTGACGGCATTACCTCCAATGCAGATATCCGCTTCGATAAACTTGGTGTAGCTGGTTCTACCGTTGTTATCGGAGAAAACGGAGTGCAAGGATACCTTCAGAGAAACTCGGCGGCTGATAATAATAGCTCTGCTGGTGAAACCACTTTTGCAGCCAATATCGAATTGGAGGGCGATATGGCAATAAAAGATGGGTATAGTGATTCTTCCTACGTATTCACCGGTGCTATCAGTGGTGATGGCAACTGGATTATTGATAGAACTGCTGGTGGCTCGAATACATACACCTTCCAGAATATAGCAGGCTGGTCCGGTACGCTCCAGCAGACTGGAACCCAGTCGACAGAGATTATCCTTGATACTTCTGTCACGGAAGTGAATGCCGCCATTACTCGTACAAATGGCACGCTGGATCTTACGGTAAAGGACAATGCAGTATTCAACAAGGAGATTACTGTTTCTTCTCTTACTTCGGAAAAGTCTCTGACGTTTAATGTGGATGCAACGGTACTCGTCGATCTGGAAACAGGAGGATCCATCCAGGTTCAGGATGGGACGTTGACCATTGATGGTAATTTGAATGCAAGTAACCAAACAGTGTTCCTTTCCGGTACATGGAACGATAACACATCACAAGGTTCTGAAGGTAAGAGTACCGCAAAGATTCAGCTTAACGGCACCGCTAATACTATAGGCACCCTCAATTTCGGGGGGGGTGGCTATTTCCGTGGCAGTATGACGCTGGGGGAGGATTCCACCACTACCGTGTCTACGTTCTACATGAACAAGGACGTAAGAGTAGATATGGCTGCTGGCGCTACGCTGAAGGTGGGTGAAAACGTAACCATGCAGACAGCCGGAGAAGAGGCTTCCATCACAATTGGAGATTCGGGGACAACAAAGGGACAGTTCGCGGCAACAGACAGCGATGTAAACTACATTTTAAGCGGGCTGGATGTGGAAGTTTCTGCTGCCGGTGCGTTCAACTACGAACTGAACCAGTCTTCTGTGACTAATACAGGAACAGGGGAACTAAAGCTTACCAATACCAACAACGTCATCACAAACGTGACCGCTCAAAGCGGTAACGTGGTAGTGAATGGAGCCCGGAGCATTGGTGGCATTGAGGTGGCCGCTGAAAAGATGGTAAGCCTGAGCAATGGCAATATGCAGGTAGAATCTGCAGATGGCGTATCCTCCGCTACGATGAGTGGTGGCTTGGTTGCCATGCAGAGTGCCACGAGCTTCAGCATTTCGGATATGGTGCTGAGCAATGTGAAGCTGAGCGCGGTAGAGGGAGCCAGCGTGGCGCTGAACAATGTGAGCGGCACGGCTGAGCTGGCCGGCGCCGGTAACTATACCTTGGGCATGGTCGGCGCTATGGAGAATGACAATGGCGGCACGGCGCTCACCCTCAAGTACACCAGTGACCTGGCTATCACGATGAGTGGCACCGGCTCGCAGCTGTTGCTTTCTGCCGACCCGACGGTGGATGCAAACGGTATTTTCGGCACGTATAACCTGACCCTCACGCTGAATTACACGCTGGCGGGAGACCTCGCCTCTGCAGAGACCGTCAACTGGCAGGATCTGGTGGGCTTCACCGGCATACTGGGCGACCTGCTCACGGCGCAGACACCGGAAGCGACCGTAGACCTGGCGGAGGGCGAGGCTGCAGTGGCCGCCTCAGGCACTGCCCCCACGGTGGAGTACACTTACAGGGCCCCGGCTGACGGCGCCCAGGTAGGAACCCTGGTGATTGCCATCAACGGCCTGAATGTACCCGAGCCCGCTACAAGTACGCTGAGCCTGCTGGCACTGGCTGCGCTCTGCGCCCGCCGCAGAAGAAAGTAAAAAGCGGTCGCGGGCGTCCCGCCACGGCGTAGCAAGCAGGCCCGCAAGGGCAGACGCGAAGCCGGGAGCCCGCTACAAGTACGCTGAGCCTGCCTCGTCTCGGCGAAGCCTTGGCGTAGACGGATGGCACTGGCTGCGGAATTTGAGTCCCGGAGGGACGTCAGCCTTTAGCCCGGGGTGCAGCTGCGTCAGCAGCGGAACCCCGGGTAGAGTATAAATATGAAGCGAACCCCGGAGGGGTGGCAGGACGAGATGCAAATTCTTCATACTGCACCTTATATGAAAGCCGCGCCTGCTGCCACCCCACTTCGGGGGTTCCGGGAATATTATTCGTCTGACCCGGGGTTCCGCCGCTTTGCGGCTCCACCCCGGTCTATGAGCTATCGTCCCTCCGGGACTCAGAATTCCGCGGATGTTCCGTCCGCCATGTGTCCGCCAAACTCGCATCCCTCTCGCTAACGCATGAGCAGGTGCTGCGCACCAGCCGGACGCAGTTTGCTTGCAGGGCGGGGAGAAAATGGTGGAAAATGGAGATTTTCGGACTTTTTGTGTCATTTTGTGTCTTAATTTTGCAAGAAAACCCCAAATAATCCCAAGAATGGGAAGAAAAATGGAAGAAAATTGAGAAAAACGGCCTGAATTTACGAAAAATCTAGAGTATAGTCTACTTTTTAATCTTGACCACACTCTAGATTTCAGATAAGATGGGGGCGGAGCCGGGCCGTGAGGCACGCAGAAAAGAGGTCGCAGGGCTGGCTGGTTCCCTTTCCAAACCAATAAAAAACAATACACACACACACTAAATATGAAAAAGAGCCTTATCACGATGATGGTAGCCGCCCTTGCGAGCACAGCGTTCGCCGGCACCGCCACCACAGACTCCTACCAGGTTTCCCAGCAGCCCGATTTCAAGCGACTGAGTGGTGCTGTACATGTTGGCGCCGGCACGGCCTACACGCTGCACGGCTATGTACCGACCCGCGCTGCAGTGCAGGGTGAAGGTGTGGGCATGGGTGCTGTTCAGCTGGCCTACGATTTTGGTAAAGAAGGTTTCTGGAGCTACACCGGTGCTATTTCCTATAAGGCTCCCTTCTCCGGCCACACGCTGTATGGCAATCCGACGATGAGCCGCGACCAGTTCGGCGCAGTGATGCCGAAGGGTGCTTTTGCACAGATAGCTTCCGCAGAGAAGAAAATTCCCGCAATCATCACCAGCGCATGGGCCAATGGACAGCTTTCCGCAAATTATGCCCAGTATGGTGCTGCTCTGGATGCAGCCTACGATGAGGCCTATGAGAACAACAAGAAGATGGGTGCCAAGAACATCGAGAACGAGTTCATTCTGCGCAATGGCCTGAAGTACACCCGCGACCTCTGGAACGTGTCCTTCGGTCATGACTTCATCCACGGTGGTATCGCCGGTGTGGTGGCCAAGCACTTCGACGGCGAGAGCCAGTCCCGCATGCAGCAGTTCTGGACCAACATGGAGATTACCCCGGTGGCCTGGTTCTCTGCTGATATGAACATTGCCCGCACCTTCGACACCATCGATGGCTGGTGGTTCGAATGGCATGCCCGCTTCAAGGCTCCCATCGTGGGCAGCCCGGAGGACATCAAGGTGGCCGGTATTCTGGAGTTCGGTCTGAGCGCCACCTCCCAGTTCTACACCCCCAGCCACAACGCTTGTGACAACGGTCTGCAGGCCTACTGGGTGAAGCTTTCCACCCCCTGGTTCGTGAACGATGATAAGACCTTCATCCTGACCCCCTCCGTGAGCTTCAACTGGCTCGGTCGCGGTGGTCGCCAGGCCAACAAGCAGTCCCACGCCAAGGCTTTCGGTAGCCAGTATGTGCCTTTCCGCGACTTCACCGTGATTGGTGACCTGACTGCAACCTACCGCTTCTAATCAAAAAACAGCGTTTTACGCTGGAAATCACCCGGATAATATGCTAGCATAGAGTCCGTGGGCTCAAAAGCCGCCCGCTGCGTCAAAACAGTCGGGCGGCTTTTTAAGGCCAGCAGTTTCTATGCACGGAATCCCTTAATAAGAAAATTTTATGGTAAATCTGCTTAGTCTGAAAGGAAACCCGGTGAATGTGACCGGAGAAGAGAACATCGTGAGCCCCGGCTTTTACATGCCGAACCGCCTGAGCGTGGCGGTGGGTAAGGCCTTGCACAAGTTGCTGGATGGCAAGGTGTGCTACCTGGTGGATCCGACTTTTCCGCCGCACCCGGATGTGATGGATTACCTCACGAAGAAGAAGGTGCACATCGAGTATTTCGATTTCCGCAAAACGACTTCCCGCGCTGTGCGTGAACAGATTCTGGACCAGATGAACCAGGGCAACAGTGTGGTGTTCCTGCCGGGGCAGGTGAGCAAGACGCGCGGCTGCCACGCGGATGTGCCGTCGCCCTTCCTGCGCCACGTGGGCAGCCTGCATATTTCCCCGGTGCCGGTGTTCGTGGGCTACTACACGGATACGGTGCGGGACCTGTTCCGCAGTGAGCCGCTGGCCGGCTACAGCGAGGAGCTGAGCATTCTGCCGCAGCTGCACCCCGGCCCGCAGACCGGCGAGCGCCTGCTTTCTGCCTGGCTGCAGCGCAGCGCAGAGCTTTTCTCATCCCGCCCGCTGCTGCGCGGCTCGCTGACAACTGCGCTGGTGAAGGCCATGCGCGCGAATCCGAAGCGCGAGATTATCGATGGCATGACGCATGCCACGCTGCCCTTCTTCAAGGTGCTGGGTGTCTCCATGACGGTGGCGAAGATGCTGAAGGAGCGCGGCGACAAGCGCATCGGCGTGATTCTGCCCCCCGGTGCCGGCGGCACCATTGCTACGCTGAGCTGCCTGCTGGCCGGTGCCACTCCGGTGCTCATCAACTACGCCTCCTCCAAGGCTGCATTTGAAAGCACGGTGCGCCAGGCCGGGCTCAAGACCTTTGTGACGGCCCGCAAGTTCATGCAGAAGCTGGACACCTTCCCCTGGCCGCCGGAGGAGCAGCTCATCATCGTGGAAGATCTGCTGAAGAATCTGGACAAGAAGGCGCTTATCGGCAATGTGCTCATGGCCAAGGCTGCGCCTGCGGGCGTCATCTGCAAGATGTTCGATACAGATGCCCGCCGCAACAACGACGAAGCCGTGATGCTGTTTACCTCCGGTTCCAGCGGCGAGCCCAAGGGTGTGGTGCTGAGCCACCGCATGGTGCTGGCCAATGTGGCCCAGTGCGCCAGCCGCATTCCGCTGGGCGAGGAGAAGTTCCTGGCCAGTCTGCCGATTTTCCACAGCTTCGGCCTGACTGTGACCATGATGCTGCCGCTGCTCACCGGCTATAGCTACTGCGCCTACCCGAACCCGACGGATGCCCGCAGCCTGTGCGAGCTCTGCAAGCGCTACGAGCTGACCGTGGTGTGCGCTACTCCCACCTTTGCCCGCGCTATGCTGCGCCGCGCCGATGCTGAAACATTCAAGTCGGTGCGCTACTTTATCGTGGGTGCAGAGAAGCTGCAGCCTGACCTGGAGAAGGAATTCAAGGAGCGCTGCGGCGTGACGCTGCTGGAGGGCTATGGTCTGACTGAAGCCGCCCCGGTGTGCGCTGTGAATATGCCGAATTCCGAGATGATTCCCGGCTCTGCCTTCTACGTGCCGGGCCTTATTCCCCGCACCATTGGTGTGCCGCTGCCTGGTATTGCGGTGCGTATTACCGATGTGGACGATGACACCCGCGAGCTGCCCCTCACTGAGCAGGGCATGATCTGGTTCAAGGGCGCCAATGTGTTCACCGGCTACGTGGGCAAGTCGGAGATGAACCCCACCATCTTCAAGGATGGCTGGTTCAAGACCGGCGATATCGGCAAGATGGACCTCAACGGCTTCATTACCCTGGGTGGCCGACTTTCCCGCTTCAGCAAGATTGGCGGCGAAATGGTGCCCCATGAAGGCGTGGAGCAGGCGCTTACCGATATCTTCAGCATTGATCCCACGGCCGAGGGCGGTGTGCAGATTGCCATCACCGGGGTGACCGATCCGCAGAAGGGCGAGGCGCTGGTGCTGCTCTCCGCCCTTAAGGAACACCAGCGCAGTTCCGAAGAAAAGCAGATTCTGCAGAGTGTGCGTACCGCCCTGGCCGAGCGCCAGATGCCCACGCTCTGGGCTCCCAAGTACATAGTGCCTGTGGAAGCTATCCCGGTGCTGCCTACCGGCAAGCTGGACCTGCGGTCCTGCAAGTTGCTGGCGGAAGAAGCCCTCGCTTCCCTGATTTAAGCCTCCCCGAAAGCCCCCGCACCAAAAGGTGCGGGGGTTTTTGGTACGACCGACGCGATATGCGCACTGCGGTGAAAGTCCGCGCGGAGCCGCGATGATGCGGAATCCCAGACCTGAAGAACAACTGCGGGGCGGT
>JAGBDZ010000063.1 GCA_017937215.1 Akkermansia sp. | reverse complement strand
GTGGGCGGGGTCTGGGGTGCCCATGGTGAGCACGCGCACCAGCAGCACAATGGCCACGATGAAGAGCAGGGGCATGCTCCATTTGCAGAACCACTCGATACCTTTGCTCACGCCGCGGTATATCAGCCAGAAGTTCGCAGCCAGCGCCAGCAGGAAGAAGATGGGCGCACTGGTCTGGCCACTGAAGAAGTGGCCGTCTGCCCCCATGCCCACGAAGTTGGAGAAGTAGTCGCCATAGGCTTGCGGGGTGTCTAAATTGAGGTTGCCTATGGCGGTGTTCCAGGCGTAGCCGATGGTCCAGCCTTCCATGTAGACGTAGTACACATTGATGCTCAGGCCGGCGAGAATGCCGAAGATACCCAGGTATTTCCAGAGGGGCTTGCGGGAAAGGAGCTGGAAGACGGAGGCCGGGCTGTGGCCGCCGAGCACACCGCCGCCGCGGCCGATGCTCCACTCCACCCAGCAGAGGGGGAGCCCCAGCAGCAGGAAGCAGCAGAAATAGGCCACGATGAAGGCACCGCCGCCATACTGGGCGGCCAGGCCGGGGAAGCGCAGGAAGTTGCCGAACCCGATGGCGCTGCCGGCCACTGCCAGCATCACGCCCAGGTTGGTTTTCCAATGGTCTGTTTTATCTGCAGGCATAATCAGGATGGTAACAGGATATTACTTTTCGTCCTTTTTGTGGTAGCTGAAACGGGTGGAGGTGTGTGCCACGAAGATGAAGAACAGCAGCACAATACCTACCCACACCAGGGGGATGATAGCGCCGATTTTGCCTTCCAGCAGGTTGGTGATGTGGTAGCTCTGCTGGACAAAGAGGTTCTGATACAGCCATGCCACGAAGATGAAGAGCATGATGCCTGGTGTTATCCAGTTGATAACGAATGCGATAAAGCGGGGGATGGGCATGCGGGCTCCGCGGCGCAATTCGGCCAGACCCTTATTGGTGCCCCAAACAAAGCGGAAGACAATGAGGAAGGATGCGGAGCTGATGTAGAGGCTCATGGTACCCAGCCAGAAGTCGAGCGTGTCGAGGGCGATGAGCCCGTCGCCCGTGAACCACACCACAATGAGCGAACCCACGGTGAGGAGCAGGGCAATGATAGTCACGCTCTGGATGCGACGCAGCTGCCAGAACTCCTCAATGAAGGCCACAGCGGGCTGCAGAATCGAGATGGCACTGGTGATGGCGGCGATGGAAAGCAGACCGAAGAACAATGTGCCGAAAATCTGGCCTCCGGGCATGCTGGCAAATACCTGCGGCAGTACATTGAAGCCCAGACCAAAGGTGCTGGTGCCGGCTGCGGCCACCACACCGAGCAAGGCCACGGCAGCGGGGATAATCATCATGCCTGCCAGACCCACCTCGGCCACCTCGTTGGCCGCATTGGCTGTGAGTGAGGAAAGGGCAATGTCTTTGCGGCGTTCAACGTAACTGGCATAGGTGCAGACGATACCGAAGCCGATGGAGACGGAGTAGAATACCTGGCCGGCGGCGGTAATCCACAGATTCGGGTTCATGAGGCCCTGAGCCAGGGTGATGGGCTTCTCCTTGATTTCCTGGTCGGGGTACTGTTTAGTCAGTCGCTCAATCTGGGCAGCCTTTTCTTCCGGGGTGGCATAGGCGGGCACCATGTCTACTTCTTTTTCGCCGGCCACGAGCATGATTTTGTTCGGGTTCCACATGTAGCCCAGGCCTTCGTTCACGTTGCGCTCCGGGTGAGTGGGGTCAGGGGTACCCATGGTGAGCACGCGCACCAGAATGACCACACCGATGATGACCAGCACGGGCATACTCCACTTGCAGAACCACTCGATGCCTTTGTTCACACCGCGATAGATGAGCCAGAAACTGCTGAATACGGCAATAGCGAAGAAAATGAGCATGCTGCTCTCACCGCTGAACACGCTGCCGTTGCCGTTGATGCCTACGAAATTGGCGAAGAAATTACCGTATTCAGCGCTGGTGGAGAAGTTCAGGTCACCCACCATGGTGTGCCAGGCATAGCCCAGGGTCCAGCCTTCCAGCGTCATGTAGTACATGGTGATGGCAAGCGGGGTCAGCACGCCGGCGAGGCCCACATATTTCCACTTGCTGCTGCGGGAAAGGACGAAGAAAGCCGAGGCGGATGAATGCGCGCCGAGGCTGCCGCCCTTGCGGCCGATGGCCCATTCCACCCAGCTCAGCGGGATACCCAGCAGCAGGAAGGCCACGAAATACGCAATCATGAAGGCGCCGCCGCCATATTGGGCGGCCAGGCCGGGGAAGCGAAGGAAATTGCCGAAGCCGATAGCGCTGCCGGCCACGGCCAGCACGGCTCCGAGATTGGAGGTCCAGAGTTCTTGTTTGTTGTTGCTCACGGTGCGGAAAAATAAAGGTGCGCCAAATCTTACGCTTTTGGCACTTGCATGTCAAGCATATCTGTTGGGCCTTCCCAACATTGCAGGTTTCGTCACAAAAAAAAGCCCCCGCTTGTGCGGGGGCTTGGGATAAATGAGTTGTAAGCCGGAACTTAGATCTGGCCGAAGAGGGTCTTGCCCTCGGACATGAGGTCGGAGCAAGCAACCTGCAGGCGCTCGCAGATACCCTGCTCGCCCTTCTTCAGGTAGGAGCGGGGGTCGTAGACCTTCTTGTTGCCCACTTCGCCATCCACCTTCAGCATGCCGTCGATGTTCTGGCACATGTGCAGAACGATGGGCTTGGAGAAAGCGTACTGGGTGTCGGTGTCGATGTTCATCTTCACCACGCCGTAGGAGATAGCCTCGCGGATGTCGCAGAGGTCGGAGCCGGAGCCGCCGTGGAACACGAGCAGCATGTCCTCGCCGTGCTTGGCCTTCACCACTTCCTGGCCGTCGCGCAGGATCTTGGGAGCCAGCTTCACAGCACCCGGCTTGTACACGCCGTGCACGTTGCCGAAGGTGGCGGCCAGCATGAAGGTGCCGATGCCGTTGAGAGTCTCGTAGGTGAGCAGCATATCCTCGGGGGAGGTGTAGAGCTTCTCGTTGGGGGCGTCGCCGTTGTCCACGCCGTCTTCCTCACCACCCACGACGCCGATCTCGAGCTCGAGAACGATGCCGACCTCGGCGCACTCCTTGAGCATCTGCTGGGAAATCTTGAGGTTCTCAGCCATGGGCAGGGCGGAGGCATCGAGCATGTGGGAGTTGAACAGGGGCTTCAGACCGGCTTCCACGCGGCGCTTGGACTCAGCGATGAGCGGGCGCAGGAAGCTGTCAATCTTGTCGGCCTGGCAGTGGTCGGTGTGCAGCGCCACGAGCACGTTGTACTCCTCGGCAAGGCGATGGGTGGCTTCGGCCAGCACGATGGCGCCGATAGCGGAGCTCTTCACAGCGGTGCCGGAGGCGAACTGGCCGCCGCCCAGGGACACCTGGATGATACCGTCGGACTTGGCTTCAGCGAAAGCCTTGAGGGCGCCGTTGATAACCTCGATGGTGGTCACGTTCACGGCGGGGTAGGCGTAGCCCTTTTCCTTGGCCGTGTTGAGCATCTTGATGTACTGTTCTTGTGTAGGTACAGGCATGGTACTATTTTATGGGTTGGAATATTCAGGAGCACGCAGAGCGCGCGCTCTGCACGCGGGCATTTTAGCGCGGTATGTTGAAATTAGCAAGCGAAAAATCAGAAAGCCCCGATTTCCTTGTTGGGAACCGGGGCTTTTCTGAAGATTGGGAGTACGAGAGATAGGACTTGAACCTACGACCTCCACCATGTCAAGGTGTTGCTCTACCAACTGAGCTACTCCCGCATTTGGAACTGGGCAGGGATGGATTCGAACCATCGAAATCGTACGATAGCAGATTTACAGTCTGCCCCCTTTGACCGCTCGGGAACCTACCCATTCTTGTTTTTGCAGACCGTGGATACGGTGTGCGGCGGTAATTTACACAAACTCGCGGTGGATTGCAAGTCTTTTTTTGCAAAATCAGCAAATTTTTTGTTTTTTGAGGCCGCGGAGGGCGTAAATGAGGAAGAAAATGCCGATAAAGGCGATGAGCAGGGAGAGGAGCTGACCCTGGGTGATGCCGTGCCAGACGCCGGCGTCCGGTTCCTTGAAGCACTCGCAGGTGATGCGGGCTGCGGCATAGAGGAAAGCGAAGGCGGCAGAGAAAATGCCGGCGGGGGCCTGGCGCCAGAGAAGGCGCAACGTGAGCAGGGCTACGAAGATGAGCAGCCCTTCGCCTGCGGCTTCGAACAGCTGGGAGGGATAGCGCGGGTTCAGGAACTGCCCCAGGGCCTCGCGCGCGGCGTCATTCTCGCGGCAGAGGCGGGAGAGGGTGTCGAAAAAGAATTCGCCGGGCAGGGCCAGGTCGCGCATGCTGCCGCCGGCGGCATGCTCCACGGCGACCACGGCCTGAATCTGCTGCTGGGGAGCGAGTTCAAAAATTTCCTGCGGGAACTTCATGGCCAGTGGGTTGGCAGCATCGGCCACGCGGCCGTATAGCTCGCCGTTGATGAAATTGGCCACGCGGCCGAAGAAGAGGCCGATGGGGCTCACGATGGCGACGCCGTCCACCAGTTCGGCAATGGAAAGTCTGTGTTTCCAGGCGTACCAGATGGCCGTGAGGATGACGCAGAGGATGCCGCCGTGGGAAGCCATGCCGCCCTCCCAGACGCGGAACACCCAGGTGGGGTCCGCCAGAAAACCGCTCATTCCATGCTCCGGCAGCCAGTAGAAGAAGAATTCACCCAGTCTCCCGCCCATGAGCACGCCGAAGATGCAGATGAGGGTGACAAAGTCGCCGAGCTTTTCCTGCTCCACGCAGAAAAGCTTTTTGCCGGCCAGCCAGCGGAGCACCAGGTAGCCCAGCACAAATCCGCCGACGTAGGCGAGCCCATACCAGCGCAGGGCAAGCGGGGTGCCGGGAATATTGACGATAATCGGGTCCAGGTGGTGAATGTAGGTGGCAACAATCGGCATGACGGACTGCTTTATAGCACAGGGCAGGGGGTGGAAACAAGGCAAAAGTTCGTCGCGCGCGTGCGCGAAATAGGAGTGCAGGGAGGCGCATCTTTCAAAATAATTTCAAAAAAATGGTACATAATGAAGATTCTTCTCGCCAAGCGGGGGCATATTGTGTATAAGTATAGCACACGTTTGTTTTTATCTGAATCATGAAACGCATCTTTCTCCCCATCGCAGTTGCTGCGCTTTTCGGCCTTCCGCAGGCTGGTGCTCTGAGCGCAGATTATGCCCAGGCTGAACTTACCTTGAAGCCCAGTGATGCTCAGGTGGAACAGGTTGTCCCCCGCACCGAGTACTTTGCAACCAGGGATACAGCCAAGAATATTAACCCGGCCTGGCACTTTGTGCGTATTCCTTACACGCTGCAGGGTAAGAGCCGTGGCGACAAAACCCCGCTTTACGTGGATGAGCTCAAGGTGCATGCATACCTTGTGTTTGCCGTGGGCAAGGATGGCGATAAGCTCATTTTGCTGGATAAGGAGATTACCTACGTGAATATTCCGCTGACCCCCAAGTCTGGCATGAGCGAGAATAAGAATGTGCAGGCTGCTGTGTTCATTTCTCCCTCAGATGCAGCCCGCATCTGCGGCAACGGCTCCAGCAAGGTGGATAAGGTGGACCTGAGCGGCAAGCTGGCCGCTGTGGCCGTGGAGTTCAAGTTCAAGGATGCCGATTGCGGCAAGCCTGATACCGATGCAGATGTTCTCGTTGATAAGAAGATGAAGAACAAGCTCAAGAAGGGCTGGTGGAAGAAGGAGGATAAGGCCGGTATCGGCGTGTCGCTTCGCGCCATTTCCGAGACTCCCTTTGCCCCGTTCTATGCTCCGGCTTTCCCGCCCACCTCTCCCTTGTATGGCGAGGCGACCGGCAGCTCTTCTTACTCCTCTTCTTCCACAGGTAGCACCGGCTACACGCCGTCTGCTGCCACGGAGAGCACCGATACTGCAGCCGATGCTCCCGCTGAGACTACAGAACCGGTGGTTCCCACCAAGAAGAGCAAGAAGCGCCGCAAGTAATGCGACGCCGGCTGAAAATATTTTTTAAACTGACAACTAACTACATATGGCTGACTACAAGACAACGGTAGCCCTTGAGATTGGCTCGCAGAGCGTCACAATGGGCGTCTTTACCCCGGCCGGGCGCGGTTTTGCGCTCTCGCGCTATGCCCGCAGGGATATCCTGCTGGACCCGGTAGAGGAGGGCATGCGTATGGATTACGTTGGCAGCGCCATCGCAGAGATGGTGCAGGAACTCAAGGTGCGCGGCAGTGAAGTGCGCAACGTGGTTTCCGGCCAGCAGGTGTTCATGCGCTTCATTAAGCTGCCTGCTATTGATATGGATGATATCGCAGAGCAGGTGGGCTTTGAGGCTCAACAGCACATTCCGTTCCCGCTGGAGGATATCATCTATTCCTACCAGGAACTGGCCGACCGCGAGGAAGGCGAGCGCGAGGTGCTGCTGGTGGCTATCAAGAAAGACGTGCTGGATAACCTGAACTCCCAGGTCGAGGCCGGCCCGCTCAAGACCCGCAGCGTGGATTGCTCCATCACTTCTCTCTACAACGCATTCCGTGCCAACTATGACGAGGATGAACCCGTGATGCTGCTGGATATCGGTGCCAAGACAACCGACATCATCTTTGCAGAGGACGGTCGCTTCTTTACTCGTTCGGTCACCGCTGCCGGCGCTTTCATCACCAACAGCATTGCTCGTGAGTTCAACCT
Organism: Akkermansia sp.; assembly: GCA_017937215.1. Lineage (GTDB taxonomy): Bacteria > Verrucomicrobiota > Verrucomicrobiia > Verrucomicrobiales > Akkermansiaceae > Akkermansia. The sequence continues at coordinate 14,128 of JAGBDZ010000063.1, read as the reverse complement.
CAGCTTCCGCGAGGCCGAACAGCTCAAGATTGAGGATGGCGTGGTCTCCCTCGGCAACGGCTATACCGATGGTATGGGCGAGCAGGAAGCCGCCCTCGCTACCACTATCCGCACGGCCATGACCCGCCTCAGCTCTGAGGTGCAGCGTACCATCAACCACTACCGCGCCCAGTACAAGGGCAATCCGCCCACCAAGGCCTACATCTGCGGTGGCGGTGCTCGTCTCCCGTTTGCTCTGGAGTTCCTGCAGGCTGCTCTGAACATTCCTGTGGAGTATCTCAACCCGGTGGATATTCTGTCCGTGGGTCCCAAGGTGGACGAAGCTGAACTGGAGCAGGACGCTATCTGCCTGGGCCCGATTGTGGGTGCAGCCATTACCGGTTCCGGTACGGGTGAGTTCAATATCGACCTCGTGCCCACGAGCGTAGGTAAGGACCGCGCCGAGAAGAAACTGCTGCCCATGGTGGCAGTTGCCGGTGTGCTGGCTGTGGCAGGTGCTGCTGCCTACGCCGGTGTGGCAACCATGAATGCAGATGCCTCTGCCGCTATGCTGGCCAAGGCTTCCAAGGTGGATGCTGCCGTGTCCCATATCAATGATCAGATTACAAGCGTGCAGCAGAAGTATGACCGTGAGATGGCCGAGATTAACAAGTTCGCCGATCTCTACTCCATGCGCGCCGCTTATGTCGATGTGCTCAAGCAGCTCAGCCGCAAGGCCGCTTCCATCAAGTTCTGGTTCACCGAATTCTCTCCGCTCATCAACTACGATGCCGAGGCTAATTCTCTGACCGAGACTGCAGATGTGAAGGGTACCAAGCTCATCGACATGAATCGCAGCCGTTCCAATACGAACGACTCGGCTATGAACGCCGCCCCGGAAGAAGTGGACGTGCGCAAGCGCAACAAGGCCCCGATGGTGACGGCTATCTATGTGAGCGGCTTCACTATCAAGAAGCCCGGTAGCGATGGCCTGGCCCAGCGCGATGCTATCTACAACCTGGTGGCGCAGAATTTCGATGAGCGCAGTGCCGATTCTCTGTTCTCTTATGAGAACGGCAAGGTGCAGAGCAATCTGAACCACTACTTCCAGTTCATTGATTCGAAAGCAGCCAAGGGTAAACTTCCGGATTATGTCGAGAAGTTCATGATGGTTATGCCGCTGAAGACTCCCATTGCAATTCCCGAGCAGAGCGAAGGCAAGAAGTGATATTAACTCTCAATTTTACATTCCAAAATGAATATTAGTGAAAATAAGCGAGTTGTCGCTCTCACTGCCGTATTTGCGCTGGCTTTTGGCGGTATTATGTTCTACGGCTACGGTAAGAGCCAGGAAGATGCCGCAAACAAGGCAAAGATTGCTGAGATTAACGACCGTTTCGCTGGTTATGATGGCCTGGAATTGGCTCCGACCAAGCAGAATCTGAAGGAAATCAAGGCTGCTTTCTCCCAGGTGGCTGAGGTGAATAAGGACCTGCAGGCTGAACTGAACCGCTATGCTTCCTACTGCTGGGGCGACGGTAAGAAGATTTCTGCCCAGGACTTCCAGAATGAGCTGCGCGATTCCATCAACAAGATTAAGGGGCTGGCTTCATCTCAGGGTGCGCGCGTGGCGGCACCGGCTGAGAATCTGGGTCTGGGTTCCTTCAAGAACGCTGCTCCCGTTGCAGACGATGTGCCTTTCCGCAGCTTCCAGCTCAAGGCTGTGACGCGCATGGCTGAATACATCGTGGATGCCGGTGCTCCTTCCCTGGAAAAGGTATATTGCGCTCCGCTGCCTGAAGAGGCGGCTGAATCGCTGAACCCGAACAGCCGCAAGGCCGCTCCCTATTTCCCGCTGCGTTTCGAAATTGCATTTGATTCCGCTCGCGGGGTGTTGCCCAAGGTGCTCAACAGCATTATGAATGATAAGGATTTCTTCCTTACCATCACTGGTATTTCTGTGCGTGGTAATGAGAATCTGCCCGGTATCGAAGATTACTCTGCCCCGGCTGAAATCGCTGCCGCAGGTGAGGACCTGGGTTCCGAAGCTCCGGCTGCTGAAGACAGCGCCGCCGGTGGTTTCCGCACAGTGGCTGTCCGCAAGACCGGTGCACCGGATGAAAAGGTGCGTGTCCACATGACGATGCAGGTGCTCTACTTCACCCCCGGCAAGACTAAGTAAACCTCAAAATTCACATCAGAACTATGGCTGAACAATCTAATCCCGGGGTGAAAGCTCTTGTTACCGGTGCCGTGCTGGGCCTTGCTGCCGCAGGCCTTGCCGGATACACCTACATGGACAAGGCGGTTGAACCCGAAACCAATATCAGTGCCTCCAAGGGTGGTGATTCTCTTACCGCGGAGGCTGAACTTGTGAAGGAAAGTCTGAAGCGTGACCGCACCGTGGCCGATGTGGCGCCCGAGGGTGCCAAGGTCAACGGTCAGCCGCGTCTGGCTCCGCTCTTCTTCTCTACCGAACTCTGGCAGATTACGCTGGATAATGAGAAGAAGAACACCGTGGTGGATATCTACGACCCCGCTGCTCCCAGCATTCACGGCGATATTCCCAATACATGGTTTATTGCCAACAATATTTCTGAGGCCCTCGGCCGTTCCGATGGCGCTGTGCTTGATAGCGATGAAGACGGCTTCACCAATGCCGAGGAATTCATTGCCAAGACCTGCCCGTCTGCTGCCAACAGTTATCCGGACCTGGTGCAGGCTTCCTCCGGTTCCACTCCCAAGCTGGAAGTGGTCAAGGTGGATGTGGCCCGCGCCACTATCGTGGTGGATAATATGTTCGGTATGTCTGCATCCATCCCCGCCACCGCCAATATCCGTATCTTTAACAAGCACACGGATATGACTCCGGCCTGGAAGGGCGATGTGAAGCCCGGCGGCACTTTCGACCTCCCCGGTCAGAAGCAGGGCCGTTTCACGGTGGTGCGCTTCGATAAGGCTGAGTTCCCCAGCTTCAGCGGCATGAGCAAGGAAAATGTCGTCATTGTCCGCGATAACGTGACCGCTTCTCCCAACAAGGAATTCCGCATCCGCGCCGGCAGCAAGACCGCCGCTGGCTCCAAGGATTACGGCACTCCCAATGAGAAGGGCTACCGCCTCAGCGATACTTCCGTCACTCTGCGCGTAACTGCTGGTTCGGCAGTGGGTAAGCGCGAGGGTACGGTCACGGTCCAGCCCTATGCCGGCTTCGTCATTCCGGGCGGCAAGGCTGATGGTTCCGAACTCAAGGCTGTTCTCGAGTCTATCGATGCTTCCGGCTCTGTTAACATCCGTCTGGATGGCGCCGAAAGCCCGGTAAATGTACCCAAGGCAACCGGAAAAAAGTGATTCTTTCCCGAAATTATAAAAAAAATCCCGATAAATAAGCAAAAATTAAATTGTAGACTTTACATTTGAACAGAATTCTGCCATAAATAGGACGTTACCATGAACCACACACCTCTCATCAATTCAAAGCGCACGATGATTCTTGCAGCCATCGCTGTCTCCTGCCCCTTTGCGCAGGCTAGCACGGCTGGCTACATCAGCACGTCGTCCGCTGCCGGCACCAGTCAGGTAGGCCCCACCGCCGTGTACTCTGGTGATTCTCAGGACAGCATCAATGCCCGCGAAGCCGCACGCCGCAAGGCTAAGACCGGCGAGGCTCTCGAGCTCCTCCAGCAGGGCCGCACCTGCTACTCCCAGAAGGAGTACGTGCAGGCTCTCGAGAAGTATGAAGCTGCCTGGAAGGTTCTGCCCAAGGCTCCCGCTACTCAGAAGCTTCAGGAATTCCTGGTGAAGAGCATTGGCGATGCCTCTATCGCTGTTGCTATGGAGTATTCCCGCATCGGTCGCTATGATGAAGCCGAACAGCTTCTTCTGGACGTGCTGGAGCGCGAGCCCAACAACAAGCGTGCCCGCCACGAGCTTTCTCTGATGCGCGACCCCGTGCGCACCAACCCCGCTCTTACTCCCGAGCATGTCAAGAATGTCGAGGAAGTAAATCGTCTCCTCACTCTGGCATATGGTCACTATGACCTGGGTAACTACGACGCAGCTTATGCTGAGTTCAATCGTGTCATTAAGATTGACCCCTACAATGTTGCCGCTCGTCGTGGTCAGGAAGCTGTCAGCAAGCGCCGCTCCACATACTACCGTGCAGCGTACGACTCCTACCGCGCTAAGGCTCTGGCCGAGGTTGATGCTCTGTGGGAAGAACAGCTTCCGCAGGATCTGCCCAACATTGAGCTTGGCGGAACTGAGACTGTTGCTACCTCTGAGGGTGTGCTTCGCAATCGCGACAACCTGGTGACCCTGAAGATTGCCAGCGTGAACTTTGAGGACACCCCGATGTCCGATGCTCTGGACTTCCTGCGTGCTGAGGCTCGCAAGAGCGGCCAGCAGATGAACTTCATTTTCGAGAAGGCCCAGGCTCCTGTAGCTCCCGCTGCTGCTCCTGTAAGCTCTGACGATGAGGAGGAAGATGATGAGGAAAGCGAGGATGAGGAGGAAGAAGAGGAAGCCGCCGCACCGGCTGCTGTCTATACGCCTCCTCCCCCTGCCATTATTTCCTCTCTGCAGATGAGCGATGTGACCGCCGCTGACCTGCTGGCCCACATGTGCTCCCAGGCCGGTTGCGAATATCGCGTGGAAGAGAACGCCGTTGTAGTGTACCAGAAGGGTGCAGCTTCTCAGCGCATGTCTCGCCGTCAGTGGACCGTGCGTCCCTCTTTCTTCAATGGTTCTGAGGAAGGTTCCGAGGATGAGGAGGAAGATAGCGATTTCTCCTCTGGTTCTTCTCGTCGCACCCGCAAGATTGATGCTAAGGCATCTCTTATCGACATGGGTGTGAACTTCCCGCAGGGTGCTACCGCTAAGTATTCCCCTGTGACCGGCGTGCTCACCGTGACCAACACGGATGATGAGCTCGACACCGTGGAAGAAGCCATCAACAAGTTCCGTCAGGATATGCCCAAGATGGTGAAGGTGAGCGCCAAGTTCGTGGAAATCACCCAGACCAACGAGGAAGAGCTTTCCTTCGACTGGGTAATCAATCCCTTCTCCATCAGCGATTCCGGCCGCACCTACCTCGGTGGTGTGAATGGTGGTCACTCCAACCCGAACCGCCTTGTCAGCGACTTCGTCAGCAGCGGTGGTTCTGCTTTCACCAACAACTACGGTGGCAACAGCTCCTGGCCTATTTCCTCCAGCAAGGCCTATGCCAGCGCTTCTGACACCATCACCAACGGCCTGATGACCGGCGGCCTCCGCTCCGGTTCCGGTGCTATCACCTCCGGTGCTCTGCAGAATCTTATCACCTCCGGTTCCGCTGGTGCTTCCGCCACTGCTTCCGTTGCTCCCGGCGTGATGTCCCTGTCCGGCATTTATGATTCCGGTTCCTACCAGATGATTATGCGCGGTCTCTCCCAGAAGAAGGGTGTGGACGTGATGTCTGCCCCGAGCCTGGTAATCAGCGGCGACGAGCCCATGGACTACGCTCCCGCTCCTGACCAGCTGGCTTCTGACCAGAACGATGAAACCGGTTGCGCCAAGATTGAGGTGATCCGCCGCTTCGTGTACCCGACCGAGTACGATGAACCGCAGCTCGAAAGCTCCGGCAACAACAATAACAACAACTACGACGACAACACTTATGGTTACAGCGGCAGCATGCCTGTTGCAGCTCCCGCCAACCCCTCCAGCTGGGGTGTTGAAGAAGTCGGTGTGATGCTGCGCTTCCAGATTGAGCCCCTCAAGGAAGGTGACGGCGACATCGTGCGCTTCAAGCGCTTCGAAATCCGCGTGGTTGACTTCGAAGGCTTCGTGAACTACGGTTCTCCGATTACCGCCGGTATCGCCAACCAGAACACGATTGAGCACATTACGCTGACTGATAACCGCATCGATATGCCCATCTTCAGCCGCCGCTACATCAACTCCAACCCCTGCGTGTACGATGGTCACACCATCGCCATCGGTGGTATGATTCAGGATGAAGTGCAGAAGGTGGAAGACAAGGTGCCCGTATTCGGCGACCTGCCTCTCATCGGCCGTCTGTTCCGCAGCAATGCTGAGTCCCACATCCGCAAGAACCTCATGGTGTTCGTCACGGCTGACGTGATTGACCCCTTCGGTAAGCCGATGCGCAAGCGCGACACCGGCACCAGCGCTGGTGGTTCCGGTTCCTCCATCCCCGGCCTCTTCCCGGACGATGGTCTCGTGAACCCCTAAACAACCAGGTTCAATGGTAATTTTGCCCCGCTCCGAATCCCGGAGCGGGGCGATTGCTTTATGAAATCACTCAAAAAAATGAAAAAGTGAAAAATTTTACTTGCCAAGGGTGGGATGATGTGTTAAATTGCCCTCGCGCTGGTGCAGACCGGTGCAAAAATAGGAAAGTCTGGATCGTCTAGAGGCCTAGGACTCGCGCCTTTCACGCGCGCAACACGGGTTCGAATCCCGTTCCAGATGCTGAATCGGTTCCATCGCAGGATGGAACCGGTTTTTGTTTTAAGCGAATATAAGGTATGAATATACTCCGCAAGCTGGTAGACAAAGGTGAGCTTAAACGACTGCTAGTGCTCATGCTGCCCCTGTACATCGCAAACCTTATGAATATGGGGATGGGGGTGGTGGATACCATTGTGGCGGGCCAGGCAGGGCCTGAGCAGCTGGCCGGTGTAGCGCTGGGAAGCTCGGTCACGGTTCCTATTATGGTGGCGGTGGGTGCAGTGCTCACTATCATCGGCCCTATGGTATCGCGCCTGCGGGGCGCCGGCTGTGAAGGGAAGGTGGGGCTGCTGCTCAATAATGCGAAACTACTGGCCATCATTCTCATGGTGGTGGAAGTCGCAGCGCTTTTTGCCGGAGTTCTGGTGTTTCCCCTGGTGTCGGATGATGCGGTCATGGTGCAGGTGGCTACGGATTATTTATATTTCCTGGTGCTGTGTGTGCCGGCCAGTGTGATGCTGCGCTGTCTCCAGGGGCATTTCGAGGGGTATGGCCATACTCGCCCCGCCATGCTGATTTCCTTTGTCGGGCTCTTGCTTAATATCCCGCTGAACTATGCTTTCGTATTCGGCTGGGGACCCATTCCGGCCATGGGGGGTGCTGGTACCGGCCTGACCACGACCCTTATTCATTATATGATGATGGGGGCCCTGCTGCTGCTCATGGCGTTTTATCCGCGCTACCGCCGCAACATGGTGCAGATGTGGGCCAACCGTTGCCCGGAGTGGCGTGTGGTGCGCGATATCTTCTCCAAGGGCCTGCCTCTGGGCGTGGCTTCGCTCTGTGAAATGACCTTCTTCTGCGTGGTCACGCTCGTCATTGCGCCTCTGGGTGCGCTGGCGGTGGGTGCCCACCAGGTGGCCATCAATGTTTCAGCTGTGCTGTTCATGTTCCCGTTGTCGCTGAGTATTGCGACCTCCATCCGCTCTGCCTACCACGTGGGCGCGCACGATAGAAGGCGTTTTGATGCGCTGCTGCGCACCAGTGTCACTTTCATGCTCGTGGTGATTCTTTCGCTGGCCGCGCTCACGGTGTGCTTCCGCCGCGAAATTATTTCGCTTTATACAGATGAGCTCCCCATCATCGACCTCGCATCCGGGCTGCTGCTGCTCTGCGCGGTTTACCAGTTGTCCGATGCGCTGCAGGCGCTCATGAGCGGCCTGCTGCGCGGTTGCCACGATACTCAGGCCATCACCTGGGTCAACATGTTCTCCTATTGGGTGGTCGGGTTCCCGCTGGCTTGCATCCTCATCCGCACCGATTGGATTGTGCCTGCCATGGGCCCGGCCGGTGCCTGGGTGAGCTTTGTGGTGGCGCTCACCATCACCGCCTTGCTCCTCTGCTGGCGTTTTGCGCGTGCCCGGAAACGCGTTTTTGCCGCTATTCGATAAAAAAATGCGGGGCAGGGGAGAAAAGTCGCGTTATTTTGCTTGACGCGTGATGAAGAAGAGCGTATAGTGGGTGCCCCGCACTACAGGTGTAGTGTGGTCTGAACATATACCAAGAAAACACAAACGATGAAGACCCACGTGAAGAAAGGTGATAATGTCGAAGTTATCGCCGGCAAGAACAAGGGCAAGCGTGGTGTTGTTCTTTCCGTGAACGCCAAGAAGCAGACCGTGACGGTGGAGGGTGCCCGCATCCTCAAGAAGGCTACCAAGCCTACCGAAGCTGATCCCGAAGGCGGTATCAAGGAAATCGACGGCGCCATCCACATCTCCAATGTGAAGAAAGTGAGCTGATGCCGAAAGGCTGAATCTCCGCGCTTAAGCCATCACTAAACTAACTATTAACAAGAGCTGACCCGCTAATATTATGAGCACACCTACATTGCTTACATACTACAAGGAGAAGGTCACCAAGGCCCTCCAGGCGAAGCACAACTATGCCAACGTGCACCAGATCCCCCGTCTTGAAAAGATTGTGGTGACCACGTGCATGGGCAAGCACCCCGACCGCAAGCAGGCTGTTGAGGATGCTGTTGCCGAAATCGCCAAAATCACCGGCCAGAAGCCGGCTATGACCTACGCCCGCAAGAGCGTGGCTAACTTCAAACTCCGCGAGGGTGAAGTCCTCGGCGCCCGCGTGACGCTGCGTTCCACCCAGATGTGGGAGTTCCTCGATCGCTTCATTAACATTACCGCCCCCAACATCCGCGACTTCCGTGGCCTGCCCACCAAGTCCTTCGACGGCCGCGGTAACTATGCCATCGGTATTCCTGATCAGTCCATCTTCCCGGAGATTGAGCTCGATCAGATCAAGCGTAACATCGGTTTCGACATCATCTTCGTGACGACCGCTAACACGGACGAAGAAGGTCGCGACCTGCTTGCTGAGCTGGGTGTTCCCTTCCGCAAGCCCTCCAAGAAGACTGAAGAAAACGCCTAACTAAATTACGATTATGGCAGTATTAAGTGATCCTATTTCCGATTTCCTCACCCGCGTGAAGAACGCCGGCGCCGCCCGTAACGAGGTTTTCACCGCTCCCTACTCCGCCATCAAGGCTGAGATCGCCCGCATCCTGCAGGCTGAAGGCTACATCTGGAGCTACGAAATCGTGGGCGAAGGCAAGGATAAGGCCATCAAGGTCAAGTCCAAGTTCACGAACGAGGGTAAGTCCATCATCACGGACGTGAAGCGCGTGTCCAAGCCGGGCCGTCGCGTGTACGTTCCCTCCGCCGAGATTCCCACCGTCATGAACGGCCTTGGTATCTCTATCGTTTCCACCTCTCGTGGCATGATGACGGGTGCTCAGGCCCGCAAGCAGCAGATTGGTGGCGAGCTCATCGCTCTTGTATGGTAACATTAACCCCTGACCTGATATAATAATATGTCTCGAGTAGGTAAAAAGACTATCACCGTTCCCGCCGGCGTGACCGTGACGATCAACGGTGCTGATGTTACTGTAAAGGGTGCCAAGGGTGAGCTCAGCTGGACCCTGCCCACCGGTATCTCCGCCGCCCAGGAAGGCGCTGTGCTGACCGTGTCCCGCGCCAGCGAGGACCGCCAGGTGCGCGCTCTGCACGGCACGAGCCGCTCCCTCATTGCCAACATGGTCGAGGGTGTCTCCAAGGGCTTTGAAAAGAAGCTTGAAATTGTCGGTGTGGGTCTGAAGGCCGCAGTGAAGGGCAATGTGCTCGACCTGGCTCTCGGTAAGTCCCACCCCATCCTTCACCCCATTCCTGCCGGTCTCACCGTGACGGTGGCCGACAACACCAAGGTGACGGTGGCCGGTATCGACAAGCAGCTTGTCGGTCAGTTCGCAGCAGAGGTGCGCGGTTACTATCCCCCCGAGCCGTACAAGGGCAAGGGTGTCCACTATGTGGGCGAGTACATCCGCCGCAAGGAAGGCAAGAGCGTTGGCAAGTAATCATTATCATCTCAAACCCTTTAAAAGTTTACTAGAAGAATATGAGCACTATCAATCGCAAAGCCATCCGCGCCCGCGTTCATATGCGTATCCGCAAGAAGCTCTCCGGTACGCCTGAGCGCCCCCGTCTGGCCGTTAATTTCTCTAACCAGCACGTTTATGCCCAGGTGATCGACGACACCAAGGGTGTGACCCTCTGCAGCGCCTGCACCCAGCAGGTTGAGCTGAAGAAGGCCAATGTGGAGACCGCCGCCAAGGTGGGTGCCCTCATTGGTGAGCGCGCGCTGGCTGCCGGTATCACTGAGGTTGTGTTCGACCGCGGTGGTTTCCTCTACCACGGGAAGGTAAAGGCCCTGGCCGATGCCGCTCGTGAGGCTGGTCTGAAATTCTAAAGAAGAAAGGTTTATAGAAAATGAACACTGAAGAAACGAAAGTTCCGGCCGCAGAGGCAGCACAGTCTCCCGCCGCTGCTCCCCAGCAGCGTGGTGGTCGCGCACCCCGCCGCGATGGCAACCGTCCCGGCCGTGGTCCGCGCCGCGAGGGTGGCCGCCGCAACGAAGCTCCCGCCGAGGAAGGTCCTCAGCTCATGGAGAAAGTGGTGTACGTGAACCGTTGCGCCAAGGTTGTGAAGGGTGGCCGCCGCTTCTCCTTCTCCGCCCTCATCGTGGTGGGCGACCAGAAGGGCAAGGTTGGCTACGGCTTCGGCAAGGCCAACGAAGTGTCCGACGCTATCCGCAAGGGTACCGACGCTGCCAAGCGTGCCATGAAGAAGGTGGTCGTGGTGAACGACACCATCCCGCACGAGGTGTACAGCGAGTTCGGTGGCGCCAAGATCGTTCTCAAGCCCGCCGCTTCCGGTACGGGTCTTGTGGCCAGCGCCAAGGTGCGTTCCGTGCTTGAGGCTGCCGGCGTGAGCAACGTCATCGCCAAGTCTCTGGGTTCCTCCAACGCCGCCAACGTGGTGAAGGCCACCATGCAGGCCATGCTCGACATGCGCACTGCTGACCAGGTGCTCTCCGCCCGCGGCAAGAAGAAGAAGGACGCCGCCATCTGAGTTAAACCACCAACCATAGATATTCAAGAATCATGTTGACTCTCGACAATCTCCAGCCGAACCCGGGTGCCAAGCATCGCAAGAAGCGCCTCGGTTGCGGTGAAAGCTCCGGCCTGGGCAAGACCTGCGGCAAGGGCAACAAGGGCCAGAAGGCTCGCTCCGGCGGCACCATCCGCCCCGGTTTCGAAGGTGGTCAGATGCCCCTTCACCGTCGTCTGCCGAAGAAGGGCTTCAACAACGCCCGCTTCCAGTCCACCATCGCTATTGTCAACCTGAACCAGCTCGAAGCCTTCTTCGAAGCCGGTGCCACGGTGACCGAGAACGAGCTGCGCGCCATGGGCCTTGTGAAGGGCCAGGCCGACGCTGTGAAGCTCCTGGGCAATGGCAACCTTTCCAAGGCTCTGAACGTGACCGTCGATTTCGCCAGCGCTTCCGTCGCTGCCAAGATCGAGGCCGCCGGTGGCACCCTCACGGTGCTCAGCGCCCAGTAAAGGATTCAGGCTCAGCCACTGAGCCTTTGCAAAACTTGACACAGAGCCGGGCAGCGCAGCGCTGCCCGGCACCTGTGTAAGAAAGGGAAGGGAAATTTTAACAATCTTTCTACCTTTCTAAGCATCAATGCGGTGCGTGATAAATCAGCTGCATGCCGGGCTGCCGCACCACCACTCGCTGCACTATCAGACTTCAAATCAATCTTAACATCCCAGGAAACCATGATTTCAGCATTTGCTAATACCATGAAGGTGCCGGAGCTCCGGAGCCGCATCCTCTTCACCCTGGCCATGATCGTCATCGTGCGCCTTGGTGTTCACCTGCCGCTTCCGGGCGTGGACGTGGCCGAGCTTGCCCGCTGCGTGGCCGAAGCCTCCAAGGAAGGCGACAGCCCCCTCGGTGCCCTTGGCTCCATTCTCACCATCTTCTCCGGTGGTGGTCTGCAGCAGTGCGGTATCTTTGCCCTGGGTATCATGCCCTACATCTCCGCCTCCATTATGACCCAGCTCATGGGTGCCGTGCTGCCCTCCTGGCAGAAAATGATGCGCGAAGAAGGCGGCCGCCAGAAGATGACCAAGTACACCCGCATCCTGGCCATCATCATCGCCATCATCCAGGGCTACTTCCTGACCCAGACCCTGCGTAACCCCTCCACCATCGGTCTGAATGCGAATGACCTGGTGATGAATCCGGGCATCATCTTCACCCTCACCACCATCTTCATCATCGTCACCGGCACCATGTTCCTCATGTGGATTGGTGACCAGATTACCGAGCGCGGTGTGGGTAACGGTATCTCCCTTATCATTTCCGTGAATATCATTCACGCCCTCCCCGGCGCCTTCGCCGTGGCCTGGAAGACCTGCGTCATGAAGGGCACCGAGGTGAACCCGCTGGGTTCCCTGGGCATGGTGGCCCTCATCCTCTTCATGGTGCTGGTGGTGGCTCTCGTGGTCATCGTGAGCCAGGCTCAGCGCCGCATCCCGGTGCAGTATGCCAAGCGCGTCGTGGGCCACGGCAAGATGATGCAGGGCGGCACCCAGTACCTGCCGCTCAAGCTCAACTACTCCGGCGTGATGCCCGTTATCTTCGCCACCGCCATCCTCGCCCTGCCGCAGATGCTCGTGCAGCAGATGTTCTCCCAGGACAGCTGGGTGCATGCCGTGGTGGCCAACTGGCTCTCCCCCAACGATTTCCCCTACTACATCATCTCCGCCATCATGATTTACTTCTTCTCGTATTTCTGGGTGGCTACGATGTTCCAGCCCCAGCAGATCTCTGAGGACCTGAAGCGCAGTGGCGGCTACATTCCCGGCGTGCGTCCCGGCCCCCCCACCGCTCAGTACCTGGACACCACCATGTCCCGCCTCACCTTCTCCGGCTCCCTGTTCCTGACCCTCATTTACTTCCTGCCGAGCCTCCTTTCCGTGTGGGGCGGACTGCCCATGCTCGTGACCCAGTTCTTCGGTGGTACCTCGCTGCTCATTCTCGTGGGCGTGCTGCTTGATATGATGCGCCAGGTCGAAGCCACGCTCCTCCAGAAGAACTACGATGGCTTCATGAAGAAGGGCAAGATCCGTGGCAAGTACAGCCACCTGCAGGGCACCGGCCAGGCTGCCGAAGGCCGCGGCCTCGTCATCCTCTGGGTGATTATCTCCGCCTTCGTCCTCGCCGGCGCCATCGTCCTCGCCAGCTGAGCGAAACTTCACAGATTTACGTACTCGGGCGCGGTTCCTCTCTGGTCCGCGCCCGATTTTTATATTGACTATTGACTATTGACTATTGACAAATGCCATCCATTCGGTAGAATGGGCGGCGTTATGAGTCTCCGTCTTGCCGTACTGGGTTCCGGGTCTGGTTCGAATTGCCAGTCTATCTTCAATGCCATAGCGGATGGTCGCCTCGATGCCGAGGTGGTCATCGTGCTTTCCGACCACGAGGATGCCTACATCCTTGAGCGTGCGCGTCAGCATGGCGTGCGAGCCGAGTACATGGACTGCGGCGGTTTCAAGAACAAGTTCCCGCTGGAGGTGCAGGAAGCCCTGGCGAAGAAGTTGCAGGAGCTCCATATCGACCTCATCTGTCTGGCCGGCTTCATGCGCCTGGTAAAGGCTCCGCTGCTGGAGGCCTTCCCCCGCCGCATTCTGAACATCCACCCCGCGCTGCTGCCCGCTTTCCCGGGGGTAGAGGCCTGGACTCAGGCGCTCAACGCCGGCGCGAAGCAGGCCGGCTGCACCGTGCACTATGTGGATGCCGGCATGGACACCGGCGAGATTCTCATGCAGGCCTATGTGCCCGTGCTGCCGGATGACACCCCGCAGACCCTCCACGCCCGCATACAGGTGCAGGAGCACATCCTGTATCCCGCCGCCATTCTCTCGGCCATTTCGCGGCTTTGAAAAAGCTTCATGTTTCCCATGCCGCCCGCAAGCAGCAAGGTTTGAAAAGAGTGCTCGATAAATTGGAATTTGTAGAGTAGTTTGCGGAGCGTCAGCGTAGCGGAATTTTGAGCCCGGAGGGCGGTATAACCATAGCCCAGAGTGGAGCCGCGTTAGCGGCGGAACTCTGGGTTTGGAATAAAACATAACCGGAACCCCGACCAACGTGGAGGGGTGGCAGGGAGGCCGCAGCTTATTGTGAAGCAACGATTTCTGCCGCCCACTCACTACGTTCGGGGCTCAGATAAATTTTTGAGCTAACCCGGGGTTCCGCGACTACGTCGC
>JAGBDZ010000062.1 GCA_017937215.1 Akkermansia sp. | reverse complement strand
GAACCCCGCCAGCTGGCGGGGTGGCAGATTCGCATGAGCGTTCTGTTTATGTTAAGCATTGATTATTTGAATATCAACGCGCATCCACGTCTGCCACCCACTCGCTCCGCTCGGGGTTCCGGGTATAATTAACACCAAACCCAGCGTTCCGCCGCGTGGCGGCTCCACGCTGGGCTATTATTATGTCGCCCTCCGGGCTCAGAATTCCGCGCACTACGTGCACCTGTATGGGCTCTGCAAATTCCCATTTGTCCGTCACCACCAATACGGATAACACATCAATCTTTAATTGCCTCATCAATAATTTACCGGGAGTTAGTGCGCATCAGCCGCCTCACCATCGGCAGTAAGCTTTCGTTTGCACATCCATCGGCGTAAGCCGCTAACTTTCAAATCGTCAATTGTCAATTGTCAATCGTCAATTCGTCAATTCCCTCGTTCCCCGGGGGGAGATGATGTTAATTCAGGCGGCTCATGAGCTCATCGCTGAGGGGAGGCTGGCCGGCGGCTGCGGCGCAATCCTCGAGCTGGGCCACGGTGCGGGCACCGATGAGCACGCTGGTCACGCCGCTGCGCTGCAGCAGCCAGCGCAGCGCCAGCTGGGTGAGGGGGATGCCGGCCTCGGTGGCTATTTCCTGCAGCGCGGCCACGCGGGCAGCATCGGCCGCGACCTTATCGGCATCCAGGAAGGGGGAGTCGCTGCGCTGGGCGCGGGAGCCTGCGGGCAGGGCGGGGGAGCCCAGGTATTTGCCGGTGAGCATGCCCTGCGCCAGCGGCGAGAACACGATGCTGCCGGTTCCCTGGTCCTTGGCCGCGGGGAGCATGCCGGCCTCGCAGCTGCGGTCGAGCAGGTTGTAGCGGAACTGGTGCAGCAGGCAGGGCACACGCGCCTCGGTCAGCAGCGCACAGGCCCGGTTGAACAACGCTGCCGGGTATTTCGACAAGCCTACGTAGAGCGCTTTGCCGCTGCGCACTATCTGCACCAGTGCCTCCACCGTCTCCTCAATCGGCGTATCGGGGTCGGGGCGGTGGTGGTAGAACACATCCACGTAGTCCAGCTTCAGGCGGCGCAGGCTCTGGTCCAGCCCGGCGATAAGGTGCTTGCGGCTGCCCCAGTCGCCATATGGCCCGGGCCACATGAGGTGCCCGGCTTTGGTGGAGATGAACATTTCATCGCGGTGGCCGGCAAACTCCTGCTGCAGCAGGCTGCCGAATCGTTCTTCGGCGCTGCCGGGAGGCGGCCCATAGTTGTCCGCCAGGTCAAAGTGGCAGATGCCCAGCTCCAGCGCGCGCCCGATGATGGCGGCATTCTGCGCCCGGTCATCATCCGCCCCGAAATTGTGCCACAGCCCCAGTGAAATCTCCGGCAGCAGCACCCCGCTGCGCCCGCATCTTCTGTACTTCATGCAGCCACTATACCCCATCCACGCGCTTTTGTAAAGAACGAGTGAATGACTGCCCCTTATTTCGATAAATTGCCTTTGGCGGGGAAACTTTGTCGGAGCACGGGACTTCAGTCCCGATTAAATGCACCGTGATTTCGGGACTTCAGTCCCGTGCTTCGAAAACGATAAACATCAATTTATCGGGCGCTGTATACTCACATTGGGGCCCGAGCGGAAGTCAGGGGCAAATCAGCACCGGGGTGTGGAGGGGGACGAGGTCGAAGAGAGTGGCGGCGTCCTGGGGGGAGAGGCGGATGCAGCCGTGGGAGACAGGGGTGCCGAGCTGCTCTACATCCGCCGTGCCGTGGATGTAGATGAAGCGGGAGAGGGTGTTGGCGTTGTGCGGTTCGAGGCCGCGGAGGGTGAGGATGCGGGCGAGGATGGCGTCTTCCCCGCGGCTGGCGGCGGGGTGCAGACCCACCGGAATGCGGGCGCGGAAGACGGTGGCCAGGGGGGCGTTTTCTCCGTGCTTGGAGTGGATGGCGAAGCGGCCCAGCGGGGTGCGTCCGCTGCCGGGTTCGCTGCCGGTGCCGGCGGCTCCGGTGCTGCATGGTGCGGAGAAGAGCACCTCGCCCGCGGCGGAGCGCAGCTCCAGCCGCTGTTCAGCCACCGAGATGTAGATGGTGTTCATCCGGGAATGGAGTGAAATGCTATTCACTATTCCTTATTCTCTATTCACTGAGAATCGTGCGGGCAATATCCTCGGCTGCGTTCGGTCGGGAGAGGGCGCGCATGGCGGTTTCCATGGCGGTGCGGGCCTCGGGGTTCAGCGCGGTGCCGTGCACGAAGTCGTGCACTTTCTGCACGGTGAGGTCGGCCTGCTGGATGAGGACGGCGGCGCCGTGGTCGGAGAAGGCGCGTGCGTTGTGGGTCTGGTGGTCATCTGCCGCAAAGGGGAAGGGTACGAGCAGGCAGGCCTTGCCGATGAGAGAGAGCTCGGTGAGGGTGGAGGCACCGCTGCGTGCAATGACGCCATCTGCCGCGGCATAGACGGCGGGCATATCGGCGCAGAAGCCGAGCACGGTGATGTTCGGGGCGCCGCCGGCGAGGGCGTTCACTCGTTCGTAGTCGAGGCGGCCGGCAATGACGAGGTAGTGCACCGCGGCATCGGCCTTGGCGGCCTCGATGAGCAGGGAATTGAGGTTGCGGGCGCCCTGGGAGCCGCCGGTCACGAGGATAACCGGTTTATCCTGCGGGAGGCCGAGACGCTCACGGGCCTCGGCGGGGGTGGGCAGGTTGCGGATTTCATCGCGCACCGGGGTGCCCACCACGGCACAATCGCTGCCGGGGAAGTGCTGCACGGCTTCTTTCATGCCCACGAGTACCTTGGTGCACCAGCGGGCGGTGAGGCGGTTCGACTTGCCGGGCATGGCATTGGAATCATGCACATAGGAGCGCAGCCCCAGGGCGTGCGCAGCTTTGCAGGGGGGCAGACTGGTGAATCCGCCCATGCCGAGCACGGCATCTGCCTTTTCGCGGCGCAGGAGGCTCTTGCAGTTCATGTAGGTGGTGAAGAGCTTCCAGAGGAAAGCAGGCATGCGCAGGGAGAGGGTGGGGGGCTTGGCAATGGCGGGGATGGAGTGGAACTCCAGGTCGCCGTATTTGCTGGAGGCCTCGGCATCCACCTCTTTGCGGGAGATGAGGAGGATGGGGCGGTGGCCCTGCTTGCGGAGCTGCTGCGCCACGGCAATGCCGGGGAAGAGGTGGCCGCCTGTGCCGCCGCAGGCGATGACGATGTTGAGAGCTTTCATGGTCATGGGTTCTGAATTTCCTTAAGTCTGCGGAGGGGCCAGTAGTTCTGGCGGATGATGGGGGTGTGCCTCTGGATGCTGGTGAGCAGACCGATGGAGGCAATGGTGAAGACGAGGTTGGTGCCGCCGCTGCTGATGAAGGGCAGAGGCAGACCGGTGTTCGGCAGCAGGGCTGTGACTACCATGATGTTGAGCATGGCCGGCCAGAAGATGGTGCAGGAAAGCCCCAGCGCCAGGATGCGCCCGAAGGTGTCCTGCGTCTGCACGGCCAGCACCAGCCCGGAAATGGCCATGATGGAGAAGAGCAGCACCACACCCGCGGCTCCGAAAAAGCCCCATTCCTCGCCGATTTCTGCAAAGATGAAGTCCGTGTGCGCATAGGGCAGGTTGCCGTATTTCTCAATGCCGTCGCCCAGCCCCACACCGGCCAGGCCGCCGCGGGCAAAGGCCAGGATGGCAATCCACTGCTGGCGGCCGGCGCCCTGGCTGTAGGCCTGGGGGTCGAACCAGGCCTCGATGCGCATCATGCGGTTGGGGCTGCTGGTCATCATGAGGTACAGGAAAATGGCGCCGATGAGCATGGAAAGCAGCAGCAGCCAGCTGCGCGTGCCGGAAACATACATCACGCAGAACCCGGACATGGCCAGTGCTGCGGCCGTGCCCATGTCTTTCTCAAACAGAATGAGCACCAGCGGAAAGCCGAACAGCACAGCCCCCGGCCAGAAAAAGCCTTTCCAGAAGGTGCCGGCCACCTCACGGTGGGTGGTGTACCAGTGCGCCAGGGTGAGCATGAGCGTGATTTTGGCCAGCTCACTGGGCTGGAAGGTAAGCCCCAGGTTAATCCAGCGGGATTCACCGTTAATCGTTTTGCCGATGCCGGGCAGGTAGCAGCAGATGAGCAGAATGACGCAACCCACCCAGATGGCATACACGAAGCGGCGCCACACGTGGTAGTTGATGCGGCTGAGCCCCAGGGCGGTCACCAGCCCCAGCATGGCAAACATGCACTGCTTGCCCAGGAAACTTTCGTACCACGGCAGCTCGGCTTGTCCCTGCACGCAGCTGCCGGTGCTGGCCACCATGACGACGCCCAGCACAAGCAGAAGGATGAAGCAGATCCAGATGCTGATGATGCTGAGGCGGGTGGTCATGATGCAGGGGGGGCCGTTATTCGCTGACCTTGAGTTTCTGGCCCACCTGCAGGCGACGGGCGTCTGCCTGGGTCATGTTGTTGAGCTTGAGCAGCTTGTTGAGGGAAAGCTTGTACTTCCTGGCAATGCGCCCCAGGTTCTCGCCGCGCTTCACCACGTGGTACTTGGCGGTATCCTGCACCACCGGCTTGGCGGCCTGGGCTGCCTGTGCTGCGGAGGAACCGGCAGGAACCGGCACGCTCAGGTAGGTGCCGCCGGGCAGGTTGGTCATGGAGGCCAGCTGGGTGTTGGCTCCCTTGAGCACGTCCTCGGTGATGCCGTACTGTGCGGCCACTCGGCCCCAGGTATCACCGGACTGCACCAGGTGCTTCACCTCCACAGTGGGAGTGGCGGGTGCTGCGGGAGCCGGGGCGGGCTGCACTGCTACCGGCTGGGCAGGGGTGGCGGGTTGGGCAGTGCCGGGGGTCACGGCTTCCATGTTGATGGGCGCCTGGGTGATGTGCACCTGGTTATCGGCCGCGGTGGGCTGGGCGGGGGCTGCGGGCACCGGCTGAGCTGCCACAGCGGGCTGCACTGGAGCCGGGGCAGGCTGGGCAGGGGCGGCGGGAGCCGGGGCAGGCTCTGCCTGGGCAGGAGCCGCCGGGGGCGGGGTAATGGTGGGGGCTACGGCCAGGCCGCTGTTGCTCTTGGCAATGTTGCCGCGCATCATCACGCCGCCGATGACGAGGAGGTGCACCACGATGAGGCCCAGGATGATGCGCACTACCACAGCGGGGCTGGTGCGGTCCATGACCATGCCGGTGTCGGAATGGAGGCGGCGGGGCTGCTTGAGGTTGCCGTTGACGAAAGTTTTGAGGAAATGGCGTTTGGGCTTGGCACGGCCCAGGTCAGAGGTGTGGAATGCTGCTTTCGTGTTCTTTCTCATAAAGGGGTATCACTAAGTGGGGTTAGAGGTGAAGAGTCTGTTTCACGGCCTGGCGGAAGCACTCGCCGCGCTGGACATAGCCGGTAAATTGGTCGAAGGAGGAGGTGCCGGGGGAGAACAGCACCACATCGCCGCGCTCGGCCACCTTGTGGGCGGCTGCCACGGCTTCCTGCACGGTGGCTACCTTTACCACGCGGCAGACAGGAGAGAAGGTTGCTTCCAGCTGGTCGGCAATCTGCCCGAAGACGATGCAGGCGCGTGCCTTTTCACTCAGCATGGGGTTGATGGCGGTGTAATCCAGGCCTTTGTCCTTGCCGCCGGCCAGCAGGATGATGGGGCGGGTCTGGGAACGCACGGCGGCCTCGGTGGAGTGCAGATTGGTGCTCTTGGAGTCATTCAGCCAGAGCACGCCGTCCATCTCGGCCACGGTTTCGCAGCGGTGGCCGGGCGGGTTGAACGAGCGGATGGCAGCAGAGATGGCGGCATCATCCAGCCCCACAGCCCGGCAGGCCAGAGTGGTTGCCATGGCGTTTTCGGCATTGTGCGCCTGCTCGAGCGAGGTGCCACGCAGCGGGGTGAGCACGGTGCCGTTTTCCATGATGGCGCCGTTTTCAAAGTAGAGCTGCCCGGTGGTTACCACAGAGGAGAAGCCCACGCGCTTCGGGGTGAGGGCGGGGAGCTCCTCGCCTTCGCGCACAATGGCGAGCTGGTCGGCGCTCATGTTTTCGAAGATGCGCAGTTTGGCGTTGAAGTAGTCTTCCACCTTGGTGTAGCGGTCCATGTGGTCCGGGGCGAAGTTGAGCCAGATGGCGACCTCCGGGCGGAAATCGATGATGGTTTCCATCTGGAACGAGGAGACTTCCAGCACGGCAAACTCGGGTTGCGGTTCCATGAGGGCCACTTCGCTGAGCGGGTAGCCATAGTTGCCGCAGGCCTTGGCGGTCTTGCCGGCAGAGAGCAGCACGTGCTCCAGCAGGGCGGTGGTGGTGGTTTTGCCGTTGGTACCGGTGATGGCGATGATGCGACCGCTGTAGTAGTGCCAGGCCAGTTCCGTTTCACCGATGAGGGGGGCACCATGGGCGGTGAAGGCAAGGGTCCAGGGGATGTCTCCCTCGATACCGGGGGAGAGGATAACGAGGTCGGCAGCGTAGGCGCGGGCGTTTTCCTCGGTGGCACCGGGCACAAATCCCACGCCGGGTTCGCTGCAGGTGGCAGCGGGGTTGGCATCAAAAATGCAGACCTCGGCTGCGCCCTTGGTCAGGGCCAGGCGGGCGGCGGCCACACCGCTGCGTCCGCAGCCGAGCACCGCTATTTTCTTTCCGTTCAGTTCCATGGTGGCGGGTGGGGGGAAATCAGTTATTACACGAAAGCAGCAGGCGCCAGGATAAGCCCGAGCACAGCCAGGAAGAATGCAATAATCCAGAAGCGCACGCAGACCTGGGTCTCACTCCAGCCGCACTTCTCGAAGTGGTGGTGAATGGGGGCCATGCGGAAGAAGCGGCGGCCCTCGCCGTACAGCTTGCGGCTCACCTTGAACCAGCCCACCTGAATCATCACCGAAGTGGCCTCAGCCACAAATACGCCGCCGATGACAACCAGCAGCAGCTCCGTGTGCGTGCAGACCGCTACGGTGCCCAGAGCACCACCCAGTGAGAGGGAGCCGGTATCGCCCATGAAGACCTTGGCCGGGTGGGCATTGAACCACAGGAAACCGAGGCAGGCGGCGGCGATGCAGAGCAGGTAGTTGGCCAGGGCCACTTCACCGAAGGTGAGGCAGAGCGAGAGGAAGGCCAGGCAGGAAACGACCATGCAGCCGCTGGCCAGGCCGTCCAGCCCGTCGGTGAGGTTCACGGCGTTGGAAGCGCCGATGATGACCAGCATGGCGAAGGGGATGAAGAACATGCCCAGGTCCACCGTGCCGTAGAAGGGGATGAGCACGTGGGCGATGGTGGGATCCAGATACCAGAGGTACCCGGCGCAGCCCAGGGAGGCCACTGCCTGCAGGGCAATCTTGAACCAGCCGCTCACGCCATCGGTGCTCTTCTTGGTGATTTTGGCCCAGTCATCCAGGAAGCCGAGGATGGCCGTGACCGCCATGACCAGCAGGCAGCACTGGAGCTTGGGGTCGCCCATATCCAGGAAGAGGATGCTGGTGAACATGATGAGGCCGATAATCATGAGCCCGCCCATGGTGGGGGTGCCCACCTTGGCGGAGTGCTCCGGGGCGAGCACTCCCTTACTGGCTTCGCGGATGGGCTGACCGGCCTTCATGGCGCGCAGAATGGCGATGAGACGCGGACCGATGAGCATGGAACCCACGAAGGGCACCAGCAGGGCCAGCAGCAGCTGGGCTCCCACGGGGAGCTGGTAGATGAAATTGATCATGACTATGCTTTGGGGTTAAGTGAGGGGAAGAGTTCGTAGATGCAGCGCTCCATGCCGGCGGAGCGGGAGCCTTTGAAGAGCAGGGCATCGCCCGGTTCCATGAGAGAACGCAGGGCGGCAGCGGCTTCGGCCGGGGTGTTCACCAGCAGCGCGGGCACGCTTTCGGCCGCGGCCTGGCAGAGCGCGAGCGTTTCGGCGCATTCGGCACCCACCACTACCACGGCAGCATAGCCCAGGGATGCAGCGCACCAGCCCATGTCGGCATGGGCGGCAATGCCGCCTTCGCCCAGCTCGCCCATTTTGCCGAGCACGGCAATGTGGCGCTTCGGGCCGCGGAGGGCTGCCACGGTTTCCAGGGCAGCCTTCATGCTTTCGGGGTTGGCGTTGTAGGTGTCGTCCACCACGGTGTAGCCATCAATCTCCTTGCAGGCCAGGCGGCCATGCGTGAGAGAGGAAGCGGAAAGACCTGCGGCAATCTGCTGCAGTGAGCAGCCGAGTTTCCAGCCGGCGGCGGCAGCCAGCAGGCTGTTGCTCACCATGTGGGCTCCCGGCACAGGCAGGGAGACCTCCACCTCGCCCAGCTCGTCGATATGCAGGGTGTAGGTGGTGCCGGTGGCGGTGCTGCGCGGGTTGAGGGCACGCACCGGGCTGTTGCAGCCGCCTACCGGAATCGGGGTGGCGGTGGTCTGCGTGGCGATGAAATCGGCAAAATCATCCTGCGCAGGGTAAATCATGAAACCCTCGGCCGGCAGGGCTCGGGCCACGGTGCATTTTTCCTCGGCAATGGCCTGGCGGGTGCCCAGATACTCGAGATGGGCGGAGCCGATGGTGGTGATGATGCCGATCTGCGGGCGGGTCATGGCGCAGAGCGGGGCGATTTCGCCGGCGTGGTTCATGCCCATTTCCCAGATGGCGGCCTGGGTGCCCAGCGGGGTGCTGAGGATGCTGAGCGGCACACCGATGTGGTTGTTCAGGTTGCCTTTGGTGGCCAGTGCCTCATATTTCTGAGAAAGCACGGAAAGGCACATGTCCTTGGTGCTGGTCTTGCCGCTGCTGCCGGTGAGCCCCACCACATGCAGGGGCTCCAGCTGCGCCCGCCACCAGGAGGCCAGACTCTGCAGCGCTACCAGTGTGTCCTCTACCTGCACCACGGTGCAGCCGGGCGCAAAATCGCCCTCCACTCGGGAAACCACCACGGCGGCAGCTCCTTTCTGCGAGGCATCGGCCGCGAAGCTGTTGCCATCGAATCGCTCACCACAGAGCGCCAGGAAGACGCAGCCGGGGGTGATGGCGCGGCTATCCGTGGTGAGACCGGCGGTGATGGCGCGCTCCCCCATGACCACTGCCTTGCCGGCGGTGGCGGTGATGAGGTCGCTGGTGCTCAGGTGGGTCATGGCGGGGCTGGTTACTTGCTGTTACGGCGGCCTTCCGGTTTGCGGGAAGGTACGGAGATGCCTTCCGGGTTCTTCTCAGCGTAGAATTTGCGGACTACGGCAGAATCGGAGAAATCAATGGTTTCGGTGGCGAAAATCTGGTAATTTTCGTGCCCCTTGCCGGCAATGAGAATGGCATCGCCCGGGCGGGCCTGTTCGAGTGCGGCGCGGATGGCTTCCTCGCGGTCGGTGATGCGGTGCTGCTTGCCGGTGGGAATGCCGGGCATGATTTCATCAATAATCTGCTCGGGGTTCTCGCTGCGGGGGTTATCGCTGGTAACGAGGCAGAGGTCGCTGTAGCGGGCGGCGGCTTCACCCATGAGCGGGCGCTTGGTGCGGTCGCGGTCGCCGCCGCAGCCGAAGATGGTGATGAGACGGCCGTTGCGGCAGAGCGCCTTCATGGTCTTGCACACGTTTTCGACGGCGTCCGGGGTGTGGGCATAGTCCACGAAGCACTGCACGTTGTTCACGCTGGAGACGAGCTCCATGCGGCCGGGCACCTGGGGGCTCTGGGCCAGGGCGTTGATGGCATCCGTGAGGTTGATGCCGGCGCAAACGGCACCGGCCAGTGCGGCCAGGCTGTTGGAAAGGTTGAACTCACCGATGAGCGGGGTGCGCACCAGATAGCTGCGGCCCTGGTAGAGCAGCTCGTACTGGCTGCCTTTCAGGGTGACCAGCTTGGGCACGGCGCGGAAATCGGCCTTCTCGTTCTCGCCGAAAGTGCGTACCTTCATGATGGGGGCCAGTTCCTCGGCCAGGCGGCGGCCGTAGGCATCGTCAATGTTGATGACGGCAGCGCTCTTGCGGTCGGCGGCGGCCATGCGGGTGAAGAGGAGCTTCTTGGCCTGGTAGTATTCCTCCATGGTGCCGTGGTAGTCCAAGTGGTCCTGGGTCAGGTTGGTGAATACGCCCACGCGGAAATTGGTGCCAGCGGTGCGCTGCTGCACCAGGGCATGAGAGGAAACCTCCATGGCAACGGCGCGGCAGCCGTTCTTCACCATCTCTGCCAGCATGCTCTGGAGCAGGGCGCAGCCGGGGGTGGTGTTGCTGGATGTGGTGCGGCGCTCGCCATTATCATATATAATGGTGCCGATGAGGCCGGCGCGCTGCCAGGCAGCGCGGAAAATGTGGTTCACCAGGTAGCTGATGGTGGTCTTGCCATTGGTGCCGGTTACGCTCAGCAGCACCATCTTGTCGCTCGGAAAATCATTCCACGCACTCATCAGCAGTCCATTGGCCTCGTGTGTGTCTTTCACCTGCACCCAGCAGGTGCCGGCGGCTGTGGCCGCTGCGCTGGGGGCTGTTTCAGCCACGATTGCTACGGCACCGGCTTCAATGGCGCCATCAATGGCGGTATGACCATCGAACTGCGTGCCTTTGACGGCTACGTAGCAGCAACCGGGAATCACCTTGCGGCTGTCATCGGTGAGCAGCGTGAGGGCCTTGCTGAGTTTGCCGGTGATGCTGGCGCCGGGCAGGATGCTGAATATCTTTTTGGTGTCCATGACGAGGGAAATTTCTTATTTCTTTAGATTAGCAGATTCTTCTTTAGTAGCAAGATATTTTTCGTAGGCTTCGGGGTCACTCGGGGTAAGATTGAGCACATTGATGAAGCGCTCTGCCGCTGCGCGGAAAATGGGGGCCGCCACGGTGCCGCCACCGGGGTTGCAATCGGTGGGGTGCGGTTCATCAATCACGGTCATGACGACCAGTTTCGGGTCATCGATGGGCAGCACGCCGGCGAAGGATACGGTGTAGAGGTTTTCGGTGTAGCCGCCGCCGTCTTTCACTTTCTTGGCGGTGCCGGTCTTGCCGCCGATGCGGAACCCGGGAATGGCCGCGGCGGTGGCCGTGCCTCGGCCGCATTCGCCGCTGCGCTGGGTGACGGATTCCAGGGCAAAGCGCAGGTCCTTGGCGGTGCTCGATTTCATGACGCGGCAGATTTCCTGCGGGGCGCATTCATCGTAGACGGCGCCGTCGGCTGCAATGATTTTGTCGATGAGGCGGGGTTTCATGCGCACGCCATCGTTGGCAATGGTGGCATAGACCATGGCCATGTGCAGCGGCGAAACAGCCACGGAGTATCCGTAGGCGATGCGCGAGTAGTTCACGATGTTGGAGCCATCTGCCAGCAGGCAGGCGCCACCGCTGGGCAGCTCGAGTCCGGCGGGTTTGTTCAGGCCGAATTTTTCGAGATATTCCTTGAAATTCTGCCACTTGCCGACAATGGCGATGCGGGCGGCACCGGGGTTGCTGGATTTCTTGAGTACACCCCACACCGGAAGGCTGTGGTAGTTGAACGGGCGATCGCTGATGGGGCGGCTGCCGAAGCCCACGGAAAAGGGCTCGCAGTTCACATAGCCGCCGATGCCCATAAGGCCCTTGTCCACCACGGTGGTGACGGCCAGCACCTTGAAGGTGGAGCCGGGTTCGTAGCGGGTCTGGCAGGCAAAGTTGAAATCACCGGTAAGCACCTTGCCGTTGTCATCCTTCACTTCGCCGCGCGGGAACTTGCCCTTGTGGGTGATGAGTTCCTTGGTGTTCAGGTCGAAAGCCGGGCGGCTCACCATGGCCAGGATATCGCCGGTTTTGGGGTCAACCACAATCATGCAGCCGCGCTTGGCGCGGAAGTGGCGCATCCCTTTGTCCAGCTCCTGCTCCACGATGGTCTGCAGGCGCATATCAATGGTGAGCTTGATGTTGAGGCCATGCTTGGGGGCCATGTAGCGGTCGTCCTCGTTGGGCAGCACCTGGCCGCGGGCGTTGTGGCGGTATTCGCGGAAACCATCCACACCGGCCAGGTAGCTCTGGAAGTAGGCTTCCACGCCGCTCATACCCTTGTTTTCGTGGTCTACGTAGCCGAGCACGTGGCAGAGCATTTCGGGCATCACGTAGGAACGGCGCAGGTCAGACTGCACCATGAGCCCGCGCACGCGAGCCTCGCTCACGGCCTTACGAATCTTATCCGCCGTGTCGAAGCTCATACCCTTGGCCAGCACAATCTGGTTGCGGATGGAGCGGGTGGGCAGCCCTTTGGCTTTGGCTTCCTCATTGTATTTCTGGGTGGCGGTCTGGGCGATTTTCTCCACGATATCCTCGCGGGTCATGAATCGCTTGATGGTGCGGCCGTTGATGGTCTCCTCGATTTCCTGGTGGGAGAGGAAGGGGTAGAGCACCTCCGCCACCAGCTTGTCGTGCTGCCGGAAGTAGTATTCCATGACCTCCTCATCGTATTCCATGAGGCGGTTGGCCTTGGCGTCCTTGGGGTTGATGCGGGCGCGGCGCTCAGCCTTTTCCTCATCGGTCATGTCGGCCTTGGCGTTGTTGAGGAGTTTGGCGCGGTAATTGTAGACGAGCTTGCGGCGTTCCTTGGGATCGGTGAGGCTTTCCCAGCGGGGGTCGTTCACGGCGTGGTTGTGGGCCAGGCCTTCCACCACAGCGGTGATTTCGCGCAGGTGGTAGCGGTCGGCTACCAGTTCGGCGCTCTGGATATTGTTGGTCAGCAGCTCCTCGTTGCGGTCCATGATGATTCCGCGCTGCGCCGGAATGCTTTCCGTGTCGATGAGGTCATCCACAGCGGCGGGTCGGTGGTTGCCGGTGTCGAAAATCTGCAGCTCCGCCAGTCGCACGGCCGCCACGCTGGACACGCCCAGCATGAGGGCAGCCAGCAGGGCTGCGCGTCCGGCAAATGGAACTTTGGTCTTCATGCGGCGGGGCGGCGGAGAAATGGATTAGCGGTTGATGACGGCCAGTCCGCTGTCCTGCAGGCGGCGGGCAAGCTCAATCTGGCTGCGGTCAATATCGCGCAGCGTGGAGCGGTCCTGGCTGAGGCGGTCGCGCATGGCCCAGCGGTTGGTCATGGCGTTGGTCTTGGCGCGGTGCTGGTTGGTGTTGAGGTTACACACGGCAATTTCGCGGTTGAGCTTGCTGATTTCCGTGCGCACGGCCACCTGGTCATTCTTGAACAGGGCGTAGGTGATACCACCTGCCGATACCATGATGGCAAAGACCACCATCCAGACCAGGAAGCTGAAGCTTACCCGGTCGGCGTAGCGGGAGGTGTGTGTGCTGGGAGGCATTGAGGTGATGAGAGGGGCGAGAGGTGGTGATACAGAGTGAAGGTGATTAAAGCTTTTCGATGACGCGGAGTTTGGCGCTGCGGGCGCGGGGATTGGCTGCCAGCTCGGCCTCGCTTGCCACGATGGGCTTGCGTGTGACCTGGCGGGCGGCGTATTCCGGGTTGGGGCGCGGGGCCGGCCACTCCGGGCGGTCGATTTCCGGGCGGGTCACGCGGTCAAAGTAGCGCTTGACGGCGCGATCCTCCAGGCTGTGGAAGGTGATGATGGCGAAGCGGCCGCCGCTCTTGAGCAGGCTCAGGCCGGTTTCCAGCAGGGCATCCAGCGCGCCGAGCTCGTCATTCACTGCGATGCGCAGTGCCTGGAACGAGCGGGTGGCGGGGTGCTGCTTGCCCTTGCGGGGCAGTACACCGGCGATGATATCGGCCAGCTGCGTGGTGGTGGTGATGGGGGCCTTGGCGCGCTCCTGCACGATGCGGCGGGCAATGGCGCGGCTGGCGCGTTCCTCGCCGTACTGCCACAGGATATCGGCCAGTTCGCTTTCGGCGGCGGTGTTCACGATATCCGCCGCGCTGCGGGGGGCGGCGGGGTTCATGCGCATGTCCAGCGGGCCTTCGGCCAGGAAGGAGAACCCGCGCTCGGCCTGGTCTACCTGCGGGGAGGAGATGCCGATATCGGCCAGTATGCCATCCACCGCCTCAAGACCTTCGGCGCGCAGCAGTTCGGCGGCGTTGCGGAAGTTGCCGGCCACGATATGCAGGCGGTCGGCATAGGCTGCCAGACGCTTGCGGGCGGCGCGGCGGGCGGCGGGGTCCTGGTCAATGCCCCACACGGTGGCGCCGCCTTGCAGCATGAGCTCGCTGTGGCCGCCACCGCCCAGGGTGGCATCTACCAGTACGCGTCCCTCGGCCGGCTGCAGGGCCTCCACGGCCTCGCTGCGCAGCACGGTCACGTGGTGGAACTCGGGGGCATTTTCTTCGTCAGCTTCTGTGTCAGCACCGGCCCCGGCGGCGTTGCGGCAGCTTTCCTGCCACTCGGCGGCTTCGGCGGCGCTCACGGCTTCCACCAGCGGGGTGCTGCACCACTGCAGGTCCGGCGTGGCGGTGCACCAGCGGGCTACCAGGGAATCGATGCCTTCCTCGCCGGTGAGCTCCACCAGCACTGTGGCGGAGCAGGGGGTGAGGCGGTAGGCCAGCAGGCCTTCCTCGCGCTGCAGCTTCGCTGCCAACGCGCCTACGCGCGCAAGGGGAAAGCCGGCCTGGGCACAGGTATCCAAGGGGGCCACTACGGCCTGCTGCGACAGCTCCCGCAGTTCCTCGCCCAGACGGGCCAGGTTGCCACGCGCGCCCTTGATGCCCGCGTCGCGCATACGCGCAAGAAGTTCGCGCCGGGCGTGTTGCCAGGCGTTCAGCTGCTCCGTGGTCAGGGCTCCGGCCTCCCACATGAGCACCTTGTAACAGGTGCCTGCCGGTGCGGCCGGGGTGGCGTGGCTCTCTGTTGCTGCGCTGCTCATGAGAGAATGCCGAATACCTTGTCCAGTTCCAGTTTCGCCAGGGCTTCCGGTGTCTTCGTGGCCTCGAAGTTAGCCGGTTCCCAGATCTCGAAATACGTGCCGCGACCCACGATGGAGGCGGTGTCCGCAAGCTGCATTCGCTCACGTTGTGCCTTGGGAATCAAAAGTTTTCCCTGGCTGCTCACCTCGGCCTGGAAGCTCATGCCGATGATGGCGCCGATGTATTGGTTGGTCTGCACAGGTTCGAATCCACGTGCTTCTGCGTGAGCCCGAATCCCGTTCACCATTTCCTCAAAGCTTTCTTTCGTGTAGCACTTCAGTATCGGGTACCCCTCGTTCCGGGTCTCGATTACCCACAGTGTGGCCCCCTGCGCGTCACGCCAGTTCGCCGGAATCGCTACGCGACTCTTCGGGTCGAGCTTGTGCGTCACGTTGCCCGTGAACATTACTGTGGAGACACTATTCATGCTTTTGAGTGCACTTACCTGCACCACCAGTACACTCTAATACACCTCAAAAGTCAATCTTTATCTGCGCAATTTTTCGAATTTTGTGCCATTTTTATCAAAATTGCTCCAAATTTGCCCGAATTTTTCACCCCTGGTGTACCGGAGTGCACTGGTCCGGGAAAGGTGGCGCAATAGGCATAAAGTAAACAGAAAAAACACTTTTATCTCAATAAAAATGCTGTATTTTAACGTCTATAGGGTGTAAGCAGATGGATTCGGAGATACCAACAGAAAGCAGCCGCGAAGGCACGGGCCGTGCTCCTGACTGGGAGGACTGGCTGGCCGTGCACGGAGACCGGCTGTTGCTATATGCCCGCCAGCGGACTGCGTGTGAGGCCGATGCAGAGGATGTGTTGCAAAGTGCGCTGTTAAAACTGGTGCACGTGGTACGCAGTGGAGAGTTTCGCAAAGGACCGGAGGAGTGGAAGGCTTTTGTTATCAGCTGTATAAGAAATGCAGCAATTGATTTGTCCCGAGCCCGGGACCGCCGCCGGAACACGGCTCAGGCCGCCGCGGCCGAACAGGAGCGGGTGTATGAGAGTGCACCCTGGTTAAGCAGCCGGTCTGACGCAGAGCACCGCCGCCGGTGTATTGAACGAGTGCTGCGCCGCATGCGTGCTGATTATGCGGAAGTCGTTACGCTGCATGTATGGCAGGGACTCAGTTTCCGCGCCATCGGCCAGATCACGGGGGAAAACCCCGCCACCGTTGCAACCCGCTATCGTGCGGCCTTGCGCATTTTCCGCCAGCAGTTGGATGAAGAACTCAACCCGCCGTCATGAAAGAGGAATTGACAGATATGTACGCGCTTGCACGCGATTGCTCGCCAGCTGCCATGCCGGCAGATATGCGCAGCCGTCTTCTCCTGGCGATGCAGCAGAAGGATGCTGAGTTGCAGGCGGATAAGGAGCTGGAATATGAGCTGGCCACCCAATACACGCCTGCCCCTATGCCGCCGGTTTTGCGCCGCCGGCTGGCGCAGAGTGTAAGGCCGGTCCCGGTGTACCGGTCTTATTGGTGGAGGCGCGCGGTGGCTGCACTGCTGGTAGCGCTGCTGGTGTTGCCCCTGCTGTGGTGGGGGCTGCGCCCGGCGCCGGGCGGCGCTTCACCAGTGGTTGAGCTGAAACGGGAAATCCTGCCCGGTGATAAGGCCGGCTCAGCAGTACGCTGCGACACTTTTGTGATGGAGGAGACTGACCAATCCCGACTGGTCATCAAAGTGCAGGCTGCCGTAAAACCAGAATTGCCGGAAGATGTGATATGAAGAAATGCCACACAGCCATACTCTGCTTGCTGCTGTGCTGCCTGACTTTGTTGCAGGTGGCAGGCGGAGCCGTGGTGTTTGGTGTGGTACCGGCAGAAAAAGCATCGGCGCACGGGGTTGTGGTGCGCCGCGTGGCAGAGCGAACCCCTGCGCATGAGGCCGGTCTGCGGGCTGGTGATGAGATTGTGAGCGTGCAGGGAGTGCCGACCCCTCATGCTGCCGCGTTGAAAGAAGCGCTGTGCACCTACGCCCCCGGTGATGTGGTGCGGGTGCGATATCGCCGCAATAACCGGCTTTGCAGCGCATTGGTGGAACTTGCTGCCCGCCCGGCGGCGGGGGTGTCCGCTGCCGCTGCCGCCCCGGTGAGCCTTTCGCCGGAAGTGCAGCAGCAGTTTGCCCAGGCCCGCAACCGTCTGCGCATCCAGTTGGCGCGCCTGCCGCATCGCCTGAACATGCAGCAGGTGAAGGCCGATTTGCAGGAGATGCTGACTCTGGCGCGTCAGGTGCCGGCTGGTTGTAATTCCTGGTTGCAGGGGCCCGATGTGCAGATGAGCCTGGAGATTGAATATCCCGGCGGCGCGGTGGAGCTCCAATCCTGCAATGGTTTGCTTTTCCTGGTTGCGCAGGAGCCGGGCTCCGGTAAAAAATCTTCTTACCCCATCAATACGCAGGCAGAACGCGCTGCTCTGCCCGGGCCCTTGCTCCGGTGGCTGCAGCAATACTGATTTCCGTTATAAGACAGTCAAAGCCCAGATCCCGATAAAGACGCCTGCCCGGAATGGATTTCCCGGGCAGGCGTTCTGGCAAGGAACGGGGGGGGCGGGTCAGATGGTATCGGGCAGCACGGGGGCGGCTTGATTCTGCCGGGGAGGGGCGGTGCGGATGCGGTAGAGAAGGGGGAGTTCGTAGCCTTCGCCTCTCAGGGCGGGCGGCAGAATCAGCTCCCACGCGGAGCCCTCCGGAATTTCGGGCAGAACGCGCAGAATGGCATCGGGGAGGTCATTGGGCGCGTAGACAATGCGGTCGCGCACGCGCAGGTACATTTCCGGCCCCAGCTCTTCTTCCTCGATGTAGCGGGCCTGGGTCAGGGGCTTGTCCTGCGGGCTGCCGGTGATGGCTCGGCAGAGCAACCCATTGCTCAGCACGCGGGTGCCGGGAAGCTGCTGTTGCAATTGCATGATTTCGGCGGCAATCTGCCTGTGCTGCATGCGGCGGAGTTCCACGCGCGCCTGCCAGTAGTTCTTTTCAGCGGTTTCGAGCTCTTTCTCCAGCTCCTCCTGCGGTGTGTCGAGGCGGGTGAGCAGCTCTTCCACCCTGGCAATCATTTGCTCAGTCGGCTCATCGATGACGTGGGCGGCCAGCATTCCCATGAGCCGGGAACGCTCGGCATGCAGTTCGGGCGTTTCCAGTGAAATGACTGGCAGCTGCGGGGTGCGGGCGGCAAAGTATGCCTGTGCCTGCTCTCGCAGTTCCCGGCTCAGGCTTTCGCGCACGGCCAGTATCTCCACCGTGTGCAGCCCGGCTTTCCTGAGCGGGGCGGAGTCTACCTCGTCGAGCAGGTTTACGGGCAACAGAAACTGCCAGGCAATGCCGCGCGGAGCTTCGTACAGAGCGTCATCCACCGCAACCGGAGTGCCGCTGACAGGCAGACTCAGCTGCGTGCCCGGCACTGTTGCCAGCAGACAATGAGCCCGCCGCGCGCGGTAATTGAGGGTGGGGTCGGGGTGGGTGAAGGTGGCATACTGCAGACCGCCCGGCAGGGTGGTAACCCCGGGCTGAGCTGCGTGCGGGGTGAGAAAATCAGCATTCTTAATCTGGGTTTCGAGGTGTCGGGCTCGTTTCTGTCCATGCTCGAAGAGGCGGTTGAAGGGGAAATCTTCCCCAGCAGCCAGCTGTTTGTGGAAGCCTTGCAGGAACAGCTCCCGGTTCACGGGCGGCAGCTGCTCATCATTTTTATCTGCGAGGGCGGCTTTGATATGCATCAAGGCTTGCAGCGACTCGTATTCCAGACGGGCCTGCTCAAATTTTTCTACGGTGCCGGCCTGCTGCTCCGGGGCAGCTGTGGCAACGGCGGCAACCAGAGGAAAAAGGAGGTAGTGGTGGTTCATGGACGGTAGTATTCTGCGTTGAGGAGTAATTGTTCCAGCTTTTCGGGCAGTCGTCGGGTATCGCGCCGGTAGAAGTCTGCCCGCAGGAGGGCATCCGGCACTTCCGGGTGGTTGCTGGTGATGCTCAGGCTGCGTTCGGACGAGGTGATGGTGATGAGGTAGCGCTCATGCCGCAGATGCAGGGTGCAGGAGGCGTATTCATCTTTGCGGGCGATTCCGCTGTTGCTGAGCGCGAGTAGCTGGCGGCGGACAGCCGGAGTATCCACCACGGCCTCACCGTGGGGCACAAGCAGCAGAATCAGGCGGTTGAGTTCCAGTTGCTGCTCGCGGCTCAGAACCGGTTGCTCAGGGCGGGCTGCCAGTTGCAGGGTGAGCTCCAGGCGCGCACCGTGGCGCAGCAGAACCAGGTGCAGCGTGTCGCCTGCCTGTTTCTGCTGTACGATGTCCGCCAGCTCTTCCGGGCGGCGCAGCGGTGTGCCGTCTGCCTGGAGCAGGACATCGCCGCGTTGCAGCTGCTTTGCTGCCGGTGTGCCGGGGGTGAGTTGATGGACGGTCAGCCCGGTGCCTGCCGGGATTTGCCCGGCAAAGCTCTGCTGCACTGCTTGCTGGGTGGGTTCGGCTCGGAGCCCCAGCAGCGCCGGTGCAGCAGCGGCAGGCAGCAACATGAGGGTGAACAGGATGGATAAGTAAAATTTCATTGGTTCTGTGATTGTTCCGGGGCGGGTAGTGGCGGACCGTTGCGAAGCATCCTTTCCGGTTCCACTGTTGTATCAAGGGCCAGGGTGTAGCTGCATACCTTTTCCGGGGAGAGCAGGCACAGGATTGTTTTATCGCTGTTTTTCAGTGAGGCATTGAGCATGCGGGCTGTGTGTGAGTTTTCGGCGCTCACTCCGGGGGTGAACTCACGCTCCAGCGCCAGGAGTTCGTTGCGTTGCTGTTCGGAATAGCGTATCGGCCGTTCTTTGCCCATGGGCGGCGTGACCGGCAGTATGATGTATTGCTTTGCCCAGATTCCGGCGGCGTGAGGGTAGAGCTGCAAGTACTGGTACAGGGTCTTGATTTCCCGGCTTTCCATGACGGGGAGGCTGCTCATCAGCAGAATAGGCAACCGGTGCTCCTTTGACATAGCCAGAGCCTGCTGAGGGGTGGTGGCCAGGCGGAGTTCCGGTGCCAGGCGGTTTTCGGGTCTGCTGCAGAAGGCAGTGGCCTGCTCGGCAGCCTGGCCGGTGAGTCCCCAGGTGCGGAGCCAGTGTACGCTGCCGGTTTCATCTACCACGGCCATATACCAGGCGCCGGGGTGTTCGAAATCGGGCATGGAATAGATGGGGCGTCCGCTTGTCTTGACTCGGTAGTTCGGGCTTATTTCAGAGGGCCAATGCTCCCAGGTGCAGATGCCGTTGGCCTGGCTCCATTTGTTGAAATAGGGCCGTTCGTTCCCGGCGATTTCTCCCATGGGGATGATGCGGGAACTGCCGTCTGCCAGACGCAGGCCTATGAACTTTCCACGTCCCAAGGCAATGAGCTGCCCCTGCAGGGTGGTGCCGTTCTTGAGCTTCCATTCGCGGGGGGGCAGGGCTGCCAGCAGGTCATTTGCCGGAGTTGCGGCCGGAAGTGCAGGTGCCTCCTGCACAGGGACTTTTCCGCTGCCGGCGGGGAGTTGCATGAGCTCTTTTGCCGTGGCTTCTGCCGGGGTGCCGGCCAGCGCCGCCAGTGCCTTTTCTGCCAGTTCGGGGGAGTTTTCCGCCTTGGCCCGGCATATGTCGGCAAATGCCCGGTAGTAGTACATGTGCGCCTGGTCGGGTACGGTACCGTAGGGGGTGATGGTGGTGAGCCCCTGGGTGAGCATGTATTCAAAGACGAAATGGGCGGCCTGCCAGCGGCCGTTGTGCGCATAGCGGAAGCCGAGTTCCGGGCTGAGTCCGGCGGAGCGGCCGTTGCTGAACATGAGCTCGGTGCGCATGATGTTGTTCTGCGGGTCGCCCTCTACGGCAAGCTCTGCCAGATAATCTGCATAGGTGGTATAATCGATGTAGCGGTGGAGCATGGCCATGAGCAGGGCATCCTTGCGCAGGCGCGCCGCTGTGGTAGCATCTTCCGCAAGCAGCGCTGCGGCCAGTCGATAAGCGGGTGTGGTGTCGGTGTCTGCATCGGTTGCCATGGCGGTCAGCATACGCTCGGCGTCCTGGCGAGCGCCGTTCTGCATGAAGGCGCGGATGAGGCGCAGGCCGTTGGTGGCGTAAAGCCCCTGGAAATAGCGGGCAGGGCACTCCTGCCACTGCATGACAGGTTCGCAGATGCCCCAACGCAGCAGGTGCAGCAGGACGCCGCCGGTCAGGCGGGGGTCGGCATCATATGCATGTTCCCGGGCCAGGGTCATGAAGGCTGCTATGGCCGCCTGTTTTTCCTCCGCTGTGGCGGGCAGGGCGCCGCTGATAGCCGCTGCGCGCAGCAGGTTCTCGCCCAGTTCATCCTCGTGCCCCAGGCGGGCGATGCTCATTTCGTGGCGCAGCCCCATGGCTTCGCCGTAGTCAAAGAGGGCATCATCCTCGCCTTCGTAGTGGGCGAAAAGGGTGAGCAGGGCCCGGGTGCTGAAGCCGCGCAGCTCGCGCTGGCAGATGACCAGCGGCCAGAGATTGCTGCGGTTGAGCACGCGTGCCAGTCGGCTGCATGCCTGCTCCAGTTCATCGAGGCGCCCTTCTTTTTCGAGCAGGGCGAGCTGGAGGGTGAGCCGGTGCAGATGCTGGGGAATGAGATGTAGCGCTGTGCGCAGGATGGGGTCTGAGATATCAACCGGTTCATCGCTGGTGATGCCGAAGCTGTCATCCTCCGGCAGGTAACTGAGGGTGACGCCGTCCTGCTCGAATCGCAGGGCAATGCGCACATAGACCGGGGTGATGAGGTCGTGGCGGTCGGGGCGCACGCGTTCGCATTCATACAGCGCTTCGGCCAGGAGGTAACCGGTGCCGCGGTGTTTTTTCACGGCATTGATATGCCCGGCGAGCTGCTCCAGCTCCTTACCGAAAGCGGCCTGTATATCCGCACCTTCATCCAGCCCCAGCAGGCTGTTCTGCCAGTGGGGCAGCTGCACGGCCGAGGCATCGGGCCAGGCGGGTGAAATATCGGCATGGGGGGTGAGTGTGGCCGGCTGCCAGATGCTCAGGTTGCGCTGCCCCAGCGCCAGCAGGCAGCGGGGCGCCAGCGGAGCCAGCAGCGGTGAGAGCTGCTGCATCTGTTCACTGATAAGCCGGTTGATATCTGTTCCCTCGGGCTGCCGGTGGGCATTTAACGCGGTGGTGCAGCACTCGGGCACTTCCAGCGCCAGGTCCCGGTATTGGGCAATGCCGCAGAAACGCATGTAGCGACGCAGCGCCTCAGGCTTGTGCTCCAGCAGGTCGTAGCCGGGTTTCTGCATGTGGCGGGCCAGGATGACGGCTTTTTCCGGGGCTCGCCAGAGCAGGCGGTTGAGGGCGCGGGTGTTCCAGTTCATTTCGAACGTGAGCATCTTGGCCACGGAGCCGTTGATGGCGCATTCCGCCGAGACAAAGCGCCGCAGGTGCGGGTAATGCACGGTGATATCATGCTCCACGGGGGAGGAAAACTGCACTTCCTTGCCGCCGCGGAACTCGCGCAGGTAGAGGCGCGCCACGGCACCGGCGGGCCGGTGGCTGCTGCTTACCCCGCACCAGGCCTGAAGCCCGCGGCAGATGATGTCGATTTCGGAGTGGTTGAGCGCGGTATCGTGCTCGAGTATGCTGTAAAGCTGGCGGATGCTCTGTTCCCGCGACTGTCCGGTCCGGAGCATGTCGCGCAAGCGGATGATGAACTCCGGCCGTGGCTTATCGTTCAGCGCCAGCAGGCGGGCATCAGATATCCCGGGCACATCGTATATCCGGCGGAACTTCAGCAGGGTGGCCAGCTTCTTCCGGTTCTCCCGTGAGCTGCCCGTTATTTCCTTCACCAGCGCATTGATGTGTTTGGCGTACGGGGTAAGCGCCACAAAGGCATCGTCATCCTGCGGGTCGGCCAGCAGGCGTTCGGCCATGGTCCGCGCGTCCGTATAGTGCTGGCGGCTGTTCTGGCGCATGCGCTTCCGCTCATCATCGGTCGCTTTCGGGAACCAGTCGCGCGGGTCTACTTCCGCCGGTGTGATTTTTCGGCAATCGGGGTAGAGGTCATATTCAAAGTATTCATCTGCCGCCACCAGTGTGGCGGGCAGGCAGAGAAACAGTTTTGCAAGGTTTTTCTTCATGGCGGCAGGGTGGGCTGGGGTTAGTGGCCGAAGAGGTTGAACTGATTATCCCGCAGGCGCAACATACTGTCTACGCTGACGTTGCCTCCGTGATTGAGCGTGGTGATTGTCCGTTGGTATGGGTTGCCGGAGCGCCTGTTGTGCAGATAGACGGTGAAGCCGAGATAGGAGGTGTTGGTGAGCCAGGCAAGGCGAAGCTTGTTGTGTAGCGAGCTGGTGTTGCACAGTTCGACTGGATGCGTGCCCTGGAAACCATGCGTGAGTGCCAGGGTGAAGTCGCCGTCGTGGCATTCTGCCGGGTACATGCCGTGCTCATCGCTGTAGGCCATCAGGAATACAAAATGCTGCGCCCACTGGGCCACCAGTTCCGGTTTGTTTGCCAGGTAGTGCCGGAAGGCCAGGTCGATGGCCCCACCCCGGCGGTTCAGGTGAAAGAGCGCTATGCCCACATCATGCGTGGCGGCGTAGAGGGTGGCCTCATCAATCGAGCTGGCTATGGGCAGCTCCGGCTTGTTTTCCGGCTTGCGCTTGCTGTGGCGGCGCAGCATTTCCAGTGTGGCATCTGTCACCTGGAAGGCATTGGGCGGCTGCTTGATGGCATATTCGCGGTTGGCCGGTTCGGTATTGGTGCGCAGGGCAATGCGCGAGCCATCGGTCATGATGAGGTTGACATGGTATTCCTTGCCCACGGGGATGACGGAGTGGACATGCACCAGGCTTGTGCCTTCGCGGAAGGTTTCAAATTCTTCAAAGTTGTTCTTTTTCAGCCAGTCGCTTACAGCATCGAGGTCGGCATTGCTGAGGGCATAGGCTGGCACGGTCCTGTCGCGTCCGGTGGGGGTGCGCAGGATGATGATGGCCTCGTTGCCCCATTTGCCCTTGATTCCCTGCAGCGTGGCGCGCAGGGCCGGCTGCCCTGAGATGTGCCACTCACGTTCGGTTGCGGGGATGAGGTATTGCGGCGGTTCCAGCGAGAGAGGCGGGTAGCCGAAGTCTGCCGGTGTGGCGTATCCGCCTCCTGCGGCTTGTGCCAGCGGCAGCAGGCACAGCATCAGAGCAAATAAGCGTTTCATTTTCCGGCCTCCTTGCGGTTCAGGTTAAAATAGCAGGGCATGATGATGTGGCTGTCGTTGTTGCGGTTGTGGTCGCCGGGGCGGCCTACCATGATGAGCCCATGAACCACGTACCGCCCATTCTTGCCCACCGATCTTGACCACAGATTGCTGTGCATGGCCCGCTCACCGAAAAGCGCCTGCGTGACTTCATTCACAAAGTTCTTGTATTCCTCCGGCTTTATGTTGGCGGGTATATCGAAGGCGGTTTCGCGGGTGCGACCGTTGCCGGGGCCCAGGTCGTACTTCTTGCGCAGCTCTGCCAGGCGGGGCTCCGCCGCATCCCAGATGGCCTTGCCACGCGAGGTGGCACTGTTGAGCTCCAGCGCATCGGCTTGGAGGTAGAAATAGTAGTCGAAGGCGCGAGCCTCGTACCACCGGCCGATGTAGTTCTGCGGGTGGAACAGGAATCGCTCTTCCAGGTTCCCATTGTGAAGAAACTCACGGTTACCAAGCCGGTAGAGCCACTGGGCATTCTGCTCCAGCAGGCGGTGCAGCAGCATGGTGGTCAGCGGGCGCTTCTGCAGACGCTCTGCTGCGGGAAGCGAAGCATCGAACCGCTGCACAAACTCTTGTTCCAGCGGGCGCCAGTGAGCGACCGGGCAAATCTCTTTGATGGAGTTAAGCACGTGCTCAATTTCGGCCAGGTCTGCCTTATCCTGCTCGCTGAGGGTATCCTGCAATGCTGTTTCAGTGCAGGTGCCGCCCATGATGGCCAGGTAGAGTTTCAGGCTGCCGTGGCACCCATTGGCCAAGGCAGATTGAATATCGGCATTGTATGCCGCTATGGGCAGGCTGCTGATGGCTTTTGCCAGGTTTCCTTGATTGTAGAGAACGCTGACGCTCAACCCTGCCTCGGTCAGTTTTGCCGCGGTATTGCTTACCCCGTTCTCAGCCTGGCAGACGGAGGTAACGGCGGGTGCTGCAGCATCGGCCCCTGCGGTGTCGGTAGCGGCTTTCAGGGCTGTGCGGGCCCGGTTCATGGTTTCGCCCAAGGTGGAAACGGCGCTGTGGAAATGTTGAACAAGCGTCAGCTGTTCAGCAGAGAGGGGGTCCTCCGCCTCGACGTGCTGGCAGAGAAGCGCGGCTCCTGACATGATGATGGAGCAAATGGTGCGAGCTGCATTCATATACCGGATAGACGTTTCTGCTGTGCTTGCTTATTGAGAAAAAATCATTTTTTTTGTTGCCTGCAAACATTTCGCCGCGCTCCGGTAGCGGGCGCGGCGGGTAAAAACGGGGTGGAGCGGGGTCAGCCTTTGAGGGCATCCACGCAGATGGCGGACCAGGTTTCGAGTCGCTCGTAGAGCGGCCCGGCAAGCTCATCCAGCGTGCGGAAGGCGAGGTCGGCCAGGGCTTTTTCGTTGGGGGCCACCTGGTCGTCGTCCAGTTCGAAGCGGTGCACGAAGCCGAGGTGCACGGAGCCTACCTCGTTGGTGTCATCGTTGATGATGGCGAAGAGCTCCTGGGTGGCGGAACCGGTGAAGGTGATTTCCTCGCGGATTTCGCGTTCCATGCCGGCGAGGTAGGTGGAGATGGAGTCGGTGAGGCCATCGATGGGGTTGATGTGGCCGCCGATGCCCAGGGACATCTTGTTGTGCAGGCGGGATTCGCCGCCCTTGGAGGTGCGGGCATAGGCCAGGATGCGGCCCTGGTGGCAGAAGATGGCGTAGGTGATGAGCTGCTTGAACTGCGGGCTCTGCTCGGCCAGTTCGCGGTCCATGTAGCGGGCCACTCCGGGCTGCAGGAAGGCGGTGAGATAGTCCTGCGGGTTGAGGCGCACTCCGTTGAAAGCGCCTACAGCCTCAAAGGCTTCGCGGGGGACGACCAGTACCTGTTCTCCATTGTAACGTGACATGCGCGTATCCTAACACATGAGCTACTGACTGTGAAGCGTATTTTGTGGCTTAATCGGACAGGCGGCCATCAACCAGCAAGTTGCTGCCGGGTAGCCAGGAAAGCCTGGAGCTCATCAAGCATGCGGCGCTGGGTGGGGCAGGCGCGCCGGCGGTCGCCCAGCAGCTTGCTGCACGATTCCGCCCCGGCAAATTCGTAGGTGGTGAGGCCCAGGCGGCGCAGGTGCTCCAGGTGCTGCTCCAGTTCGTTGTAGAAGAACAGGGGCAGGGGGCTCTGCGAGGCCATTTCGTGCAGGTCGATGACTACCGGCGGGGTCTGCACGCGCAGGTGGTCGGCTATGCGGGGCAGCCCGGCCTGGCGCAGCATGCCGGCGATGCGCTGGAAGAGGTATTCCAGCGGCACGGCGTGCAGCGGGCATTTCTCCTCCAGATACAGCAGAATGGCCCCGGCGATTTCCGCACGGAAGGGAAGCGATACCCCTGCAGAATCGGCCGCCTGCTGCAGCACGCCCTCCAGCCATTCCCGGCCGTAGTCGGAAATGACGCAGTGCCCGGTCTGGAGCAGGGGACGCTTGTTCTTGAACGCTATCATTTTCTTATTCCAGCGGGAGTTTGCGTTGCAGCGGGTCCTGCACGGTCTTGATTTCCATGCGCCGCACCAGCTCGATGAACTCATCCACTGTGCGGAACTGGCGGTAGACCGATACGTAGCGGATATAGGCAACCGGGTCAATGGTCTGCAGCTTCTCTATCACCTTCATGCCGATGACTGATGAGGGCACCTCGCGCTGGTGGTCGCGGTGCAGGTCGGCCACGATTTCATCCACGGCAATGTCCAGCTGGTCCATGCTCACCGGGCGCTTCTCGCAGGCTTTCACCATGCCGCGCAGTATCTTTTCGCGGTTCAGCGCCTCGTGCAGGTTGTCGCGCTTCACCACGCGCAGTTCCGTGCGCTCGATCTGCTCGTAGGTTGTGTAACGATAACCACAGCGCAGACATTCGCGACGCCGGCGTATGCACGTCCCGTCCTTCGACATCCGTGAGTCGATTACCTTGTCATCCATGTATCCGCACTGTATGCATCGCATGCGCCCAGATTACCACAATTTCTTGTACCGTCAAGAATGAAATGGTGCCATATATGGATTATCAAGGCTTTGCGTGGGCTCACTTTCATACGGTTTTCCGTAGCTTTTGCCCGGCGAAGTAAAAAAATGAATAAAATTAGAATATTTCTAAAAAAGATTGTTGACATGCCAAACAGGTAGTGATATAGTGAGCGCGTTCCCGCCAGGCGGGTAACCAATACACGACACGACAACACAACAACACGAAAGGAAACACGACAATGAAATATCAGTGCACCGTATGCGGCGAAGTCATCGAGAGCGACACCATGCCGGAAGTTTGCCCCGTGTGCGGGGTGGATACCTTCGTAGAGCTTGACGAGGCAGCCGAGAAGATTTATGCCGATGAGCATCGCGTGGGCGTGGCCCAGGGGCTCGATGAAGAGGTGGTGAAGGGACTGCGCGACCACTTCCAGGGCGAATGCTGCGAGGTAGGCATGTACCTGGCCATGAGCCGCCAGGCAGAGCGCGAGGGCTATCCCGAGGTGGCCGAGGCATTCCGCCGCTACGCCTGGGAGGAAGCCGAGCATGCCGCCAAGTTTGCCGAGCTGCTGGGTGAGGTGCTGACCGACAGCACGGAGAAGAACGTGGCCATGCGTGCCGATGCTGAGTTCGGCGCCTGCAACAGCAAGCTGGCCATTGCCAAGCGCGCCAAGCAGCTGGGCTATGATGCTGTGCACGACACCGTGCATGAGATGTGCAAGGATGAGGCTCGCCACGGCAAGGGCTTCGATGGTCTGCTGAAGCGCTACTTCGGCAAGTAAAGCTATTTTTCAGAACTGCAACAGACCGCCTGGGGGCTGCCCCAGGCGGTTTTCTCTTTCCGTGGACGTGTCTGTAGAGCGCAGAATTCTCATTTTGCATTTTGCATTCTGCGTTCGTTTATGATATGTTAAGGGCCATGCAGAGAGAACAGCTTATAGCCGCCGCAAAGGAATTGAGCCGCGAGGTGAGTGCCCTGGAGTTTGCCGCCCCGGTGGCCTATACTTATAACCCGCTG
The DNA here is from genome assembly GCA_017937215.1 of Akkermansia sp. Classification (GTDB taxonomy): domain Bacteria; phylum Verrucomicrobiota; class Verrucomicrobiia; order Verrucomicrobiales; family Akkermansiaceae; genus Akkermansia. The sequence continues at coordinate 18,508 of JAGBDZ010000062.1, read as the reverse complement.
GATTATGCCTGGGCGGGGCACGAGGCCTACATCCGCAAGTTCGGTGCGGGGCAGAAGGATGTGCTGTATCTCGGGATGAATCCGGGGCCCTTCGGCATGGCGCAGACCGGTGTGCCGTTCGGCGAGATTGCGGCCGTGACACTGTGGATGGGGATCACCGCCTCGGTGGGTAGCCCGGCGAAGACGCATCCGAAGCGCCCGGTGCAGGGCTTTTCGTGCCCCCGGTCGGAGGTGAGCGGCCGTCGTCTCTGGGGGCTGTTCGAGGAGATGTATGGCACGGCGGAGGAATTTTTCAAGCGCGCCTATGTGGCGAATTACTGCCCGCTCATCTGGATGGGGGAGAGCGGCGCCAATATCACCCCCACGCAGTTGCCTAAGAGCCAGGTGGAGGTGCTGGATGCTGCCTGCCAGCGGCACCTGGTGCGTCTGATTGAGATTCTGCAGCCGCGCGTGCTCATCGGTGTGGGCGGTTATGCGCTCAAGCAGCTGGAACTGGCGGCCGCCGCTCTTCCGGAGCAGCAGTTTACCCTGGGTACTATGCTGCATCCCAGCCCGGCCAGTCCCATTGCCAACAAGCACTGGCCTGCGCGCCCCAAGGAGCAGATTCAGCAGATTCTGGCATCAGCGGGGATTTGATACCCCCTCCTCGCATTTGTTTCACCACAGGTTCTGCACGCCGAGGCCGATGAGCAGGAGGCCGGCCAGGGTTTCCAGCCAGCGGGTGGGCAGGTGGTGCAGCAGGCGGGCGCTGTGGAAGGATGCCAGGGCGCAGAGAAAGGTGATGACGCCGATGATGCTGACCGCGAGCCCCAGCTGCAGCTGTGGGCCGCCTATATTGCCCAGAGCCATGCAGGCACCCACGGCCAGGGCATCGATGCTGGTGGCCACACCGACCACGAGCAGCCCGGCAGCGCCCAGCGGTGTGGCGGAGACCTGCTCTGCATCCTCGCTTTCGTGCCAGGCTTTGTAAATGATACTGCCGCCCAGTATGCCGAAAACCACCAGCACCACGTACGGCGCCCAGGTGCTTACCACGCTGCGCAGTGCTTCGCCACCCCAGTAGCCCAGCAGCGGCATACCGGCCTGGAAGAGCCCTACGGTAAGTGCCAGCCAGAGCGCCGCCGCGGCGCGCCGCTGCCGCAGCACCAGACCGTAGGAAAAGGCATACACGGTGGCATCTACTGCAAGCGCCAGGGCAATGAGCGTGATTTCGATGTAATTCATGGGAGCTCAGGCAAGTTGCACCAGAATCTGGGCGAGCACGGTCATGAGGATGAGGGCCACGGGATAGGCGGTGGAGTAGGCAATGACCGGGTCCTGGCTATCGGTTTTGGCGGTGATGGCACCGAGGGCCGGGGTGGAGGTCTGGGAACCGCAGCAGCAACCCAGGATTTCCGGCATTTCCATGTGCATGACCTTGCGGGCAAAGGCATAGCCCAGTACCAGCGGCAACATGGCCACCACCACACCCACCAGCAGCATGCTCATACCATGCGCGGCCAGAGTTTCCACCAGGTGCTCGCCGCCTTTCACCCCGGCGCCGGCCAGGAACAGCATGAGACCCAGGTTCATGACCAGAATGCGGGAGGGCCGCGGAATGTAGCCCACGATGGGGCCCATCTTGCCGAAATGCCCCATGATGAGCGCTACCACCAGCGGGCCACCGGCCATACCCAGCGAGAAGCCATCGCCGCCGCCCAGGCTGAAGTTCAGCTTGCCCAGCAGAATGCCCAGTACCAGCCCGCCGGTGAGCGAGAGCAGGTCGGCCATGTCCAGGGCTGATTCGCGGTGACCGCATTCCTTCTTGAAAGCTGCAATGGCATCGGGGGTTCCCACTACGCGGACTACGTCATTGCGCTGAATCTGCGTATCGGCATCGGGCACGAAGGTGTTGCCCAGGCGCGAGATGCGGGAGATGGTGATGCCGAAGTTCCCCATGGTATCAAGCTGGCGGAGCGATTTGTTATCCATGGCGGGGGAGAGAATGATGAGGTTTTCTGCTTCATCGCGAAGCACCGGCAGGCGTGTGTCTGCCGCCAGCATTTCTCCCAGCAGGGCGGAGTCGTGCTTGAGCTGTTCCTTGTCGCCCACCAGCAGTACTTCATCTCCCGCGGCCAGGGTATCTGCGGGCTGAAGCGGCATGAGACGCCCCTGGCGCATCATGCGGGTGATGCGGCAGCTCATGCCGTTCTTCTGCTCAATGCAGAGCGGAGTCTGGCCGAATACGGCGGGATTCTCCACCTTGATGAGCCGGGCCTGGATATCGCCGGCACCGGCAGCAGCGCTGCCGGCGTCCTTGCCGCTGTCCAGACTCTGGTTGAGCAGGCGGGGCAGCAGCTGAACAAAGAGAACAATGCCGATGACGCCTACCGGATAGGCCACACCGTAGCCGATGTTGATGACGGATTCATCCAGCCCGCGGAGCTGGGCTGCATCCAGCGCGGCGGCCAGAGCCGGTGTGCTGGTGCAGGCCCCGGCAAAGAGACCGGCCCCCACGCTCAAGTCAATTCCCAGCAGCAGACACATACCCCAGGCGGTGAGCCAGCCGCTGAGTACGATGACCAGCGCCACCAGAATGAGTTTTTTGCCGCGGCTGCGCAGCGAGGAGAAAAAGCGGTTGCCCACGCCCAGGCCTACGGCGTAGACAAAGAAGGCAGTGCCGATTTCTGACAATCCGGCGGGAACCTGCAATTTCAGATGTCCGGCCAGCAAGGCGGCAAAAAGCACACCGGAGGCTCCCAGTGAAACACCTTTGATGGTGATATTGCCCAGCGCAAGGCCGACAAAGAGGATGGCGAATAAGACAAAGGTGGGATTCTCTAATATGGTACTCATCAGGCAGGGAGATATAGGAAATGCGGGGCTGGTAATTTCTGCAACCCCGGGCAGCCTGTCTGGCGGTCCGGGGGCGGGGGGCGTCAAAATCAGCGGGTGCGTTTGCGCAGGGCCAGGCGGCGTGAGTTCTTGCCGCGCACGGTGCGCTTCTTGAAGCGCGAGGCCATGTTGCGGCGTGACCAGTTGCCGGTCTTGCGGGCCCGGTAGCGGTGCGTGGGTTTCAGGCCGTCCACCGGCAGTTTGGCTATAGCTTCCTTGGGGACGAGGATACTGCCTTTGCTGAAATCTTTTTCGGCGGCCATGTAGGTGGCCTGGGTGCAGCTTTCGATGGCTACCGGCATGCCGCGGTGCACGCGTCCGAAGAGGTCCACGATGTCGTCGCTCTTCATGCGGATGCAGCCATAGGAGGCCGGCTGGCCGATGTAGCGTTCCTCCGGGGTGCCGTGAATGTAAATGCGGCGGTGGTGAGTCGAACGGTTATTGCTTTCTAACCCGGCCAGCTGGATGACGCGGGTGACCACCGGGTCGCGTCCGGCGGCATCCACATCCACCACTTCACCGGTGGGTTTGCAGCCCTTGAACACCATGCCGGTGGGTTGACCTGCGCCGTTTTTCTGCGAAATGGCATGAATGCCGAGGGGTGTGCGGCAGCTGCCGTTGGTGTTGCCGATGCCGAATTTGGAGGAGCTGATGCTGTAGTCCTTGACCTTCTTGCCTTCCTTGAACAGCGTGAGCTTCTGGTCGCACAGCGTTACGGCCACACCATCGCGTACCACGGCTTTGGGCGGTATGTCCTCTGCATACAGGCGCTTCCCTTTGCGGAATGCCGAGCAGGAAGCCAGCGTGGCGCACATCCCTGCCAGCAGGAAGAGTGTTATCGCGCGCGTGTACGTCTTTTTCATGTGGCGGAAGGAAGAGTGGTGAAAATCAGATTCAGGCGTTTTGCGCGGCGCGGCGTTTCTGCAGGGCTCCGTCTACCAGGCGGGCAATGGAGGAGAAGCTGGTGTAGAAGAATCCGAGGAACGGAGTCATGAGTACAAAGGTGAGGTAGTCACCATTGGAGAGGTTCACGTATTCCACACAGCCGAAGAAGATGGCGAAGCAGAGTTCCAGCACCGGCACCAGAATCGATTTGATGGCTTTGTATCCCTTGGCTCGCTTCTCAATGGAGAGGGCGCCCTGGTTGGATTCGCCGAACTTAGGCGTGCGCACGAACTCGCTCTGCTGGCCGGCCATGGCCTCCAGCACGGCTTTGGCGTTGTTCACCGCCATGCCCACACCCAGGGCAAGCAGCGGAATGATGAGCGGGAATACCATGTACCAGCGGCGCGGCCTCACAATCATTTCAGCCGTGATGTAGAACAGGCAGACCGAAATGGTGGCAAAGAAGAAGAGGGTGAATGTAAGCAGCATCATCTGCCACTGGTCCCAGGCCCATTCGCCGGTGGGCGCTACCATGCCGGTGCACACTGGCATCACCAGGAAGCACAGCAGGATGAGTGCCAGGTAGGAGTAGTTGCAGGTGAGGTGCGTGGTGGCTTCCATCTTGGCCTTGAAGGGGGCATTGGAACGCCAGATATCGAAGAGCATCTTGCGGCAGACCTGGATGCAGCCCTTGGTCCAGCGGTGCTGCTGGGCTTTGAAGCCGTCCATATCCACGGGCAGCTCGGCCGGGGTCTCGTAGTCGTTGAGGTAAACGAACTTCCAGCCCTTCATCTGGGCTCGGTAGGAGAGGTCCATGTCTTCGGTGATGGTGTCGTGCTCCCAGCCACCGGCGTCGATGATGGTGCTCTTGCGCCACATGCCGGCGGTACCATTGAAGGTGAAGAAGCGGCCGGAGCGGTTGCGGCAGGTCTGTTCCAGCGCAAAGTGGCCGTCGAGGAAAATGCTCTGCAGGCGAGTCAGCAGGTTATAGTTGCGGTTGATGTGGGCCCAGCGGGTCTGCACTACGCCGATGTTCGGGTCGGTGAAGTAGGGAACGCACACTTTCAGAATGTCCGGCTCCGGGCGGAAGTCGGCATCCAGAATCAGCAGGAATTCACCCTTGGCCACGGCATCGGCTGCTTCCAGGGCGCCGGCTTTGAAACCGGTGCGGTCGGTGCGGTGCAGACACACGATGTCGAATCCCTGTGCGCGGTAAAGCTCCACCTGCTGCATGCAGAGTTCGTAGGTGTCATCGGTGGAGTCGTCCAGAATCTGGATTTCGAGCTTGTCCTTCGGGTAGTCAATGGCGGTCACTTTCTTGAGCAGACCTTCCACCACGAACTTTTCGTTGAACATGGGCAGCTGAATGGTCACCATCGGCCACTCATCCCACTGCTCCTTAGGCTGGGGTATATCCTTGCGGTGCTTGATGTAGAGCGCCACCATGAGCAGACGGTGGAAACCATAGCCCGACATGCCCACCAGAACCAGGAAATAGGCAACAAGCCAGAAAAAGTTGAACCAGTACGATGACGAATCCATAAGCGTTTTTTCAGGAGATACATTGGCGGTCTGTCACGCGTGCGCACGCAGACCATTTTTGCGTCAGCATTCCAGCAGGTACTTGACGTGCGCCGATAGTAATGTAAACTGGGTATTGAGTCAAGCCTAAATTAAACGCTCCGCATTCAAGATGAAAATGCCATTCCGCCTCGTTCTGCTCGCAACCGCCTCCCTGGGTCTTTCCGTTCTTTATGCCCAGGAGTTGCCTGAATTCAGCGAAGATGCCGTGGATACTGCTTTTGACGGCATTCCGGAGTATATGCCCAAGGCAGATGAGAACCGCCGTCCGGGGGAGGTGCCTGCCATGTTCCGCGACGATGCCATGCTGGATGATTCGCACTCCAATCAGGAGCTCGGCATCAATGTCTACACGGCTCCTTCCATCAGCAAGATTTTTGCCCAGCTGGATAATCTGCCTGGCATTCCGGAGGAATACGTGCTGCGCAATCGTCCCCAGCACCTGCCGCTGGATGCCGGTAAGCTTTCCCTGGAAATGGGCTACCTGCTGGCAGATGGCTTCATTGCGGTGCGCAGCGGGCATATGAACGATATCAAACCCATCGCTCTGGACCTTTCCCGCTACGGCAAGGCCATTGGTGTGGGTGAGAAGATGAATACCTACTCTGCCAGCTTGCTGGAGCACGCCGAAAAAGGCCAGCTGGAGGAGTTTAAGCGCATTCTCACCACCACCCAGGGCGCAGTGAATGAGGAGCTGACCGCCCTGCGCGACCCGGATCTGGCCCACCTGCTGGCTCTGGGAGGCTGGGTGCGCGCGCTGGAGGCTGCTGCTGTGGCTATTGAGCAGCGTTTCGATGCTTCCCAGGCTGCTGTCATCTTCTATCCGGATGCCCCAGCCTATTTCAATGAGATTCTCGCCGGTCTGCATCCCCGCACCGCCCGCCGTCTGCATGTGGAGAAACTGAGTGTGCTGCTGGAGCAGCTCGTTTCGGCCATGAGCCTGGCCCCCGGTGAAGCGCCGTCGCCGGAAAAAGTACGCACCATCAAGGAAACTGCCGCTGCCATCTCCACCATTGCCGTGGGTGAAGGTTATGAGCACTAGGAGCCACAGCCTCCCGGTCTACACACCGCTCGAGATGCGCCTCGTCATGTCCGGGGTGCAGGCCATGCGCCGCCCTCGTCCCATCTACCGCACGCTCTTCCGTATCAGTATCTGCAACACCGGCTCGTATCCTGTGCGCCTGCTGGGGCGCAAGTGGACCCTCCGCGAGCGCAACGGCAACACTCGCATCATCGAGGCTTCCAAGGTGTTCAACGACTACCCCACGCTGGCACCCGGTGCGGTGTTCTCCTGCAGCGGCTGCCATGAGTTTGATTCCCCGCCCGTTTCCATGGAGCTGCGCCTTTTCGGCAACGATGAGCTGGGTACGCCCTTTATTTCTGCTCCGCTCCATTTCCCGAAAAGCTGCTTCCAGCGCTGATTGACCCGCCGGGGAGCGCACAAAAACAGGCCGCATCCTGTGGAGGAATGCGGCCCGGAAAATTGCCAGAGTTTTACGAGTGTCGGTCGTTATGCTTTCAGCTCGTTGCCCAGCTCGATGATGGAGTATTCGCCCGGGCTCAGGCGGTAGACAATCTGCAGCACGTTGCGGCGGGCATTGCGATACAGCACAAAGGGCTTGCCGGAGATTTCCAGCTCCATGATGGCGTCTTCTTTGTACATGGTGCGCAGATCGTAACCCTCGCGAGAGATGCGCACCGGCTTCGGATCCTCCGGTGCATCGGTGTCCACATCGTAGTCCAGAACTTCCTCCTCGTATACCTTTTCGTCCAGCTTGCGGATGCTCTTGGAGCGGTGCGGACGGAAATGCTTCATGAGGCGGGTTTTGTGCTTGCGCATGCGGCGCATAATCTTCGTGACTGTCTCGTCAATGGCGGCGTACAAGTCTTCGGAAGAGGTAGATGCCTGGATGGTTATGTGATCAGCACAGAACAGCACGATTTCGGCCATCTGTCGCTCCTTCTGTACATCCACTACCACGCGGGCTTCCACAATCTTCGGATAATCGATATGGATGGCCTCAATCTTTTTCGTGGCGAACTCGCGGATGGCATCAGTCACTTCAATATGACGGCCCGTAACAGTAATATTGGTATCACTCGGCATGGTTATTACCTCTTTCTATTGGTTTGGTTGGTTTCTGTGCAGAACCGGGACAAGTGCGTCACTGTTCTGCAATACTCATGATAACCTGCTTTGTGATTTTTGCAAGATAATTCTGCTCAGAAAAGCAAAATTTCCCGAAACGACGCGCATTCTCACTTTATTTGTTGCATTCGTCAAATGGTCGGCTGTTGGGCTTATGCCCCCAGTTTTGTCAGATCGGTGCCGTCCGGAATTTCCACCAGTTTGATGCGCCCGCTGGTACCGTGCACAACTTCAATTGATGATTTAGACACCTGAAGGGCTTTGGCGAGGAAAAGCACGATTTCCTTGTTGGCCTTGCCCTCTACAGGCGGGGCCGCAATTTTGACCTTGAGCACCCGGCCGACCTGAGGGTAGTCATCTTCCCAGCCGAGGATTTCGTTCTTTTTGGCGCCGGGAGTAACTTTGAGGGCAAGTTTCATGCGGGGACGCGGAGGAGTTGAGCCAGGGCGGGCAGCCGGGTGATGGTTTTGCCACATGCGGCAGCGTCTGCCTCAGTGGGGAGGTCTCGGTTGGTGTGGATGCCTTCGGTGAGGAGGAAGGGGAGCACCAGCACATGTTTGGCTGCCAGTTGTGGCAGTACACCGCGAGCTGCTGGTGCCTGGTTGAAATAACCGAGCGCAATTTCGGTGGCTGGCAGCAGCTCACGCAGGCGGCGGCAGAAAAGTGCGGGCTCCGGCGGAGCCTCGGGCAGAGTGGAGTCGTGAGCTACAACGAGGACCGCTGTGTCTGAGTTAAGTTGCGCTCGCAGGGAATAGGCAGCCGCTTCCGCCAGCCAGGGTGAAGCTCCCAGCACCGGCTGAAAATAGAGCTGCGGCGCCACGGTTGCCTTGCTGTAAGCCTGCTGGAGCCCTTCCACCAGCTTGCGACCACTGCTGGTGCCGCTGAGCATGAACATGGGATACACCAGTATGGGGCTGCCGGCCGGGGGGAGAGAAGCCGTATCCAGATTGCCCAGGTGGCAGCGGTATACACGCCGCTGCGGCATGCGAATGCCGGGCGGATTCAGGTCTATGCCGTGCTCATTGTAGCTTACTATCAGATAGTAGCGTTTCCATTTCCAATGGTAGCAGTACACCAGAATAAGCGCGGCTATTACGCTCAGTTGCGCCAAGGCAAAATGAAAATAAATGAGTCCCCTGAAATGAACTTCCATTTCAGGGGAGAGGGAGGGGGAACCCAGGCGCGCACCGCAGCTCACAGAGCCCCACACGGCCGCCGCAAATACAGCGGCACAGAGCAGAAGCAGTGAGTGAAATAATCTGCGGTTCACGCGGGTATGGTGTGGTATTTAGGCACCGGCAGCATCGTCTGCTTCCTGCAGCTCCTTGCGGAGGTCGCCGCGCTTGTCAAAGTACAGCACCACCGGAGAAGCGATGTAGATGGAGGAGTAGGTACCGATGAAGATACCCAGCAGCATGGTGATAGAGAAGTCCCACATGGCCGGCCCACCCAGAGCCAGCAGTGCAACCAGAGCCGCAATGGTGGAGCCGGAGGTGAGCAAGGTACGAGAGAGCGTGGTGTTGATGGCATCGTTCATGATATCCACCAGCTTCTCGCCGGGTTCGGCCATGCGCAGATGCTCGCGGATACGGTCGTAAATCACGATGGTATCGTTGATGGAGTAGCCTGCCACCGTGAGGAAGGCACCGATGTGGATGATGTTCAGCTCTGTACCGAGCACCACCACCAGGATGATGATGGCGAGCACGTCGTGCAGGGTGGAGAAGAAAGCACCCATGGCGAAGGACCATTCGAAGCGGATGGCCAGGTAGATGGTGATGCCCAGCATACCGGCGGCCAGTGCGATGATGGCGGTCTTGAAGAAGGTGGAGCCCAGGGAGGCGCTCACTTCCTCAATGGAGGGAGCCTGCAGCTCGCTCACGCCCGGCACCTTGGCGCGCAGTTCCTTATCGATATTCAGGGCTTCTTCCTTGTTGGCGCAGCGAATCTTGATGTTGGTATCCGTGGCTGTGGTGAACTGCTGCACGGTGGCAGCCTTGGAGAGCGGCATGGCCATCACGGTGCTTTCCACCTGGGCGTATTCAACTTTGCTGTCGTTCGGCAGCACATAGGTGGCGGTGGAGCCACCGGTGAAGTCTACACCCAGGGCGCTCTCGCCGCGGCCGAAGATGGAGTAGGCCAGGCCGATGAGCAGAAGAACCGAGGAGCCGATCATGGCGTGCTTGCGGTACTTCATGAAGTCGAACTTCTTACCCTGGAAGGGGGCTCGGGCAAAGGTGAATTCCTTGAGGAAGCCCAGGTGCTCCGCCCAGAAGAAGAAGACGCGGGTGACTACCACGGCGCCAATTAGTGATGTAATGATACCTACGCTGGTGGTTACGGCAAAGCCTTTGATTGAACCACTTGCAATCCAGAAAAGGATGACGGCGGTGATGAGGGAGGTGATGTTCGAGTCCCAAATGGCGGAGAATGCCTTTTCGTAAGCCTGGCGCAGGCAGACCAGGAAGGGGCGCCCTGCGGCGCGCTCTTCGCGCATGCGTTCGTAGATGAGTACGTTGGCGTCAATAGCCACACCCATGGTCAGCACGATACCGGCAATACCCGGCAGGGTGAGCACAAAGCCGAAGAGACTCATGAGCCCCAGCAGGGCCACTGCGTTGAAGGTGAGGCCGAGCATGGCCACCATGCCGGCGGAGCGGTAGTACCAGTAGCAGAAGAGGAACACACCCAGCATGCCCACAGCACCGGCTACGCCGCTCTGCTCCAGGGCGCTCTGGCCCAGCTGGGCGGAAACGTCCTTGCGGCCTTCCACCTTCAGGTCGCTGGAGAGCGGGTTGGCCAGGGCCTTGGAGATGTCCTCCGGCTCACCCTTGCCGTTCAGGCCGCTGATGTTGAAGTCTTTGTGCAGTACAGCCTGCACCACCGGGGCGCATTTGATCTGGTTGTTGAGCACCACGGCCAGGCGGTCGCGGCCAATCTGCATGGCGCCGGTCAGGCGGCCCATGCGGTCAGCACCGGTGCGGTTGAGCACCACATCCACATAACCCTTGCGCACGTAGTCCGGCTGGGCTCGGGAGACCTCCTTGCCGGTGATGTACACGTCCTTCTGCATGGCTGCGTAGGGTTTCTGCAGCACCATGTATTCCACCACCGGGCGGCCGTGTTTGTCCAGCTCGGGCTCGCCGGTTTCCTCGTTGATGTGGGGATAGGGCAGAATCATGTAGTCATTCAGACCGAACTTGGAGGGGATGCGGGGCAGGGCAGGCTTACGAGCCTTGGTGTTGCCGGCGGCCAGCTCGGCCTCGTAGGCGGCCAGGCGCTGCTCATAGCCCATGATGAGCTCATAAGTTTCGGCATCGCCGATGACGCGTTCGGATTCAGGGTAGACGGCCAGCAGTTCCAGCTTGGCCATCTTGGTGAGCATTTTCACCATGGCATCCAACTTCTCCTTGTTCTTGTCGGGGTCGCTGTCCTGCTGGGGAATCTGGATGAGAATCTTGTTGCCGGAGTGCAGAATCTGCACTTCGCTGGTACCAGTGGAGTCCAGACGCTCATTCAGGATATCGCATGCCTGCTGCATATCCTCCTGCGTGGGGGGAGTCATCTGGCCATGGTCATCCAGCTTGGGTTGCACTTCCAGTGTGAGCTCCACGCCACCGCGGATGTCGATGCCGTAGTGCATGCCGTTGAGGAACAGCGAAAGCAGAGAGAAAGAGCACAGTCCAATGATGAAGAAGGTGCCCGCGTTGCGCTTTACCTTGTCTTCCTCGGCTGCCAGATACCAGAAAAACAGCACGATGAGCAGAATGCCCACGATGAAGTAGAAGGCCGGTGTGTGAATGATGCTCTGTAAGAACTGGAACATGATGCTAATAGGTGAACCGCACCATTCTGCCAGTTTTTTGCTCTGCGTCAAGTCCGCAGGGCGTCATTTTATGCGCGTGCGCGTGTTTGAGCGCAATAATTCCCTTGCATTCATGGGGCAGCATGTTAGAATAGCCTCATGTCTCTTCTGTCGCTGCTGCTGGGTATTCTGACTGCGCTGGCGCCGATTGCGGGGGTGAAGTTCCCCGAACCGGCAGCGCAGGAGGCTGCCCTGCCTGCGCGTGAGCTGGTGCTGGAGCCGCAGTGCGAGGGAGAGCTGACCGGACGCGAGGAGGTGCGCATGATAGCCGCCATTCGTTACCGTTGCGAACTGGTGGGCCTGCGCGAAGTGCAGGTTCGGCGTGAGGGACGCCATTTTCTGGTGCAGGTGAGCAGTGGCCTTATCCCCACCATGGAGGAATACACCGAAACTCTGGATGAGTTGGAATCTGTCCTGAATGAACGCACCTCCATGCAACTCCTCCGCGTGCACCCGGATAGCGAGCTCCTGATGCGCGATGGCGAGGTGCAGGAGCTGCTGGCCGAGTACGAAACGGCCGTGGTGGCGCATGAGGAACACCCGGAACTGAATGATGCGGCTCCGCAGGTTCCTCCTTTGCCAGCCCGCCTGGGGCTGCCCGGCTACATGCTGGCGGAGCATCGCGTGGTTTCGCCGGAGGATGGTTCCGGGTATTACGAGTATATGGTGGTGCAGCGCCCGGAGGCTGCCGCGGCCGATGAGATGCTGGTGACCGAGCTGGAGGTAGATCGCGCTGCGATGGATGTGCTGCGGGGGCATATCGATGTGGAATTGACCGCCCGAGGGGGTGAGACTCTCACCCGCCTTACCCGCAGCATGAGCCTGGGTAAGGACCGCCTGGCTATCCTGCTCAACGGCGCGATTGTCTGCGCCCCGGTGGTGCATGCCGAGTTGGGGTGTACCTTCTTCATCAGCGGCATCGAAGATGACGTGAGCGAGCGTGTGGTTTTTGGACTGGCTATGCACCTGCCGGTACCGGTGAAGATTGTTGGCCGCCGCCCGGTGGGGAAATGACATCCGCCTGAAACGCGGTTCCCCCTGGTTGATTACGCTTGGCTGACGGGGTATTTCCGGTGTAAAACCCTGCACATGGGATTTCCTGCCGTAGCAACCATTCTGACCACCGCCTCCACCGTAGCCGGCAAGGCTCTGGAGGCTTCTGCCGAACGCCAGCAGGCTCGCGCTTTCAACGCTGCTGCCGACGAACGCCGCCGCCTGGCCGAAAACCAGGCCGGCGCCATCACGCATACCGCACTGGAGAATAGCCGGCGCGAGCAGCGCAATGCGCAAATGCAGCTCGCCTCCGCCCGGGCAGATGCCGCAGCCTCCGGTATTCTCACATCCGGCACAGCCGCTACCCGCGAGTGCGACCTCGCCACCCGCCTGGAGGACGATATCAACAACCGCACTAATGCAGCTTTGCAGGAGGCCAACACTATCCGCTCCCAGGGCGCATACGATGCGCTCGACCTGAAAACACAGGCCAACCAGGCACGCCTGCGCAGCAAGGGTGCCTGGCTGGGGGCGGCTGGTGGATTATTCCGTGGCCTCAGCTCCGTGGATTGGAGCTCCGACCGCTAAGGCAGTTCAGGTAGTAGTGCAGCGCCAGCTTGAGCACCGAGGTGCGGTCTATCCCGCGCTGCCGGGCAAATCTTTCCAGACGCTCAAACAGCGCCTCCTGGCATCGGAAGGTTATCATATGGAGTGTGGGCATGTGCGTAGTATGCCCACTCTCCCATCCGTTTTCAAGCAATGTTATGCGTCCGCCGCCTAATAAGCACTTGCTTGTTGGTGGGGGGGGGGTAAAGGTGCCTGGATGATGACCTCGGTTGTACCGTTTTGTGATTTGATGGATACATTATATGCTTTTTCTTCCGTTTGCCAGACAATGAAATAATTTTCATGAAGGGCAATCACCATGGGATGCTGTGTCCGGGGCTGATTCTTTACATATTCCCGTACAATAGTGAAACGGTATGGTAGTTCTTTTGGTGGTAGAGTTAGATTGACTCTGGTGGGAGAATAGGTGATCCTGATGGCGTGATAATTGTCTGCAAAATTTGTGATTTGGCCAAGTGGCAGTTCTTTTAATGCTGGCAGGTTCTTTTCAATAAATTGTTTTTGTTTTTTGTTGAGTACCGTGAATTCAACGCCGCCATAATACCTCGAAAGCGGGCGATTGTGGATGACGTTGTTTCCAAGACCCCATTGTTCCATGTATCGGGAGTCGGCTGTTTCAAAGTTTTCCGTTGTGCCAATGAGTTGATAGCCCTTTTGTGTTTCGCTTCTTGTTTTTTCGAGTTGATCTTTCATGGCTTGAACGGCATGCGCTGCTTTAGGAAGTTCGTATGCATTCAGTGTCAGAACTAGCAAAAATAAAGGGATATATGCATTCTTTGTTCTTTTTAGAGGTAATACAAAAGAGAATGAAACGAAGAATAAAATATAGGTAATGAAGCAGAATCCATACATGGCCCGGGGATAGATTGTTCCGGTGTAAAGATTTAAGAATAAACTGGATAATGCGCCTGCTATCAGAGAGCCTGTGATGATGGACTTTCTCTTGTTGATGAAAAGTAGTCTGAAAAATGCAAGGATGGATGCACTGAACATGCATATGGATATGAAAACTCCAATGTCATTTATACATCTTATCTGTTGAATGAGAGATTTTGAGTTCAGATAGAGCCTGGCCAGAATATCGAGCAGGCAGATGCTGGTTTCTCCGTTTGAAAGTGTTTCAAGTCGCACAAAATTTCCTGGCGCAAAAATATTCGATAGACAACCAGCAACATAACATGCTGCCATCAATGCATACATCCAGCGGTGTTGCCGATGTAACGTTAAAAGAATCACTGAGGCTACGACGACCCCTGCTGATATTCCTTCATGAGCATTGCCTGCTAAAATGCTTAGTGGTAGCATCAGGATGTGGGGCTTATGCCTGTCAGAGCATATTACATACAAAAAAATGGCATTGATGCAGGAGCTCCATAAATAGTTCACGCTTCCCGTAAGCCAGAACATGGTGCATCCTGTGGCGGGCATGATGCACCAGAAAGTAGCGGCTGACAATAGCCAATACCATGGATGAAATCTAGATCTTCCTATGCGCGAAATGAAATACGTACTCAAAGCGTATACTAACACGTTAGCCAGGTTGAATACCCATTTGTCGAACATCAATAGATATTGCACCACGCAGTGAGTCCAGAAACGTCCACCCCAGGTAAGATAATGGTGGGCCTGTGAGTTGAGAACATCAGAAAGCTTTTGAACTCTGGCTCCCCCGCTTCCATGTATGTAGGAATAGGAAAAATCGTCAGAGCACAGGGGGAATGTTACAGTCGCTTTGAAAAATAGGAAAAATGTGCCAGACAGGAGAAATAACAGAAGCGTGAGAAGTATAATTTTCTGCCCATTGTATGATGTGTTCTCCCTGTGAATCGGTTGGTTTCTGTTTCCGCGCAAAAATAGGAACATGCCCGTGTTTATACGCTTTCAGAATCCGTATGTCAAGCATGAAGAAAACATTAAAAAACAATTATTGATGGAATTATAAACCCTAATCATTCATAAAAGAAATTTCTTATACAAGAATATATAAAGAGAACGCCATCAATGCAATAATGGAAATTTATACGCTTTCTGAAAGCGCAAACCGGTGAAGGTGAAATTGCCTGAAAATGCATTTTAGATGGACGCAAAGGTCGTGCTGATAGTGAAAAAGACAGCGTGTTGTTTTTTACCAGAGACGCATCGTTGCACATGCCGCTGCATAGGTAAACGATATCCAGTCCCTTTGGGCCTGGACGAAATCCGGCTGGCGCCGGACGAAATCTGCCGCGGTTGCGGCAGACGATATCCTCACGATGTTCGGACGTCAGGGGTGAACAGAAATCCAGGTGCGGGTGGCGGAGGGGGAGAGGGTGGCGGCGATGAAGCGGTTCATCTGCTCCGGGGTGACGGCGCGGAGGAGGTCGGGCACGCGGTCATCGTAGTCGGCGCCGAGGCCCAGCAGGGTATTCACGGCCATGCCGCTGCAGCGTTTGCCGCAGCTTTGGAGGGCAAGCACGCGGGCGGTGAGGGCGGTGGAGCGGGCGCGTTCCAGGGCATCGGCGGGCATGCCTTCCTGTGCCAGGCGGTTGAGTGTTTCTTCCAGCACGCTGCGGGCTTCGGCCAGTTGTTCCGGTGCGGTGCCCAGGTAGAAGTAGAGGCAGCCGGCATCCACCCCCAGCAGGGAGGACGCGGCGGCGTAGTACGCCAGTCCGCGTTTCTCTCGGATTTCATCGAAGAGCGGGCCGGCCATGTCGCGGCACCATTCCTCGAAGAGCAGCTGGGTGGGCGTGGAGTCGGAAAGCGCGTTTGCTGCCGGCACGGCCAGGGCCAGCACGGCCTGTTCCTTGTCCAGAATCTGCACGGCATCCGCGGGCATCTGGGCAGGGGTGGTGGTGCGCTCGGCGGGTATGCCGGCGGGCATGGTGCCGAAGTATTGCTCCGCCAGCGCCAGCACCTGCTCCGGCTCAATATCGCCGGCTACGGCCAGCACGGCGTTCTGCGCGCAGACCAGGCGGGCATGCTGGCTGAGCAGCTTGCTGCGGGTAAGACTCTGCACGCTTTCCACGGTGCCATCGCGGTGGTTGCCGTAGGAGACATTGCCGAAGCAGAGCCCGCGGAGCTTGCGGAAGGCAAGGGCGGCGGGGTCTTCCTCGGCGTCCATGATATCGGCCACCATGGCGTTCTTTTCGTTTTCGACCACCTCGGCGGGCAGGGTGGGGTGCAGGGTGGCATCGGCCAGCAGCTCCAGCAGGGCGGGGAGGTCCGCTGCCAGCCCGCGGATGGAGAGGTTGAATGTATTGTTCCCGGCGGCGCTGGCGATAGAGCCGCCCAGGTTTTCCACCTCGTTGGCCAGTTGCTCGGCGCTGCGGGTGGTGGTGCCTTTCAAAAGACATTCGGCCAGCAGGGAATTGATGCCGGCGTTTTGCGCAGTTTCCGTCTGGCTGCCGGCACCGAACACAATTTCGGCATAGGCCAGGGGCACGCGCTTGTCCATGCGGGTGACCACGCGCAGACCATTGGGCAGGGTGTGCACCACCGGGGCGTGGTCATCGGCCTTGCCGCTGGCTGCGGTGGTGTCCTCATTCGTGCCGGTGGGGTCCACACTCACCTCCACCAGGCGGTCGGGGGTGAAATAGGTGGCGGCCACGCGGGTCAGGTCCTCGTTCGTGACGTGGGAGAGCGCGGCATCCCATTCTTCCATGCTGTTCGGGTTGCGGCTCAGGTGCCAGGACATACCCAGCACATTTGCCACGCCCTGCACGGTGGAAAGTCCGCGCAGGCGCCCCGTGAGCATCTGGCGGCGCGAGCGGCGGCGGGCTTCGTCGAACTCCGCCTCCGGCAAGGTACGCATGAACTCCAGCACCGCATCGCGAAGCTCATCGCGCTTCTCGCGGTCTACGTCGAGTTCCAGCACCAGGGCGCCTTCGCCCGTGCGGTCCGGCACCGGCATGATGGATACATCGTGCGCCAGCCCCAGTTCATCGTGGAATTTTCTGTATAACCAGGCGGAGCGGCCCTCACCCAGAATGGAACCCAGAATTGACAGCGCGGCGGCATCCGGGTGATTGGAGGTGGGGGTGCGCCAGGCCAGCATGAGGGTGCTGGTGGGCTGGGCAAATTCGCAGCGGTGCGTGCGTGGGCCCCACTGGCGCGGCTCGGCCATGGGAATGACCGCCCTGGCCGGGGTGGCAGCGGCGCTGCCGAATTCGGCATCGGCCGCGGCGAAAAGCTCGGCGGGGTCCACATCGCCCGCCACGCACAGGAACATGTTGCCCGGCACATAGCGGGCGCGGTGGTAGGCCACCATGTCCTCATAGCTCAGGGAATCGAAGGCGCTGCGGGTGCCGATGACCGGCTGGCGGCGCGGGGCCACCTTGAACAGCGTGCGGATGAGCGCGTGGTAGGCGGTGTCCTGCGGGTCATCGTTGTACATGCTCATCTCGCGGCGGATGACATCTCGCTCGCGCTCCCATTCCTCGCGGGGGAAGGCGGGGTGCAGGCACAGCTGGGCGAGCAGGTGCAGGAACTCCCGCCAGTGCGCCGCCGGGCCATCGATATAAAATACGGTGCGGTCGGTGCTGGTGTAGGCATTCCACATGCCGCCCAGCTCGGGCACGCGTTCGTTCAGCTGGCGGGCGCTGAACTCATCTGTTCCCTTGAACACCATGTGCTCCAGCAGGTGCGAAAGCCCCGCGCCCAGGTGCTCCCCTTCGTGGATGGAGCCTGTCTCGATCCACACCTGGAGCGAAACCAGCGGAAAAGCCTTCTGCGGAGCCACCACCGTGGTGAATCCATTGGAACATACGTGTACCTCGTGCTGCATGAAACGCAGTATCGCACAGTGAGCTGCGAGGTGCAAGCAATTAGGGCTTGTTATGGCATGAAACGAGGGATATACTACCTGGCATGTGGCGCAAGATATCATGCGTTCTGGCGTTTCTGGCCTTTCTTTATCTTCTGAACGGCGGACTGATGCAGGCCTGGCTCACGGCGGCTGACCCGGCGGCGGTGGAGCATCATCGCATGTGGTGTTATGCGTATATGGGCGGTGCTCTGCTGGCGTATGCAGCGTTTGGCGTGCTGCTGCGGCCGCACAGTGTGCTGCATTTCGTGCTGTGCAGCGTGGCTTTTCTTCTGCTGCTGGTGGCGATAGCGGTTGTGCATGCACAGGGATACAGCCCCGGGTGGACGCTAGCCCTGTTGGCCTCTGCTGCCTATCTCCTCTGGCGCGTGTGGGTGGTGGTGAATCGTCCATGAATTTTCACATGCGCCCCAAAGATTGAGTAAGGAGCTCGATAAATTGGAATTTGTAGAGTAGTTTGCGGAGCGTCAGCGTAGCGGAATTTTGAGCCCGGAGGGCGGTATAACCATAGCCCAGAGTGGAGCCGCCACGCGGCGGCCTGCGAGGGCGTAGCAAGCGAGCAACGCGAGACGCGAAGCCCCGAACTCTGGGTTTGGAATAAAAAATAACCGGAACCCCGACCAACGTGGAGGGGTGGCAGGGAGGCCGCAGCTTATTGTGAAGCAACGATTTTCCGTCTCCGGGCTTACGCCCTACGCCGTGACTGGCTGCCACCCGCTCACTTCGTTCGGGG
>JAGBDZ010000061.1 GCA_017937215.1 Akkermansia sp. | reverse complement strand
TTATTGTGAAGCAACGATTTCTGCCGCCCACTCACTACGTTCGGGGCTCAGATAAATTTTTGAGCTAACCCGGGGTTCCGCGACTACGTCGCTCCACCCCGCGCTACTGGCTGTCGCCCCGGGCTCAGAATTCCGCGCACTACGTGCGCCTGTATGGGCTCTGCAAATTCCAATTTACCGAGCGCTCTTTCCAAGCTTTGGGACACGTGTGCAGGTTAGCAGAATGCAGAATAGGAAGTTCCGTAGCGGCTTCCGCCGCTCCCTGTAAAAAACGCACTGAGGTGAATCTCAGTGCGTTTTCTGCCTGTAGAGAAGGAGCAGGGGTTAATCCTCGTCTTCGGTAACGTAGCGGTTCTGTGCTTTTTCAAGGCGGCGGTCGGCGTCTTCCTGCATCTTTTCTGCCTTACGTTCGTTGCCGGCGTTGCGCCAGGCCTGGGCAATCTGGTGCTGAATCTGCACTTCTTTCTTGAGCTTGAAGAGGTCGCCGCCGCCGGAGCGCACATGCTTTTCGAAGAGTTTTTCGGCATCTTTGGCGAGCACGTTCCAGGCGCGGGGCGAGGCATCGCTGCCGAGGTGGTTCATGTATTGGCCGAGCAGCTGGCCGAAAATATCGCCACGTCCCACGTATTTCTTGAGCTGTTTGCGGTACAGCCCGGCCAGGCCGGTGAGGTTGCCGGCTTCCACAAAGGCCTCGGCCTGGCGGTTCACAGCGTTAATCACGAGGTCGGAGCGGTCATCGCCACCACGCTTGTCCAGCTGGCTCAGGGAGCGGCGCAGCGCCATCTGCTTGCTGGCGGCATTCTTGCCGCTGAGCAGGTATTTATCCTCCACTTCGGCGGCAATATCCGTGAGCTCGGAGTTTTTCCGGCTCAGCTGGAAGAGATCGGCCGTAATTTTACGCCAGACCTTATCCGGGGGCAGGTTGTCGGGGTCCTGCCCCAGCACCTTCACGTAGTGAGCCCAGGCGGCGGTGAGGGTGGGGTAGGCGGTGGTTACAAAACGGGCAGCATTCTGGGCTTCCTTTGCGCAACCCAGGCGGGAGAGGTAGGAACCCAGCACCATGGCATCGGCTGCAGGGGCCAGCTTGGCATCGGTGGTTTTGGCATCCACATTGAGCAGCACTGATTCATGCTGCGAGCGCCCGGAGCAAGGGTTGGTGAAGCGGCCGCTGTTGTAACCGTAGGAGTTGGTCTGCACCCAGCGTGTGTTGTCTACCAGGTTTACCATCCAGGCGTGGGGGCCGCGGTCGCCATCGCCCACGATGTACACGGCCGGTACGCCGCGGCATTTGCCGGTGTTGCAGGCGAAGTAGCCCTGGTCGCGGCAGACACCGCCTTCCTCGCGAATTTCCTCGAAGGAGTAGAGCTTGTAGAGATCCTTACTGGTGGCGGCGCGCTCCATTACGTACTTGATGGAGTTATAGGCTGCCCCCCAGTCAGACTGGGCGTAGTTCACGTTTTCCTCAGCCCAGTCGAATTCACTCTGGGGCAGACGCACATCCACCACATGCAGCAGTTGGGATACACTCAGCTTTTTAATATCCGTAACCAGCTTGCGCTGCTTGTCTTTCTCGCGCAAGTAGGCGCAGACTTCCGGCACGGAGAGGCGCGGGGAGTCATCGCGGTAGCTACCACGGGCTTCGGCATGCTGCGGGTTGATGAGTGCGCCTGCAATGGCCAGGTTGAGGTATTTGGTGCGGTCCTTGGGGTCGATATCAGCCCAGATGGTGTAGAACTGCTTGATGGAGTGGCCGGCGTTTTCATCCAGGCCTTCCTGCATCAGATAGTTCTGCATGAAGAGGTGAAGCGGCTGGCTCTTGTCTCGCAGAGCCCAGCGGAAGAAGTCGATACCGTTGTTATCGTTGTCATTGCCTTCGGTGGCCAGCACTTCGGAGAGCGCCGCTGAACCGGCCATGCGGATGAGCAGGCAGAGGTCTACCGCCTGCAGCAGGTTGCGGTTGTTCTTGTACTGGGCGTAGTTGAGCTTGTTGTTGCCGGTGTAGTTGGCGGCGCTTTCCTTGATTTGCTCCGACATGGCCTTTTCAAAGGCATCGAAATCGCGATTCTTGAGCAGGTTGTCCACCAGCTCATCGAACTGCTTTCGGGCTCCGGCACCTGCACCGGCTGCACCATGCAGGGGGACGGGATTGTCGTAGGCGCTGGGCTGGGGTGTTTCCTTGGGCTCTTCTTTCACCGGCTCCGGCTCTTTTACCGGGGCGGGTGTGTCTGACTCAGCTTCTTTCTGCTTGCGCAGGCGTTCGGCCTCTTCTTCGGCGGCTTTGCGTCGGGCCTCCTCTTCTGCCGCGAGACGTTCACGTTCTGCTTTCTCGGCGGCTAATCGGTCCTGCTCTGCTTTTTCGGCTGCAAGTCGAGCCATTTCTTCGGCCATGCGTTTCTCGGCTTCCAGGCGAGCTCGCTTGGCTGCCAGTTCTGCTTTACGCTCATTTTCCTTTTGCTGGTAGTAATCGTAGCCATAATAGCCACCGCCGCCCAAGGCTATCAGCAGCAGTGCAACAATCCACCCCTTTCCTGATTTCCGGGGAGCGGGCTTTGCCTTGGTCTTTATCTGAAGTTTTGAAGTGGTGCGGTTGGGGAGCTTGGCCATGTCTACCATGCTACACTTTTGGCGTTCATTGTAAAGCTCAAAATGCCGACTTGATGCAGAATACGTTAATTGTGCTGGTAAGAATGGTGATTTTGGGGTATAGTACGCCCATGAGCGATTTGCAATGGAACAGTGTGACTCTGGAGGAGGACGAGAAGCCCCGCGTGCAGCTGGAAGAGTTGCAGGAGATGGCTGCTGACCTGGACCCGGATGATTTTGACGAACCTGTGCAGGAGTTTCTGGATGCCATTATGAATGGTGAGGCTCCCGAAACACTCCGCCAGGCCGCCACTCTTCTTTTGCAGGACGAGGTGGACCTGGCCCCGGACCTGGCTTCCGTGGGGATTGAGCCGGATACCGGTCTCATTGCCTTGCTTCTGGCGGCCGGTGCCGATGTGAATGCACGCAATGCCTATGGGCAGCCTCCGTTGCATCTGGCGGCCTATTATGGCTATGAATCCATTGTAGACCAGTTGCTGGCGGCCGGTGCCAACCTGCGCACCCGCAATCTGCACGGGCGCTTTGCGGCAGAGGTGGCTGCCACCCCCGCGCTGGCCGCGCGACTGGAACCGCCGTACCACCCGGATGATGATGAGCCGCTGCCGCCCGAAATTGAGGATGCAGACTATGACCCGGAAGCTGAGCATTGCTGCTCATGCGGCGAGCATGAGTGCAGCTGCGGGCATGACCATGAATGCAACTGTGGGCATGAGCATGGCGAGTGCAGCTGTGGCCACCACCATTGATTTTTGAGATTATGGGCTCCAGAATTGTCACTTTCCGCTGCCCCGCAGAGCTGCTGAAGCAGGCCAACTCTACGGCAGATTATTTCCAGCGAACCCGCAACTCGGTGATGCTGGCGGCTGTACGCTTGTTCGCCCGCCAGTTGCGCGAGCAGCCGGGCAGCACCGCCCAGGCCTCGCTGCCGGCGGAGATGCTGACGCGAGAGTCACTGTTCCCCCGGCCGGAGAGCAAGGGTGGACGCCCGCCCAAGTCCAGGCAGGAACCAGGCGCTTAGTCCAGGTCGGCGTTGCGCATGTCTCCGGTGTCGGAGAAGGCATTGTGGAAGCTGAATGCCTTGTGCAGGTCGTGCGGGGTGTGCCCTTTGGTGGTGCGGGCCAGGTATTTGCGAAGCAAGGGGCGGTATTCCGGGTGAGCGCAGTTCTCGATGATGACCTCCGCGCGTTCGCGGGGGGAAAGTCCGCGTAAATCCGCTACGCCCTGCTCGGTGATGATGACGTGCACATCGTGCTCTGTGTGGTCAGTGTGGGAGACCATGGGCACCACGGCGGAGATGGCACCGCCTTTGGCCACCGAGGGGCAGGAGAAGATGGTGTAGGCCGCGCTGCGGGCAAAATCACCACTGCCGCCGATACCGTTCATGATGTGGGTGCCGGCAATGTGGGTGGAGTTCACGTTGCCGAAGATATCGACCTCCAGCGCGGTGTTCATGCAGATAAGGCCGATGCGGCGTGCAATGGCGGGGTTGTTGGAGACCTCCACCGGGCGCAGCAGAATCTTGCTGCGGTAGAAATCGAAGTTCTGGTAGATTTCCTGTAGCGTTTCATCGCATACGTGGATACAGCAACTGCTGGCAAACAGGCAGCGGCCTTGCTTCATGAGCTCCACTACAGTGTCCTGCAGCACTTCGGTGTGCATCTTGAACGGCGGGATGATGGTAGACTGCCCCACGCTGGCCAGCACGGCATTGGCCACGTTGCCCACGCCACTCTGCAGCGGCAGGCCCTCCGCCGGAATGCGGCCGGCCAGGTACTCGGCCTCCAGAAACTTGCGCATGTTCTCGCCAATCTGTAGCGTGACTTCTGAAAGGTCTTTGAACGGGGCGATGTAGTCCGGCTCGTGGGTGAGCACCACGCCCACTATCTTCTCCGGGTCTACCTTCATGGTGGGGCGGCCGATGCGGTCGTCCAGGTTATTCAGGGGGATAAAGGTGCGCTGGGGCGGGTCGCTGGGTATGAAGATATCATGCAGACAGCGCAGCTGGCGTGGGTCGTGGAAGGAGTTCAGCTCCAGGATGATGCGGTCTGCCAGTAGCCCGAAGGTGGGTGTGTTGCCCTCGCTCGTGGTCAGGGTCAGCTCGCCATCGTCCGTCACTTCGCAGCATTCGATGACCGCGGTGGTGGGACGCTCCAGATGGCCGTAGCGCATCTGCTGCGCCATGAGCGAAACGTGCAGGTCATTGTAGTGCATGCGGCCTTCATTGGCGGCTTTGCGCGTCTCCGGGCTGGATTGGTAGGGCATGTGGCGGCTGAGGGCGTCTTCCCCCGCCAGGCACCCGGCCACCAGGGTGCTGGTGGTGGCGCCGCTCATGAGGCTGATGCGCCACTCCCGCCCGGCTTCGTGTTCTGCCCGGGCATGTGCAGCCATGGCCATGGGGATGACCTTCGGGGCTCCTGCATTAGCAAATCCGCTGAATCCCACACATTCGCCATTCGGTATCATGGCCGCTGCCTCTTCCGCTGTCAGAACTTTGTATCGCATATTTCCTGCTTACTGTCACCATACTACCAGAAATCAGATGCTAGAGTCCAGTCTAATTTTGTGATAAATCTGCTAACTTTTGTTTCGAGGTGGCCGCAAAACAAACCGGCTCCCCCGGTAGCGGCGTTGGGGGAGCCGGTGAAAGTGGTTAAACTAATTGGTGGATTAGTTCTTTTCGGGCATCTTGCCCGTCTTGAAGTACTGCTCGATTTCCTCGAGGGTGCGGCCCTTGGTTTCCGGCAGGAAGAAGGCGGCAGTGATGAAGTAAATCACCGTGAAGCCAGCCAGCCAGAAGAACACGGAGGAGTAGCCGGAGGAACCCACCCAGGGCAGGAAGGTGCCCGCGATGGTGGTGGACACACCCTGGTTGATGAGCAGGGCAATGGCCATGCCGTTAGCACGGATGCGGTTGGGCATGAGCTCGGAGAGAGCCAGCCACACGCACACGCCGGGGCCTGCAGCGTAGAAGGAGATGAACACCACGAAGAAGCCGGTCACAATCCAGCCGGTCACGGCATTGGGCTTCATGCCGATTTCAGCGCGGGTGATGGTCACTTCCTTTACGGCGCCTTCGGGCAGCGGGGTGGTCCAGAAGCAGATCTTGTCCAGGAAGTTGGGGGCCAGAGCGGTGCTCTTAGCGATGGCAATGGCGGAACCATCAGCAGCACCATCGGCGCGGACCTCGGCCACGTCCTGCATGCTGGAAGTGCCCTGCGTGTAGGTCACAATCAGCTGCATGCCGGGGGCTACGGACTCGCCCTGCATGAACTCGGGGTGAGCAGCGGCCACCTCGGCGCTCATGGCGGCCTTCACGGCGTCAGCGGCAGAGATGTTCAGGGAGTTGTCCTGCACGGCTGCGGCCACCTGGGAGGTCACGTCCACGCGGTTGTTTTCCACGGTCAGGAACATGGCACCCACACCGGCCAGACCCACGATGATGCCCAGCGTGCCCATCTTGAGCAGGAAGGTGCGGCCCTTCTTGTCCACCAGGGTCACGGCCACCATGGTCATAGCCATGTTGGTGATCTTGATGGCGAGGTCGGCCCAGTTAGCCTGGTCGCCCTGCAGACCTGCCTGCTGGAAGATTTTCACCGAGTAGTTCAGCACGGAGTTGATACCGGTAGCCTGCGTGCAGGCCAGAACCACCACGGCCAGGATGAAGGGAATCACATACTTGCGCTGGAGGAGGGAATCGCCCTTGGCGGCCTCGGCCATATCGGCCTTGGCGGCTTCCTCGGCAGCGTCGGCAGCAATCATTTCATCCAGAATCTCCTTGGCTGCAGCATCACCATTGTTGGAGGCGAGGGAGCAGAGAGCCAGCTCGCGCTGCCCACGGCGGTACAGCCAGCGGGGGGATTCCTTCAGCTTGAAAGCACCGAAGAAAAGGATGAGACCGGGGATGGCGGAGCACCAGAAGATAACCTGCCAGGCCATCGTCTTGCTCTCGGCGGTCACGGTGGGATCATCAGCCGCGCCCACCCACATGGTGGTCACCAGACCGATGAGGGCCGCAAACACCAGACCCACGGTAAGCATAAACTGGAACATGCCGGTACCCTTGCCGCGGGAGTTGGCATCCAGACATTCAGCCAGGTACATGGGAACCACCACACCCACGAGACCGGCACTCGCGCCCTGCAGAATACGGCCACCCATCAGCATCTCGAACACGCCATTGGAGAAGCAGATGACGGGGATACTCAGCGTGAAGAGCAGGGCAGAGATGATAATCACCTTCTTGCGGCCCAGCCATTCAGCCAGCATGCCGGCGAACAGGGAGGAAAGAACGGAGCCGAAAAGCACGGCGGCCACCACAATGGCCAGTTCTTGCGGGGTGTAGGAAGAGGTCTTTTCAATGTACGGCAGAGCGGCGGCAATCACGCCTACGTCAATGCCATACAGAAGACCACCAAGGCCTGCCATTACCATCAGGTAAAGGGCATAGCGTTTCACGGAGCTCGGGAGCTCGACTTTGGTTGCGTCTGTACTCATAACGTCCGGTATTATACCAGCCCTGCTGTACAGTGCAATCCTAAATTTTGCTCCAAAACAGGAAATTTTCGTCTCTTTTTATGTTATCGGGCCAGAACCCCGGGGGTGCCGCTCACGCCGGTGGGGGAAATGGGGCGTATGGCAATGCGGTCCAGCGTGTTTGCCACGCGCGCCGGCAGGGTGATCCGCCCGCAGTTTCCTGGCAGTACATCCATGGTGAACCAGCGGCCCCGGCTGCCGACCTGCACCACCCACTTGCGTGCCTGCCCTTGCCAGGTGATGGTGCAGCCATTGCCGGAATCCTGAGCCTGCACCAGCGGTGCGGCGGGGCGTGTGCTGCCGCACCAGGGCATGGCCGGAGGGAGTGCCACGGTGCTGTAGTATTTGCCCAGTTCCCGCTGTATGCCGCCACGGTTGGTACCCAGGGATTTCCAGCTCCAGAAAAGCTGGCCGCTGCTCTGCCGTGCCAGCTGGCGCGAATAGGCAATCTGACGGCCTATTTCAGAGGCCTTGCGGCCGGGGTCTTCCTTGCTGTCGATACGCACAGAGGCAATGCCGGGCCAGACCGGGCGGCTGGGATTGATGCCGCTCCACCAGCGCATGAGCGCCGGGAAGCTCTGTGGGCCTTCGCAGCGCCAGTACAGCTGGGGAGAGAGATAATCCACCCACCCCCTGGCCAGCCATTTACGCGCATCACAGGCCAGGTCTTCGTAGGCGTTGATACCGGCCTCCACATTTTCCGGCACGCCCGGCTGCCAGATACCGAAGGGGCTGATGCCCACGCGAACGTGCGGTTTCACGGCCTTGACCTGGCGGTAGAGCTCCTGCACAAAGGTATCGATAGCGGCTCGCCGCTGGGCGGGTGTGCGGCCGTCGCGCACATTGTGGTGCGGCGGGTAGGGGTAGAAATAGTCGTCCAGGTGCACACCGTCCACGTTGTAGCGCCTCACCACATCCATGATGACGCGAAGCACATGTCCGCGAGCCTGGGGCTGACCGGGATTCAGGATTGTGGTGCTGCCGGCTTTGAGAATCCAGCCGGGCTGGCGGCGCGCCACGTGGCCACGCCCCACCGGGCGGCTGCTCACCGTGGCGCGGAAGGGATTGAACCAGGCATGTACCTCGATGCCGCGGCGGTGCGCTTCTGCTATGGCGTAGGCCAGCGGGTCATATCCGGGGTTCTGCCCGGGGCCGCTCAGCCAGGCGCTCCAGGGTTCCAGATTGGATTTGTAGACGGCATCTCCATTCGGGCGCACTTGCAGGATGATGGCGTTGAGCCGCAGGCGGGAGGCCTGTTCGATGATGCTGAGCAGCTCTGCTTTCTGCTGCGCTGCGGGCAGGCCGGCGCGGCTGGGCCAGTCCAGATTGAAGACAGTGGCCACCCAGGCGGCGCGGAACTCGCGCGCCGGTTCGGGTGCATTGTCATTGACCTGCTGCCAGGCCTGGGCCAGACAGGCTGTCGCCAGAAAAAGAAGGAGGAACAAGCGCTTCACGGTTCCAGTATAATAGGACAAAATGCCGGGCGCAAGACCAGAACGAGGCATGCGGACACGAAAGTGCCGCTGGGTTTTCTGCTCAGCATCAGAATATGGACTTGATTTTCAAATCAGAATTTGATGGCTTGCGCTGTAGAAATTTATTGTCAGGCCGGAAAGTGGCTGGCCGTTGATAGAGCTTTTCATCTTCCGGCGGGAGAAGATTGAATGGAAAATACTGCCTGGACTCACCATCGGTGGCATATAGAACATGAGGTAATACCGCAGGTTTCGAGGGGGCAACAGTCTGGTCCAACAGGGTTCCCGGGTGGTATAAGTGATCGTTGAATGGGTTGTTGATGTGCTCCTCTTTCAGACCAAACGTGGACAGTCTCGGGATAATCACGGAATCGAATTCTTGCCATGTGAAGGCCACAAGTACTGCAAGGAGCATAATTTTGTGAAACTTTTGTGACGATGCTATGCGCTGGGCCCACATCGCAGATATGACGACAAGAGCAGGTGTGGAACCTTTGAATGCAAGTTCATTCGGGCCTCCGTTGCCGATGAATATGATATTGGTAAGGAGAATACTGACAAGCCATGCTTTGAAAAGTTCGGAATCTTTCTTTTGGTTCCACCAGAAAGGAAGTGAGAGGACGGTAACAATGAGGCCAATGTGAAGAATATTCTTGAGAATGATATACCACACAGGTTTCCCGTATGTAACAAAGAAGCAAAGAGTTGTTACAAGGTCTCCGTGGGCGCAGCTGTAGTACAGTATGCTGATTCCCACAACCAGGAGTGCAGTGAGACCTTCGATAGTAGAGAAAAAGGTAACGACAGCCTTAGCAAAGGAAGCGGCGTTCAGGTACCTCCATATGACGAATGGGAGGATACCGATGGCTCCGAATGAGGAGAAAAGCAGTGATATTGCTGCCAGAACAGGGATGCTGTAATGGGGTATCCGCCTGTTCAGAACGAGGAGCGTCAACAGGGTGATGGCTGGCCAGTGATTGATGGTGCACCTGGCACCTGTGCTCATGGGATGGACTTGCGAGGAAAGATGCACAGGTACTTGGAATATTAGTTGGAGGAAATCAGCCAATGGCGAGAGAAGTGTTATAGGATCTCCGATGACAAGGAGAGCCAGGATGCAGAGCCACGTGGTGCTGCCCTTCCTGAAGTGATAATAGAGTAGCGAGAATGCCAGGAAGTAGGCCAGAGCATTCCACAGCATCAGAATTACCGGGGCCAGGTCTGCTCCTGCTAATTTGCTGGCGAATGCGGCCGGCAGAAAGGATGCGAAATAATAGACCAGGTAGCGACCGTCGGGAAGAACTATGGGCCAATCCTGCAGGTAGAGATTGCCGTAGACGGCGTTGCGCTGGGCCATGTCCAGGATGTGCTGCGGGAAATGACCGGTATGCCCTGCAAAAAAACTGCAGGCAAAACCCATACAGGCAAACAGCAGGAGCTGGATAATTTGTGAGGAAAAGGGGATGGGTGACCTCTCAGGGAGGAGGTGACTTACGCATCTGATGCCGCAATATACCAGGAGACATGCTATGGGGATGGCAAGCCATGGTTGCACCCACCCTCCGAGAAAGAGAATGATGGCCGAGTAAAGCCATATGAGACTGCACGTTATAATGTGTTTCTCAATATCAATGGTGTTCATCTCGTCTGATAAAACGGATAGTTTCTGTGATGCTGGTGCAAGCCTTACACTTCCTCGGCTACGTCGTCCTGGGGCAGGGAGTTGATGATTTCATCTGCCGAGCCGTCGATATCCGGGGTGGAGTCCGGGTCTTCGGCCACTTCTTCTACGCCGCTGGCGGCATCCGGGTCTTCGGCCAGTTCGGCATGCACGGTGCAGAGCGGGCGCTGCTTGGTGAAATCGGCCATGGTTTCAATGTAGGCCTTGCCTTCATACTCGCAGCCGGAGTGAGCCAGCATACCGGAGGTGCGGCAGAGTCGGATGCCGCTGTTACGACCGGCGGCGGGGGCGGTGCGGATGCCCTTCATCTGATAGCCACGGGCAGCGGCGCACTGCATGACCCCCACCCAGAGAGGCAGGGCCACGGTGCCGCCGTATGCCTTATCCGCAATCATGGTGGGGCGGTCGAAGCCTACCCACACCGCAGCGGTCAGGTCGGTGGTGAATCCGCAGAACCAGGCATTGGTGTAGTTGTTGGTGGTGCCGGTCTTGCCGCCGCAGGGGTACTTGAAGCCCAGGCGCTGCACGCTGCCGGCTGTGCCGCCGGGCTTCGTGATCTGCTGCAGCACGGCAGAAACGGCATTCGCAGAGCGGGTGGAGCACACGCGGCGGGCGCTGGGGGTGTTCTGCCACACCACGCGGCCGTCCTTATCCGTGATATGCTGGATGATAAAGGGAGTGGGGCGCACGCCGCCATTTGCAAAGGCGGTGAAGGCGCCGGCCACTTCCAGGGGCGAGGCCTCCCAGGTGCCCAGGTAGATGGTAGGGCCGGGTGTTTTGGCAGGGCGGGGGAACCCGGCGTAGAGCGCGGTGTTGATGACATTCTGCAGGCCCGCAATATTGCCGGCGCGCACAGCCATGGTGTTGCGGCTCTTCAGCAGACCCCAGGCAGCGGGGTGGTTGCCGGTGAACCTGCCATCTGAGTTGCGGGGGCGCCAGTGCGGGGCTCCGGCGATTTCTCCGCGCATGATGGAGTTGTCCGACAGCAGGGAGCGCGGGCCGTAACCCCGCTCAAAGAATGCAGCATATACCAGCGGTTTGAACACGGAACCCACTTGGCGGCGGCTCTGGAGCGCGCGGTTCAGGGGGGATTCGGTGCTGTCGCGTCCGCCTACCACTGCCAGCAGGGCGCCGGTGGCGTTGTCGATGACTGCGCAGGCGGCCTGGAGGTATTTCGGACGCAGTTTGTCAGCTTCTTCCTGAGGTGTTTTGGCTTTCAGGGCCTTGAACTGGGCGCGGGTCTGGTGTTTCCAGCCCTTCTGTTTCTCGAACATGGCCGTGAGCCGCGCATCAATCTCGCGCATGGCGTCGTCCTGCAGGTCGATATCCAGGGTGGTCTGCACGCGCAGCCCGCCGGAAACCACCACTTCTTCCTTCAGACGCTCATCCTTCGAATCCAGCAGGGAGAGCAGGTGGTCCACCTCGGTGCGCACCAGGTCCAGTGCGTAGTTGTCGTTGCCGCGGCGCTCCGGCTTGCGGGTTACCAGCGGCTCCTTCATGGCAAACTCGTACTCATTGCGGGTGATTTTGCCATGCTCGTACATGAGCTTCAGCACCTTGTCGCGCTGCACCCTGGCGGCTGAGATGTTGCGGTAGGGCGAGAATTGATTCGGGCTGCAGATGATGCCGGCCAGCATGGCGGCTTCGCCCACGGTGAGGTCGCGTGGCAGCTTGTCGAAGTAGCCGTAGGCTGCCTGCTTGAGCCCCAGGAAGGTGTGTCCCCAGAATACGCGGTTCAGGTAGCACTTGAGGATGGTTTCCTTGTCG
Source organism: Akkermansia sp. (assembly GCA_017937215.1). Taxonomy (GTDB): domain Bacteria; phylum Verrucomicrobiota; class Verrucomicrobiia; order Verrucomicrobiales; family Akkermansiaceae; genus Akkermansia. The sequence continues at coordinate 52,954 of JAGBDZ010000061.1, read as the reverse complement.
TAGGTGGATTCGATGCGGCGGGCCAGGGCCATTTCGGTGAACTTGGCATCGAAATTACGCTCGTGGTGGTTGTAGGTGTTTTTGGCCAGCTGCATGGTCAGGGTGGAGGCGCCCTGGGTGGTGCGGTGGTGCTTGAAAACCTGGGCCACGGCGCGCAGCAGACCGCGGGGGTCTATGCCGCCGTGGGTCCAGAATGAGCGGTCTTCCTGCATCACCAGCGCGTCTATCATGTAGCGCGGCACTTCCTCGTGAATGTTGGCAATGCTGCGGCGGTTTTCACCGTGCAGGGTACCGATTTCGTTGCCCTTGCGGTCCAGTACGATGGTGCGTTCCGGCATGCGGGTGACCTGCGTGAGGTCGTAGCGGCCGGCTTTCACACCGTAGACCACTGCCAGTATACTGCCCAGCACCAGCCCCACAAAGGCCAGACTCAGAATGATTTTCGTGGGAATGAGAACGATTTTCGGCAGGTTGCGCAGTGCCCAGAATACCATGCGCAGCGGCAGGGTGAACATGAGCCACACCGCCCGCAGGCATCCGGTGCCCTTGCGTGGCGGTCGCTGGAACTCGCGGATGGGGTTCACGTCCTCCGGCAGCGGTTCGTAGGCCGGTTCCTCGCTTTCCCAGGCGCGGCGGGGGGCTGGGCGGGGGGCGGGTTCCTCATATTCCTGGTAATCATCATAGCTGCTGCGGGCCGGTGCCTGCCGGCGGCGGGGCGGCGGCTGCATGCGGTAATCCACCCGCTCCCGCGGTGCGGGCTCGGGGTAGTCATCCTGCGGTGCCTTGTAGCGTGCCATGATGGGAAATATTACGATGCAATGGGTCTGACGACGAGCTTGCCCAGCGTTTCCGCCTTGCGGCCGGGGATGTAGCAGCGGCGCAGACTGGCTGCGCTTTGCCGCGGGCGCCGGGTATAGCTGCGGAAGATTTCTCCGGTTTCGCTGTGGCAGAGCTGGAAGCGGGGCTGGCACCGCGGCGCCTCAAACTCGATGCCGCGCACTCCGGCCCGCTCACCGGGAATGCCCAGGGCAGCGCAGTAGCGCTTCCAGACCGGGCTGTGGCCGTGGCTCTGGTGGTGCACCCAGGCCAGGGCGTGTGCCAGTTCGTGCAGGAGGGTGCGCCAGAGCTGCTCCGGCTCCTTGGTTGCGTAGGCTTCTGCGTAATAGCGCGAGAGGCTGATGCGCCGCTGCTGCATCTTGCAGCAGCCCAGGCGGCGCGAGGTTTTGTCCCAGCCGAAGCTCCAGCCCTCCAGGTGCAGGTGAGCCAGGCAGCGTACAGCGTAGGCCTCCATCTCTGCCGGTGTGGCACCGGCAGGGCGCGGGGGCAGGGGAATAAGCTGCGTTTCTGCTGCGGGCATAAGGAAAAAGGCGGCCGGTGGTGCCGGCCGCCCATGAGATTAAAGTGTTACTTGGTGCCGGCGGCGTCCATTTTCTCGCGCACTTTGGCTTCGATTTCGGCGTAGAGCTCAGCGTTGTTGCGCAGGGCTTCCTTGGCGCCGTCGCGGCCTTGGGCAAGCTGCCCGCCGTTGTAGCTGAACCAGGAACCGCGCTTCTGCACGATATCGAACTCCATGGCCAGGTCGATAAGGCTGCCCACGGAGGAGATGCCCTCGTTGTACATGATGTCGAACTCGCACTCCTTGAAGGGCGGGGCCACCTTGTTCTTGACCACCTTCAGCTTGGTGCGGTTGCCGGAAACGGAGCCGTCCGTGCCCTTAATCTGACCGATGCGGCGGATATCGCAGCGCACGGAGGCATAGAACTTCAGGGCGCGGCCGCCGGGGGTTGTCTCCGGGTTGCCGAACATCACGCCAATCTTCTCGCGAATCTGGTTGGTGAAGATGCAGATGGTGCGGGCCTTGGAAATGAGGGAAGTGAGCTTGCGCAGAGCGGCGCTCATCAGGCGCGCCTGGGCGCCCACCGTGCTGTCGCCGATATCCCCTTCCAGCTCCTGCTTGGTCACCAGAGCGGCCACGGAGTCCACCACCACCACGTCGATAGCGTTGGAACGCACCAGAGCCTCGCAGATCTGCAGGGCTTCTTCGCCGCTGTTCGGCTGGGAGACCAGCAGGTCATCCAGGTTCACACCCAGCTTGGCGGCATAGGCGGGGTCCAGGGCGTGCTCCACATCGATGAAGGCTGCCAGACCACCGGCCTTCTGGGCCTGGGCAATCACAGTCAGCGTGAGCGTGGTCTTACCGGAGGATTCGGGACCGAAAACCTCCACGATTCGGCCGCGCGGGAAACCGCCCACTCCCAGGGCGCGGTCGATAAGCAGGTTGCCGGTCGGGATTGTTTCCACCTCCATGGTCTTGCGGTCGCCAAGACGCATGATGGCGTTCTCACCAAAATCTTTCTGAATCTGGAGCATGGCGGCATCCAGCGCACGCTGACGCTGCGCCATCACCTTGTCCATATCGGGGGAAATCTCTTTGCTCATATGCCTCACAGTCTACCTGTTTCGCCACCCCGTGGCAAGCGCAAATTGCGGCACAAAAGTGAATAGTTGGAGCTATGGCTTTTCTCTCCCACCGATGAGCTCACAGAGCTCCTGCGGGGTGAGGTGGAGGAGGAGTTTTTCCAGTCCGCCGGAGAGGAGCTTATCGGCCATATCGCGCTTGCGGGTGAGCATGTGGTGGATGTTTTCCTCGATGGTGCCGCGGCAGATGAGCGGGTGGATGATGACCGGGTTCTGCTGGCCGATGCGGTAGGCGCGGTCGCTGGCCTGGTTTTCCACGGCGGGGTTCCACCAGCGGTCGAAGTGGATGACGTGGCGCGCCCGCGTGAGGGTGAGCCCGGTGCCTGCCGCCTTGAGCGAGAGCAGGAAGAAGGGCGGCCCGCCGAGGTGCTGGAACTGCTGCACCAGCTCCCGCCGCTCGGCAATGGGGGTTCCGCCGTGCAGCACCAGACCGGGGGCGCCGAAGATGCCGGCCAGGAAGTCGTGCAGCGGTTCCATCATGCTGCGGTACTGGGTGAAAATGAGCGCGGCGTCTCCCGCTGCGGCAATCTGCCGCGCCAGGTGACCCATGCGTGTCATCTTGCCGCTCTGGGCGGGGTCGTAGTAGCTTTCGCCCAGGTACTGGGCGGGGTGGTTGCAGATTTGTTTCAGGTGGCTCAGGATAGGTAGCAGCAGGGTGAGGCGCGTCTGCGGGTCCGGCTCGTGCACAATGGCTTGCAGTTTCTCCACCTCGCGGGCATAGAGGCGGGTCTGCTCCGGGGTGAGCAGGCAGTAGGCCGGCTGCTCGGTCTTGGGTGGCAGCTCCGGCAGCAGGTTCGGGTCGGTCTTGAGGCGGCGCAGCATGAAGGGGCGCACCAGCTTGCGCAGCGGGGTGTAATCGGTGCCCATTTTCTGCACCAGGGCGTTGAATTCCTTTTCGCTGCCCAGCAGTCCGGGGGTGAGGAAGTGGAAGAGGCTGCGCAGCTCGCCCAGCGAGTTTTCCACCGGGGTGCCGGTGAGCGCCACGCGGCGCGGCGAGCAGAGCTGCAGGAGAGCGCGGGTGCGCTGTGAGTCCGCATTTTTGATGGCCTGGGCCTCATCCAGCACCAGGGCGGGCAGAGTTTCGGCAGCCAGCAGCTCGGCCAGGCGCGTGGCCATGCCGTAGGTGGTGAGCGCCACATGCGCCCGCTGCAGAAGCCAGCCGGGGTTCTTCTGCAGGTAATCGGTATCCTGGCGGTTCAGCATATCCGGGTGCAGCACCAGGGTGTCCAGCTGCGGGGCAAAACGGCGCAGTTCGTCCTGCCAGTTGGTGAGCAGCGAGGCCGGGGCCACGATGAGCGCGGCTCGCCCCGCCAGTGCCCCGGTGGCATGCAGATGCGTCAGCCAGGCAATGACTTGCAGGGTTTTACCGAGGCCCATATCATCCGCCAGACAGGCGCCGAAACCAGCCTCGGTCACTCCCAGCAGGAAGCGGACGCCATCCTTTTGGTAGGGACGCAGGATGCCGGCGAGCCGCTCAGGCAGCTGCGGTTCCTGCGGGCTCACACAGAGTTGCTGCAGGGCCTCCTGCAGGGCGGGGGAAGCGAGGGCGCGCATGCCGTCTTCATCCGGCGGGGGAATGTTGGGCAGAGCGTTGCTGTGCTTGCCCAGCAGCCATCGCAGCCCGGCCAGCAGGGGGATGCCCCCGGCAGCCATGCGGGTGGCCTGTCGCCAGCTGTTGAGCAGCTTTTCGAGCTTTTCTTTATCAAGCCGCACCCACTCGCCGCGGAAGCGGATGAGGCCGTCCTCGCCGGCCAGCAGTTCCTCCAGCTCGGTTTCGGTGAGGGCGTAGTTCCCCAGCACCACGCGGGGACTGAAGCGCAGCAGCGTGGAGATATTCAGCGCGGGGGCGCGGTCGGGTTTCTGGCTTTCGCTGCCGGGTTGCAGCTGCACCTCCAGCTCCACGCGCGGCGGGCGGCTTTGCCAGAGGTTCACCATGCGGGTTTCGATGCCGGCCTGCTCCAGCATCGGCAGGCTTTCCAGAAAATCGTAGGCCTGCCGCGGCCCCCAGGCGCAGGGTTTGTAGATATCCCCACTGTTGATGAGCTGGTTCAGAAAAGGATTTGCCGCCGCAGCCTGCTGCAGCGGGCGCAGCAGGGTGGCGAGGCTGCCGGCATCGTTGGCATACAGCTGCCTGGCCAGGGCCAGCGGCGCATGGCGGGGTTTGCCATCCTGCCCGGCGCGGTGAATGAAGGTGGCCAGAAAGGCAAAGGGGTGCGTTTCTGCGCCCTCGCCGCCGTTTTCGGCCAGGTGGAAGCACAAGGTACCCAGCTGCTGCCAGCCCTCGCCCAGCCCTGACAGCCACTTTTCGGGGGTGGTGAGCTCTCGCTCTGCCAGCCAGGCCAGAGCCGGTCCCAGGGTGGCAAACCACTCGCAGAGCATGCCGGCGGTGACGGCGCCGCCATAGACCGGTGGCATGCCCTCCAGCCAGGCTGCTGCCTGTTGCGGTGAGAGCTGCGGTGCGGTATCATCCCCCCGCCTCAGACGGCGCAGGTGCTGCATGAGCACCTCCTGCGCCCGCTCCCGCAGCCAGGCCGGGAAAGGCCCCGCCCCCAGCGGCAGCCCGTGGCGCAGCAAATCCAGCATGCCCGCCCCTGCGCTGCGCGCAAACGCCCGCTCCAGCCGGGGAAATGCCCCCGCCGGCACCACGCCCGGCCGCCCACCGGCCAGGCTCAACGAAAAGGTGGGTTGATTATTCAACGGCTTAGTTTGTCAGATTTGTTCCATCAGGCAGGAGGGGCCTGAAGCGGTGGCAGATGTAGCGATGGACTTCGAAAAAGGACAAGGGAGAGTTGTACTGAATCTTCTTTAGAAAGTTATTCCATTGAAGTTCCCGTTTGTGAGATTCCGCGAATGAGTCGGAAAACAAGGTGGGCGTTTCGGTGTAGTGTGTGTGTCGGTTCTGAAAGGTCTGATAAATGGCCTCTTTCAATATGGAATCGTTGATGCAGAATGAATGAAGAATGGTATATACATCAAAAAAATCTTTCATCCGGCTATTGTCTTCACCAAGCGAAATCATAGCTTCGAATTTTTCAGCCAGTAGGGTTTCAATCGAATATGCGAGTATGGAGGCTTGTGGAAGGTTGCTGAGAGCTAGTGGGTAGTCGAGATTCTGCGCTCCTGGGGTAATAATGTCTCCAAAACCTATATCCATGGAAATAAGTTGTCTTATGGAGTCCAGGTGTGCAGTAATTTGAATGCTGATTCCCTGGTATTTGCGGTTGACTGTAATTTCGTAGGCCGACAAACTTTCAGGGTCGAATGTAACTGCATCTTCCGGACAGGGAATCAATGCAATTTCCCAGAAAGCCTGCAACAGGTCTTCTTTATTGTTGCGGATGTTCTGCCCCAGAAAATCCAAATCCAGCGTAGGCCTTGCTTTTAAGTCCTGAATGGCGTAGAGAAGGGCGCCTCCTTTCAGTACAAAATGTTTTCGCTGTGTTGACTGCGAGAGCCGGTATAAGAGCCGTTCCTGAATGTAGCGGATGAGCAACACCTGGTAGTTCACCCCATTGCTCTGTGCAATGTTGAGCAGTTTTGTTCGGATTGACTTACCTATGTTGTTTGTCTTCTCCATATTACAGGGTAATCTGCAGGTAAGTGGAAAGTACGGAGTTGACTCGGAGCTGCGTTGCGTAGCTGTGAAGCTTGTCAAGATTTCGCTTGGGATGCCGCAGGTATTGGTGAAGAATTTCTGAGCAGGTTTCCATGCCGATTTTGTTCCGATATCTCAAAGCATCGCACACACAGCGTTCCAGGTCATATACAGGTAGAAGGTGATTGCATACCTGCTCGTGGATGAGGCCTAGATTCAGGAAGGCATCGCTGATACGGTACAGGGTGATGATGGGGTAGGCCGGCAGAACTATTTTTCTGCCTCTTTTCACCGCAACGCAGATACTTGTGGGAATCTGCGTGCTGAGCTGGTGGTGGCTCCACGCGCTGTAAAGGCAGAGTATGCCCCCGGGGATGATTCTGCTGATGTCGGGCACAGATTCGCCGAGTGTATCCGGATGGGCATAGATTCCTGCTTTCACCCGAATCATTTCTCCGTTGTCCACCTGTTGCAGCAGGTGGACGTAGTCCCGGTGACTTTTTAGTTCTTTCCTGGTCACATAACCTGTACCGCGGTTATTGCCAGACTTGTTGCTGTGCTCGTTAGAGTGCATAAATATACATCAGTGCGGGGTAAGTGATGTCGTTTTGTTACGTGAGCTCAATTTAACCGTATGCAAGGGAGTTGTCAATAAAAAATCCGCCGCGGCTCGTCGGAACCGCGGCGGATGCGTGAAAAAGCACTGATAGCTAGTTACTTCAAGGCATCATAAGCGCCCTTGAAGAAGTAGTAGCCCCAGCCCCAGTCGGGGTCACCGGACCAATCGGGGTCGTAGTGGTGGCGGGGCTTGAGGAAGCGTTCGGGGTGGGGCATGAGGCCCATGGCGCGGCCGGTGGGGTCCATGAGGCCGGCGATGCGGAGCTCGGAGCCGTTGTGGTTATCGGCATACTGCAGTGCGACGCAGCCGGAGTCGAGGTATTTCTGGGCATCGCCGGGTTCGCAGACGAGGCGGCCTTCTGCGTGGGCAGAGGGGAGCTCGAAATTCTCAGGCAGGTAGGTGGTATAGGGGCAGTTCGGAGCCACCTTCACCAGCTTGTCCCACATGCATTCGAAGCGCTCGCTCTTGTTCCAGATGAGGGAGGCCTTGGGCAGGATGCCCAGCTTCGTGAGAATCTGGAAGCCGTTGCAGATGCCGAAGAGGAAGCCGCCATTGGCGTGGTGCTTCTGCAGGGCATCGCCCAGGAAACGCTCGGTTTCCAGCTGGGCCAGGCGGCCGCTCATCACGTAGTCGCCGTAGGAGAACCCACCGGAGAACACGACGAGCTGGGCCTTGGCCACGTGGGCCGGGGTGGCGGTGGCGATGGGCTGCACCTGGGTGGAGAAACCGGCGGCGTTCAGCGCGCGGGCGGTTTCCACGTCGCAGTTGGTGCCGGGGTATTTGAGAAGTAATGCGTGAGGCATATTGATTGACGATTTACTATTGACGATTGACAATTGGGAGTGTGACTAGCTGGTTCTATTAATAGAAGGGAGTCAAACCGTTTTTCCAGATGCTCTTCAGCTCGGCAATCTCAGCCTGCAGCACGGTGCTGCCCTTGGCAGTGATGGTGAGCTGACCGTCGGTGGTGGCGGAGCCGATGCGGGCGCAGGGGAAGCCGGCCATGGCAGCCTGGAACTCAGCGGCCATGTCCTCATCCACCTCCACGAGGAAGCGGCCGGTGCTTTCGGAGAAGCAGGGCACGGCGTTGTTCTGCCAGCCGCCCGTGGTGGGCAGGGCATCCAGGTCAATCTGCATGCCGCCGCTGCCGGAGAAGGCCATCTCAGCAGCGGCCACGGCAAGACCACCCTCGGAGAGGTCGTGGGCAGAAAGCACCAGACCCTGGGTGAGGGCCTTCTCGTAGTAGGCCTTGTAGAGCTCGTAGTTCTTGGCGCAGTCGGTCTGCGGCACCTTGGCGCCGGAGATTCCCTTCACGCGGGCATAGACGGAGGCACCCATTTCGTCCTCGGTGTTGCCCACCATGAAGATGGCGCTGTTGCTGCGGCGCAGGGAAGCACCGCGCACGTGGGCGGCATCCTCCACCACACCGAAACCGGAGCAGAGAAAGGTCACGGGGATGTTCACCGGGCCCTCTTCGGTCTCGAAGTAGTTGTAGAAGCTGTCCTTACCGGAAACGTAGGGGGCGCCGTAGGCCAGGGCGGCCTCGCGGATACCCTTGGCGCATTCCACGATGCGGCCCAGCTCGGTGGGTTCCTCGGGGTTGCCCATGCAGAAATTATCCAGCAGGGCAATCTTGTCAGGGTTGGTACCGGCCAGCACCAGCTGGCGCACGGTTTCATCCACCGTGCCGGTACCCATGGCGAAGGGATCGGTCTTGCCCCATTCCGGCAGAATGGCCAGAGCCAGGGACATGAGCTTATCCGAACCGTCGATATCGATGACGGAGGCATCCTGCGGGGCATCGGCGCTGGCGCCGGCCAGAGGCTTGAGCACCGTGTTGCCCTGCACCTCGTGGTCGTACTCGCGGATGATGGGCTCGCGGGAAACGATGGCGAAATCGCCGAAGAGCTGCTTCAGGTCGCCGGCCAGGTTGCTGTCGTCCAGAGTGAGCCCGGTCTTGGCCTCGCCCTTGTTGAACACGGAGGTGAGGTGCTTGGTGGGGGCATCGTGCAGCTTGGAGTTATCCATCTCCACCACGCACTCGCCGTTGTGCCACACGCGCAGCACACCGCTGTCGTTCGATTCGCCCAGCACGGTCATTTCCGTCTGGAAGGTATCGGCCAGCTTCTGCAGCTCATCCAGGTTCTCCGGCTTCACGGCCAGCACCATACGCTCCTGGGACTCGGAAAGGAAAATCTGCCAGGAAAGCATGTTGGTCTCCTTGAGCGGGGCGCGCTCCAGGTACAGGTTGCCGCCCGTCTCGGAAAGCATTTCACCCGCGGCGGAGGAGAAACCACCGGCGCCGCAGTCTGTCACGAACTCGATGAGGCCGCGCTCGCGGGCTTCCAGAATCACGTCCAGCGTCTTCTTCTCTTCGATGGGGTTGCCAATCTGCACCGCCTGCTGGTCCTCCTCGGCAGAGGCCTCGCCCATGGCGGCGGAGGAGAAGGTGGCGCCGTGCAGACCGTCCTTGCCGGTGCGGCCACCGATGACCACCACGGCCAGACCGGGCTTCATCTCCTTGGCAATGTCCTCCTGCGGAATCACGCCGGCGGTGCCGCAGAACACAAGCGGGTTGTAGATGTAGGTGGGGTCGAACTGGATGGCGCCGCTCGTGGTGGGAATACCCATGCGGTTGCCGTAGTCGCGCACGCCATGCACCACGCCGCGCATGATGCCCAGCGGGTGGATGATGTTGTGGCCTTCCACCATCTCCTGCGGGGTGTCCGGGGCGCCGAAGCAGAACACATCCAGGTTGGCGATGGGCTTGGCACCCTTGCCGGCGCCCAGAATGTCGCGAATCACGCCGCCCAGACCCGTGTTGGCACCGGCGTAGGGCTCAATGGCGGAGGGGTGGTTGTGCGTCTCGGCCTTCAGGCACACGGAAAGCTTGTCATCCAGCTTGATGAAGCCGGCGTTGTCCACGAAGCAGCTCAGCACAAAACCCGGCTTCTGCGCCATGATTTCCTTGGTCGGGCGCTGGATGAAGGTCTTGTACATGCTCTTAATCTCCTCCGTCTGCCCATCCACCGTGTGCTGCACCGTGGCGGCGAAAATGCGGTGCTTGCAGTGCTCCGACCAGGTCTGGGCAATCACCTCAAGCTCCACATCCGTGGGGTCGCGGTCAATCTCGCAGAAAATCTGCTGCACCACCAGCATATCCTCGGTGGAAAGGGAAAGTTTCATGTTCTGGCTCAGCTCCGTCAGCTCGGCCTCGCTCAGATTACGAACAGGAATGGTACGATATGTTGCCATAATTTTTGAATTGACTATTGACAAATGACGATTGAATTTTTTAATTCGTACTTCGTAATTCGTACTTTTAGTTGATTTTCCAGGTGTGGATGGCGGGGTTGCACACGTCCTTGCAGAAACGTGCCGACAGCGCGGCAGCATCCCCCTGGCCGAACACGTAAATCTTCTGCGTGATGGTCAGAGCGGTGATGTCGAAGGGCAGGCCCTTGCGACCGCGATAGTTGGTGAGGATAGCCTCTTTCTCCAGGTCCAGCGCACCCTTCTTGATGCCGTAGGAAATGCTGAACAGCTCGCCGCTCAGGGCGGGGGTGCCGTCCTCCTGCACCTTCTGCGAGATGGAATCCACCAGCACGCTGCGCATGTAGGCTGCGGCGGCTTCGGTGTCTCCCTCGCACTCGATGGTGTACAGGCGGGTGTGGTTGTACGTAAGCTGGTCTGCAATCGGCGTGTAGAGCAGCTTGTTGGCGTCCGTGGCCGACTGGAATCGGCTGAATACTTCAAACGTCAGTGTTGCCATAATGTTATGTTGTGTTTTGCGCGGGCGCGCGGGTAAGGAAAAAGCCACCGGTGGCACGCGTCCGCCGGTGGCATGGGGGTAAACTTTACTTCTGCAGGCGGTTCAGCACGTCGGCATAGGCCTCCATGAAACCACCCAGACCCTGGCGGAAGCGGTCCTTGTCCATCTTCTTGCCGGTGGCTACATCCCACAGGCGGCAGGTATCCGGGGAAATCTCGTCGGCCAGCACAATCTGGCTCGGGTCGCTGGCCAGACGGCCAAACTCAATCTTGAAGTCGATGAGGCGCAGGTTGGCGGTCATGAAGAACTCCTTGAGCGTCTCGTTGATGAGCAGGGCCATCTGCTTGATGGAAGCGCACTCTTCCTCGGTGGCGGCGCCCATCTCGCGGGCGTAGTCATCGTTGATGAAGGGGTCGTTCAGCGCGTCGTCCTTGTAAGAGAACTCCACGATGGGCTTCTTGAACTGCGTGCCCTCGGCCACGCCCATGCGCTTCGAGAACGAACCGGCGGCCACGTTGCGCACGATGACCTCCAGCGGCATAATGGAAACCTTCTTCACCAGCAGGTTGATGTCGTCCACATCATCCACCAGGTGCGTCTGCACGCCCTTATCCTCAAGCATGCGGTAGATGATGAGGGTGATAGCCTTGTTAAAACGGCCCTTGTTCTCGAAGTCCTCCTTCTTCACGCCATTGAAAGCGGTGGCGGAGTCCTTATACTCCATACGCAGAACATTCGGATCTTCCGTAGTGAACAGTCTCTTGGCTTTGCCTTCGTAAATAGGTTCCATGATTGTATGCGGGGGCTTTTCGGTTTCTCTCCCCGCGGAAAGTATACTCACACATTCCCTAAAGTCAAGCCCAAAGGAACGCTGAATGTATAATGTAGAATTTTGAATGTTGAAAGTAGAATTCCTCCCCCGTCTCCCCGTTCGCCGTCTTCTGCCGGCGGATATCGTTGCGCGCAGCGCAATATCGTTTTTGCAGCAAGGCGTTTCATCGTGGGCTGATGGATGATTTGCTCTATCCCCCACCGGGGCATGATGGTGTACTGGTCGTTCTGCCCCCGCTTTCTCTGGGAAAATATGCTTTTATAATGAAATATAGTAACGCATAATTAAAAATTGCTATACGGCGCTATATTTGACTATATTTGACTATATTTTGCAATATTTGCCTTGAAATCCCGCATTCTCTTTCCGATTTCATTGCGGCATCATGGCATAAATCTGCACAACATCCCTTGCGCAGCCGTTTTGTATTTGGTAGTATAACGGGCATGGCTGTTACCCTGAGTCAGAATGAAATTAGCTCCCGCGCCGCTAAGTTTGCTGTCAACTGGAAAGATACAGAGCGTGAGGAGGCCGAAGCTCAATCTTTCCTGATTGATTTTTTTCATGTTCTGGGGGTAAGCCGTAAGCGTGTAGCCATTTTTGAGCATAAGGTGAAATGTGCAGATGGTGGGAGCGGATATATTGATTTGTTCTGGAAAGGTCACATTCTGATTGAGATGAAGTCTCGTGGCAAGGACTTGTCCAAGGCATACGAACAAGCCAAGCGATATGCTGAGTCGCTAGCTCACCACGAGTTCCCCAAGGCTATTCTTGTATGTGACTTCGAGAACTGGCATTTCTATGACCTCTGCAAAGATGGCCAGCTGACGACGTTTACCCTTTCTGAGTTGCCGCAGTATATCCATCTCTTCCATTTTCTTGCAGGCTATGAGCAGCGCGAGTATCAGGAAGAAGACCCCGTCAATGTCCAGGCCGCTGAGTTGCTGGGCAAACTGCACGACCGTCTCAAAGCTATCGGCTATATCGGGCATCCGCTGGAAGTGTATCTGGTGCGACTTCTTTTCTGCCTGTTTGCAGAAGATACCGGCATTTTCCGTAAAGATTCATTCCGTTCCTACATTCTCAATTGCACAGCAGAGGATGGTCGTGATCTTGCTCCTCTGCTGGCTCAGCTCTTCCAGGTACTCAACACCCCGGAGAAAAACCGTCTTTGCACCCGCGATGCCAGCGTAACGGAATTTCCCTATGTGAATGGAGGCTTGTTTGCAGAGTTCCTGCCCATGCCGGCGTTTGATAGCGATATGCGTCAGGCTGTGCTGGACTGCTGTGCTCTGGACTGGAGCCGCATCTCTCCTGCCATTTTCGGCTCTATGTTCCAAAGTGTGATGAATGCGGATGAACGCCGAGCCCTGGGCGCACACTATACCAGCGAGCGCAATATCCTCAAGCTAATCAATTCATTGTTCATGGATGGACTGCGAGAGGAGTTCGAGAGCATTCAGCATGATAAGTCGAACAGAAAAGCCTCGCGCTTGCAAGCTTTCCACAAGAAGCTCACAGAGCTTAACTTCCTCGACCCTGCATGTGGTTGTGGCAACTTCCTTGTGGTGGCTTACCGCGAGCTGCGCCGCTTGGAGCTTTCCGTGATTGCAGAACGTGAGAAGCTGGAAGCCTCCGGCACAGGCTGGATGCTCTCGGCCAATGACGTATGCCTCGTGAACGTAAACCAGTTCTACGGCATAGAGATTGAGGAGTTCCCAGCGCAGATTGCTCAGGTGGCCATGTGGCTCATGGACCATCAGATGAATATCGAGGTCGGCAACTACTTCGGCGAGGCCTTTGCACGTATTCCTCTCACGGCTTCGGCTACTATCGTTTGCGGAAACGCTCTACAGATTGATTGGGAAAGCGTGGTGCCAAAAGAGAAGCTAAGTTATATCCTAGGGAACCCTCCTTTTATTGGAGCCAGAATGATGGACCAAGGCAGTCCCCAGAAGAAAGAGGTGGAACAGCTTTTTGGTGACGTTAAGGATGTACAGGATTTAGACTATGTAACCTGCTGGTACAAGAAATCTGCCCAGTACATACAAGATACACCGATAGAAGTAGCCTTTGTGTCAACAAACTCCATATGTCAGGGTGTTCAGGTTCCCATCCTGTGGGGAGTATTGTTGAAAGAACATGGTATCAAACTCAACTTTGCCCACCAGACCTTCAAATGGAACAATGAGGCCAGAGGTAAAGCCGCCGTGTATTGCGTAATAGTAGGCTTTGCCTTACATGAGAGAAAGACTAAACTGCTCTATTCCTATCCAGATATACAGGGAGAACCAGTAGAGAAGCAAGTCACCAGCATCAGCCCTTATTTGCATGCCGGAGCTTGTATATATGTAGAAGCGCAGAAGAAGCCTCTTTGTAATGTGCCGGAAATGAAATTCGGAAGTCAGCCCCGTGATGGCGGTTTATTTGTCCTTACTCCACAGGAACGAGAAGAAATCCTCGCGCAAGAACCGGAACTGGCTTCCGTCATTCGGCCATTTATCGGAGCAGAGGAGTTTATCAAAGGAAAGAGCCGCTACTGCATCTGGTTGCATAATGAGCCTTTCTCCATCATTCGTAACAGCAAAATCCTGAAAGAAAGGATAGCAGCAGTAGAATCGTTCAGACTCTCCAGCAAAGCAAAAACGACTAAAGGCTATGCCAAAGTGCCGGCTATCTTTGCCCAGATTGCTCACCCCTATTCGGATTATCTCATTATCCCAAGCGTTTCATCGGAAAACAGGCTCTATATACCTATCGGTTTCCTGTCGGAGAGGAGTATTGCCAGCAATGCCGTCCAGATAATCCCGAATGCAACCCTGTTCCACTTTGGCGTTCTCACTTCCTCCATGCACATGGCGTGGATGCGAACAGTTGCTGGCAGATTGAAAAGCGATTATCGATACTCCAAGGAGATTGTGTACAATACATTCCCTTGGCCGGAATGTGGCGAAAAAGAACGGAGCGCCATTGAGGCTGCTGCATCTGCTGTACTCGATGAGAGAAACGCACTTGCTGGAAGCAGCCTAGCTGAGATGTACGATCCGGTTTGGATGAAAACTACTCCTTTGTATAAAGCGCACCTCAAATTGGACGCGGCGGTAGAGAAAGCCTATGGTCGCAAGTTTGCAGATGATGCGGAACGTGTAGCTTTCCTGTTCGAGAAATATAACGAGCTAATAAAACTTAACTAAGATAGATTGTACATGAAAGTTGACACAGAATACATCGGTGATTTAATCATTTTAAATTATGTGCCATCAGGTAAGGCGGAGTGGATTAATGAAAAAATTGACGAAAAAGGATTTGTTTCCATTAAAAATGCGCATTTCTATTTTCAACGCGAGGATATTAAAGAACAGGAATACGATGAGCTAAGCGATTCAACCTCTGTCCAATTCATTATAGCTAGGCTCAAAGATGAGTACTATGAAATACCTGCTCACGTTTTCCGCACGAGTAGTAATATTCTTATTCTAAAAGATAAAGAAATCTCTAAAAAGAGATTTAGCATAATTGTTGCGAATAATCTATTTAGAGCAATCGAAGATACTATACAGGAGCAAGTTGTAATTGGAGAAGGCGGCAACAAATCAATACCATATATGGAATTTATCAATTTGGTGGATAGCTGCCCCTCCAAAACTGAATTATTTCTCTATACTCGCAAAAGGATTAGCAATCTCTTAAATGACTATTTTGACAACGTTAAAGACTATGGTAAACTCTATGAGAAACACTTAACGAGACAAAATAAAAGAACGACTATTGAGAATACTCTTGAATCTGTAGCTGAATATGAAACCGAGAAATACAGTTTCATTCTCGCTAGGTTACAGAAAATGATTCAAAACGAAGACTCTTATGCTGAGAATATTTGGAGAAATGAAATTATACAAATCATTACTCTTATTTATCCCAAATATGTTGCAGCAGTAAAAGAATTGTGCATAAAAGGAACAGTAAGAGAAAAGGCGGAAAATCGGTTTATTGATATTGCGCTTTTCGATGTTAACGGAAATATCGATGTAATAGAGATAAAAAAACCTAGCGATACAATCCCCTTATTAAGCAGCGGAAAATATAGAGATAATTATGTGCCGAGCAAAGATTTAACCGGGGCTATTATGCAGGTTGAAAAGTACATATACCATTTGAAAAGGATGGGTAAGGAAGGAGAAAAATTATTAACTACGCAGATTTATAAGAAACGCAAATGCGACTCAGTAGTGGCTAACATGAAGGTGCGAATAACAAATCCAAGGGGGATGGTAATCATGGGGCGTTCTGTGAATCTGTCTGATGAACAAAAAAACGATTTTGAGATTATTAGAAGGAAATATGCTAATATCGTTGATATTATTACCTATGATGATTTAATTTATCGTTTGGAATGTTTGATTAGGAAGTTTGCACAAACAAATAATCCTAACCATGCTGAATTGTCTATATCCATAGATAAATTAGAACTAGAATGACGCATAGCACCTAATCGAAATTTACCCCTGTTAACTTTTATCAAGTTTCATCTCCGATGTCATATTTCCTTTACCTTGAGTCATATTTATGGTAGAACGGAGGCAGACAAGAGCGTGAGAATCAATGCAGGCGAAATAAAGATACGGCATAGACTCTAAATACTTTTAACAGAGAGGGCTAAAATGAAAGGTTCAGAATGTCAGTTTGTTCGGTACATGGGGAACTCTAATACCCGCTTTATCATTCCTGTGTACCAAAGGAATTATGATTGGAAAGAAGAGAACTGTAGGCAACTCTATGCTGATTTGGTGAAAATAGCGAAGACAGGCAGAAAGAGCCACTTCTTTGGGAGTATTGTATCCGCCAATGTGCCTGACGGGCGGTATGTGTCCTTCATCGTGATTGACGGCCAACAACGTCTTACTACAGTATCGTTGATACTGCTTGCTATGTATAACCTCATGGATAAGGGGATACTCACCTCGAAAGACCCCACTCTAAAGCAATGTATCTGGGAGGATTTCCTTGTAAATAAATGGCAGCCTGAAGAAACGCGTATCAAGCTGAAACACGTTAAGGATGACCAGCTCGCTTTTTCTAAATTGTTCTCAGCTACTGATGAACACATAAAAGAATCCAATCTGACGCTCAACTACAATTACTTCTACGAGAAGCTCCAAAAACAGGAGGTTACTCTGGATGAGCTATTTGATGCTATATACAAGCTGTACATAATCAACATTCAACTGGAAGCAGATGACGACCCTCAAATGATTTTTGAAAGTCTGAATTCTACCGGTTTGGATTTGAGTGAGGGCGATAAAATCCGAAACTTTATACTCATGGGGCTACCCATAAAACAACAGAATGAGTATTACGAGAAGTATTGGAACAGAATAGAAGCGTATACGAAGCTGGATGTCAGTGCCTTTGTTCGAGATTACCTCAGCGTAAAGCAACAGGAGATTCCTCAGCAAAAGAAAATCTACACCATTTTCAAGGATTATGTTGAAAGTAGGAAGCTCAGTATCGATACCATTCTCTCCGATATGTTGGATTATGCTAAGAGATATGCCTTCCTGCTCGGGGCAAAAACAGGCAATGCTAACCTTGATGCATGCATCTACAGACTTAACAGGTTGGAAACTACTGTAACAAGACCTTTCTTCCTCGAAGTCTTACGCCTGTATAATGAGGGGAAACTTACCATCAGCCAGGTCACCGAGATATTCCTTGTTGCTGAAAATTATCTATTCCGCAGAAATATTTGCGAACTGCCGACTAATGCGCTCAACAAAATATTCTTGCTACTGCACAGAGAGATAATTCGCTATGACGGAACAGATGAGAATTATGTTGAAAAATACAAGTACGCGCTTTTATCCAAAAAAGAGAAGGCCCGCTTCCCTGATAATGATGAGTTTATAGCAGCTTTTGCAAGCAGAGCTGTTTACCTCATGAATAGCAAGAATAAGATATACGTTCTGGAACGCCTTGAGAACTTTGGGACAGTTGAAGATAAGGATGTCTACCGACATTGTGATGAGGGAACGTATAGCATTGAACATATTATGCCCCAGCACCTTACTCCAACATGGCATAATGAGTTGGGACAAGATTATGCCCAGATACATGATGAATGGCTGCACCGAATTGCCAATCTGACGCTAACAGCTTACAACTCCAAATATAAAAATGCCTCTTTTTACGAGAAGAAGCACATGGAGCACGGATTTATCGATAGCGGTATTCGCATGAATACATGGATTGCCTGTAAGGATAAATGGACTTTGACGGAACTTGAGGAGCGCAGCCAATACTTAGTCAGCCGAGCTCTCACTATATGGGCTGCCCCTCAAACATCGTATGTTCCAGTGGAGAAGCAAATGGATTCATTTGATCTGGCGGACGATAACGAGTTGATGATAGGTCGTTCCATTGCCAAATTCGCATACAAGTCTACCGAGCAGCCAGTATCAAGCTGGGTTGACATGTACCAAAAGGTATTGGAGATGCTGTATGCAGAGGATAGCTCAATCCTCACCAGAATGGCAAACTCTGATAGGTATGGTTTGGAATCTCATTTCAGACCTACAGGGGAGGGGTTCTCCAAGAGCGTAAAAATAGCCAATGGTATACATGTCTATACTGGTAACGACACCCCCAGCAAGCTTTTCGTAATAAGGAGAGTTTTCCAAGCCTACGAAATAGACTTCTCTGATTTGGTATTCTATCTGCGTGACGAAAATGAGGAAAATAAGGCAGAAGCTGATACCCGTTATGAGCGGAGAAAGCGGTACTGGGCATACGCTTTGGATTTCATACACGAGGTTCATGGAAAAGGTGCTTTCAGCAATGTAAACCCATCGAAGCAAAACTGGATAAGCGGCTTTATAGGTGTACAAGGCGTTAGCATAAGCTGTGTGGCTAACAGAGATGGAGCCCGAATCGAACTTTACATAGCGAAGAACAATGTCGAAGATAATAAGCGGATTTTCGACATGTTATATGCACATAAGGACGAAATAGAAACCAAGTTGGGAGCTTCTTTAGCATGGCTTCGCGGCGAGGGTATTAAGTCCTCCAAGATTGAATACCAGCTCGAAAAGGTAAGTATAGAAAACGAGACCGATTGGCTACAGATGGCCAAGTTCCATGCTGACTGGAGCAAGAAGTTTTACGATATTCTGGTGCCCTATATTACCGGACAATTCTCGAATCAATGGTAAAATACATGCCCCCGCTGTATAAGCGGGGGTTAATTTTTGGAAAAATCAGAGCTTGTTCAAATTCCGCCGGAGGGATGATGGTGGTGTTTATTTTGAATCAAATAAGGATTTTTGCTCAGAGGCAGAAGTATCAAAAAACGGTTATAGCTACTTTTTGTCTTGTAAAAACAGGGTTGGATGGTAGAATGTTCTTGAAATTATGGATATTATAGATTCTCTCACTCAGTTGGCATCTCGCTTGCCTCGTCTGCGTGAAACGGTGCAGACCGAGGAGGCTACTAAGAATGCACTCATCATGCCCGTGTTGCAGGCTTTGGGGTACAACGTGTTTGATCCGTTTGAGGTTGTGCCGGAATATACGGCTGATGTGGGTACTAAAAAGGGGGAAAAGGTGGACTATGTTATTATGCGTGATGGGCAGCCTGCCATTTTGATTGAGTGCAAGTCTATCAATGCGGCTCTCAATATCAAGCACGCATCTCAGCTTTACCGCTATTTTGCATGTACGGAGGCGCGTTTCGCAATATTGACTAATGGTGTTGAATATCAGTTTTATACGGATATTGAGGCGCCTAACAAGATGGATGACCGACCATTTTTTGAATTCTCGCTGGAGGATTTGGATGCCCGGAAGGTAAATGAGCTCAAGAAGTTCTCGAAGTCGATGTTTGATTTGGAGAATATTTTGAGCAACGCTTCCGAGTTGAAGTACAAGAAGCAAATTCGTCATTTGTTCAGCAAGGAGCTGGAGTCTCCCTCAGAGGAGTTTGTGCGCCTTTTTGCGAAACAGGTATATGGCGGCATGCTCACTCCTGACCGCCGCGCGCAGTTTACAACGTTGGTTGGCCAGGCTTTCCGTGAATGGTTGAATAATCGCATCAGTGAGCGCTTGCAGAATGCTCTGGATGGCGTGAATACCGGGACATCTATGGATGCTCCTGCGCCGGAGGTGGTCCCTGCACCGTCTTCCGACGTAACGGAAACTGTTGCAGCCAAAGAGGACGATGGTATCGAAACAACAGAAGAGGAGCTGGAGGCTTATCATATCGTGCGTGCCATTCTTGCGCAGGTTGTGGATCCCAAGCGGGTGTTCCTGAAGGATACTCGCAATTATTGTGGCGTCCTTCTCGATTTTAATGTGCGTAAGCCTCTCTGCCGTTTCCGTTTTAATAATAAACAGACAACTCTTATTCTGCTTGATAAGGAGAGGAACGAAAACAGAATATCTCTGGGGAGCGTGGTCGATATCTATAAGCATGCCGATGAGCTTATCGAGTATGCGAAATTATATCTGTGACCTCTTTCCGCTTAATCAAGCCCCGGAAAATCCGGGGCCTTTTTTCATGCTGATGGAGAAGAGTGTATGATACGCGAGAAAATATTTGAGGTGGTAGAGGTGCGCGACCGCGGTGGGGTGGCATCCAGGGTGTATAATCAGTTCATGCTGTTGCTGGTGGTGGTCAGTCTGCTGCCGCTGGCATTTAAGGAAAATTACGCCGTATTTGCGGTGACGGATAAGGTGGTTGTGGCGTTTTTCGTGCTGGATTACCTGCTGAACTGGTTGACAGAGGATTTGCGAAGCGGAAGGCGCTCAATCTGGGCGTTTTTGCGATATCCTTTCACCCTGCAGGCGATTGTAGACTTGCTCTCCATTCTGCCGGCGATGTCGTTTGTGCACGATGGTTTCCGGCTGCTCCGCTTGTCCAGGGGGCTGCGTCTGCTGCGGCTTGCTGCAGTTTTCAAGGTGGCACATCATTCGCAGAATATGGTGCTGGTGTTGCGCACGATGCGTGATTCCCGTGATTCGCTGCTTGCTGTGTGTTATCTGGCAGTGGGGTATATCCTGCTTTCGGCCTTGGTGATTTTTAATGTGGAGCCGCAGACCTACCCTTCGTTTTTCGATGCGCTCTACTGGGCTACCGTCTCCCTGACCACCGTGGGCTATGGTGATATTTACCCCGTGACCATGCTTGGCCGCTGTGTGACCATGCTTTCCTCTCTTCTGGGGATTGCCCTCATTGCTCTCCCCGCCGGCATTATTACCGCAGGGTATATGAATGCGCTGCATGAATTGAAGCAAAAGCGCCAGTAAATGGTGGGGGGCCTTTTGTGAAGCAGGGCGGTTCAAATCCTGCCGGAGGGGGGTAGCGTTTTTGGCGGGGTTGCACACATTTTCTGCACGAGTCCGGGTGAATTGGCGAGCCAAAAATGTGCGGCAAAATGGCAGCGGGGGTGTGGAGATTATGCTTTGCATGGGCGGGGTGGTGTGGTAGAATGCGGTGGTATGGGTAGTGCGTTGTTAAGTGTGCGGGGGCTGCGGCGTTCGTTCGGGGCGGTGCAGGCGGTGCGGGATGTTTCGTTTGAGCTGCTGCGTGGGCAGTCTGTGGGGGTGATTGGGGCGAATGGGGCAGGGAAGTCGACGATGATGCGGATTCTGGTGGGGCTGGATGCGGCGGATGCGGGGGGTGTGTGGTTCGATGGGGTGGATGCGGCGCTGGAGCCGCAGCATGTGCGCGGGCGCATCGGGTGGATGCCGGATGCCTTTGCCCCGCCGGCGCATACGCAGGTGTGGGAGTATGTGGATTTTTATGCGCGGGCGGCGGGGCTGCGCGGGGTGGCCCGGCGGGCGGAGGTGCAGCGCGTGCTGGAGTTCTGCGGACTGGCAGAGATGCGGCTGCGATATGTGAATAAGCTTTCGAAGGGCGAGGCGCAGCGGGTGAGTCTGGCGCGCATGCTGGTGGGTGACCCGGAGCTGCTGGTGATGGATGAGCCGGCGGCGGGGCTGGACCCACGGGCGCGTGTGGAGTTCAAGCGCTGTGTGCGCGAGTTGCAGCGGCAGGGGAAGACGCTGCTTATTTCCTCTCACATTGTTTCGGAGCTGGCGGAGATGTGCGATTCGTTTCTGCTGATGGATAGGGGGCGTGTGCTGCGCCAGGCGGCTTGCGATGAGCTGGCCCCACCGCCCGCGGAGCGGCGGTTGGTGTATGAGTTCAGCGTGGCCGGGTGCGGTGGCGAGGCGCTGCAGGCGGCGCTGCAGTTGCTGCCGGATTGGAGGGAGCCTGCGCTGCTGGCGCCGGACCGGGTGCGGGCGGTGTATGCGGGTGAGCCGGGTGAGCCGCTGGCGCTGCAGCTGCGCGGGCTGGCGGCGGAGCACCTGCTGCTGGGGGTGGCGGAGTGCCGCGAGTCGCTGGAGAAGACTGTGATTAACCTGATGGATAGCCATGAATAAGGATTTTTTACCGGATTGGTTGCCGGCGGTGCTGGTGCGCGATGTGCGGCAGTTGCTGCGCTCGCCGAAGTATCTGGTGGTGGCGCTGGTGGTGCTGGTGCTGCTGGCGCTGAATGTGGACCCGGGTGCCTTGGCTGAGTCGCGGGCGTTCGGGCTGTCGATGGCGACGCTGCTGGGCTGCCTGGTGGTGCCGCTGCGGATGGGGCTGGTGGTGGAGGCAGAGACGCGCGCGCCGGGGTTGAATTTCATCCGCCTCACGCGGCTGAGTTCCTGGCGCGTGGTGTGGGGGATGTGGCTGAGCGGTGCGCTGCAGGTGCTGGTGCTGGCGGCGCTGATGTTTGCGGTGCTGCTGTGGCTGCGGCCGGCGGGTGAGCTGCGGGCGGCGGAGTGGCTGCCGTATGTGCTGGTGGTTTCGCAGGGCTGGCTGTTTGTGGCGCTGGCACAGGCCTTCTGCAAGGCTGATGGCGGCGTGCGCATTCTGTGGTTCATTGCGGCGTTTTTGATGCAGCAGGTGGAGGCTATCTGGCTGGGGGAGTCGCTGCACTTCTGCCCGGATGCTTCGGCTTGCGCCCCGCAGCTGGTGGTGCTGCTGCTGGCGCATGGGGTGATGATGCTCACGTTCCTGGCGGAGGCACGGCGGCCTTATGCGCTCCTGGCGGAGAATTGCTCGGTGGCGGTGCGCTGGCTGAGCCTGGGGGCGGTGCTGCTGCTGGCCGGGGTGATGCTGTGCGGCGGGGAGTCGGTGTTCTGCGGGCGGGTGGCTGCCTGGGCCTGTTGCTTTGTGCTGCTGATGGCGTGCTGGGGTTTGCTGTGCCCGGTGCCATCGGTGGATGGTGCGCTGGCGGGGGTGAGCCGCCGCGGGCTGTGGGGGGCGGCGCTGTGGCTGGTGGCGGCGGTGGGTATATGTGCGCTGGCTCTGGTGCCGCTGTTCCGGGAGGTCGGGTATGAGGCGCTCGGTGGGCTTTGGGTGTTCGCTGCGGCGGGGGATTCTCTGGCGGGGCCGGCGCTGTGGCTGGCTTATGCGTATTTCTGGGTGGCGCTGGCGGTGTGTCTGCTGGCGCTGGCACTGCTGTGCCAAGCGCTGCGCCGCCGGCTGGGTGCGATTGTGTTCCTGGTGGGGCTGACTGCAGAGGGGACCTTATGTGGGTGGCTGATGCTGGGTGTGCCCCCGGGCCTCCCCTGGGGGGAGCTGCTGCCTCTGCTGCCGGGGCCGGATCTGCTGGTGCGGCTCCCGGCCACGGCTTGTCTGCTGTTTCTGCTGGGGGTGAAGGTGCTCTGGCTGGCGGCGCTGCTGGGCGGCTTCTACGCCCTCTCCCGCCGGAAATAGGGGCGGGATTCTGGATTTTGGATTTTATGGTGGCGGCGTGCTGCTGCCCTGATTGTATGTACACGCGTACGTGTGCGTGCGTGAGGGGGTATTTCAGGCGGCTTTGCCGCGGACTTTTTTTCGTTCTCCATCCCCGGCCCGGCACCCGGAATCACCCCTCGCGGGGGGGGGGCCGGGGTGGATTTTTCTGTCATGATGGCCAAAAATAAATTTTTTTAGTGAATTCGGGAGGCGGAGCAGAGTAGGGTGGGGAAGTGGTTTAAATTCGTGGTTTGAGGGGGTGAAAAATTTTAAAAATTCTGTTGAATTTCAAAGAAAAGGCTTGCTTTATGGGAAAATTCGGGTAAACTAGCGCGACCCGCGGATTGTATAGGGATATACTGTCCTCAGGGCTTTATCGGGTAAGCCGGTGAAGTGATGTACCACGTGCCTCGAGGGATGAGGAGGTGGAGAAACAAGCCGTAAAACCTTGAAAAACAAAATCATAAATAAGTAACATGCCGACTATTAATCAGCTCGTCCGCAAGGGACGTACAGTACCGGAAGAGAAGTCGAAGTCTCGCGCTCTTCACAGCTGCCCGCAGCGCCGTGGCGTTTGCCTGCAGGTGATGACCCGCACGCCGAAGAAGCCGAACTCCGCTCTGCGTAAAGTTGCTAAGGTTCGCCTTACCAACGGTGAAGAAGTAATCGCCTACATTGGCGGTGAAGGCCACAACCTGCAGGAGCACTCCATCGTGCTTGTGCGTGGTGGTCGTGTGAAGGACCTTCCCGGTGTTCGTTATCATATCGTTCGTGGTGCTCTGGACTGCCTTGGCGTTGACAAGCGCCGCCGTGGCCGTTCGAAGTACGGTGCCAAGCGCCCGAAGGCCGGTGCCGCCGCCGCTCCCGCTAAGAAGCGCTAAGAATCAACACTGAACAAAGAAATTTAAGACTATGGCTCGTCGCAAACGCGTCTACAAGAAGATTGAACGTCGTGACTCTCGTTACGATTCCGTGCTCGTTGGCCGCCTGATTTGCAAGGTGATGCTGGACGGCAAGCGCTCCCTGGCTGAGCGTATCGTGTACAAGGCTATCGATATGGCCAACGAAGGTACTGATACCGTGAGCCCGCTGGAGGTTCTGACCCGCGCCATCGAGAATGCCAAGCCCCGTGTGGAGGTGAAGAGCCGCCGCGTGGGTGGTGCTACCTACCAGGTGCCGTTGGAAGTGGCTCCTGACCGCTCCGAGGCTCTTGCCATGCGCTGGATCATCAACTACGCCCGCAACCGCAAGGGTATCCCCATGGCTAAGGCTCTGGCTAACGAAATCAAGGAAGCCGCTGCCAACCAGGGTGCTGCCGTGCGCAAGCGCGATGATGTGCACAAGATGGCCCAGGCCAACCGTGCCTTCGCCCACTTCCGCTGGTAAGACCGCCTGCTGGAAGTTTTGAATGTAATCTCTGAACTTTAAGACAATTCATATTACTATATGGCTAACAACTATAGCAGCCCTGACCGCAAGGCACCGCTTGAGCGCTACCGTAACTTCGGTATCGCTGCTCACATTGACGGCGGCAAGACCACGCTTTCCGAGCGCATCCTGTTCTACACCGGCATGATCCACAAGATCGGCGAGACCCACGAGGGTTCTGCGACGACCGACTGGATGGAGCAGGAGCAGGAGCGTGGTATCACCATTACCTCCGCTGCCGTTACGACCAACTGGAAACAGCTGCCCGCAGAGGGCTGCCACAAGCTTTTCGAGAACGAGAACTTCCAGCTCAACGTTATCGATACCCCCGGGCACGTGGACTTCACCGCTGAGGTGGAGCGTTCCCTGCGCGTGCTCGACGGCGCCATCGTGGTGTTCTGTGGTGTTGCCGGCGTGCAGCCCCAGACGCAGACGGTGTGGCGCCAGGCCAACAAGTACGAGGTGCCCCGCATCTGCTTTGTGAACAAGATGGACCGCACCGGCGCCAACTTCGCCAACGTGCTCAACGATATCCGCACCAAGCTGGGTGCCAACGCTGCTCCCATTCTGGTGCCCATCGGTGCTGAGGACCAGCTCTGCGGCCAGATTGACGTGGTGAACCAGAAGGCTATCTTCTACAGCGATTCCGACCGCCAGGGTTCCACCTATGAGATCAAGGACCTGGAGGGCGAGCTCAAGGAAATCGGTGAATCCTACCTCGAGGAGCTCAAGGAGTGCGTGGCCAATGTGGACGACGAGCTCGGCGAACTCTTCCTCATGGAGGAGCCCATCGATGCCCCGACCCTGAAGCAGGCTATCCGCCGCGCTACCATCGCCAACAAGTTCATCCCCGTGGCTGGTGGTTCCGCTTTCAAGAACAAGGGTGTGCAGGGCCTCCTGGACGCTGTGGTGGACTACCTCCCCAGCCCGCTGGAGTGTAAGCAGGCCACTGTGACCAGCACGATTGCCTCCGGTCTCGACGAGAACGGCTACGAGGTGTTCGACGTGAAGACGATTGACCCCTCCGACAACGACAAGCCCGTGGTGCTGGCATTCAAGCTCTGGGCCGACAAGTTCGTGGGCTCCCTGGTGTTCATCCGCGTCTACACCGGCGTGGTGCGCAAGGGCGATACCGTGTACAATCCCCGTACCCGCAAGCGTGAGCGCGTGGGCCGTCTGCTCCAGATCCAGGCCAATGTGCACACCGACGTGGACGCCGTGTACTCCGGCGATATCGCCGCCATCGTGGGTCTGAAGAACGCCACCACGGGTGATACCCTGGCTTCCGACGACTTCGACTACACGCTCGAGCCCCCCACCTTCCCGGACACCGTGATTTCCATGGCCGTGGAACCCCTCACCAAGGGCGACCAGGAGAAGATGTCCAACGCTCTGCAGCGCCTCTCTGCTGAGGACCCCACCTTCCGCGTGAAGACCGATGAAGAAACCGGTCAGACCATCATCGCCGGCATGGGTGAGCTTCACCTCGACATCATCGTGGACCGCCTCAAGCGCGAGTTCAAGGTGGAGGCCAACACCGGCAAGCCCCAGATTGCCTACCGCGAAACCATCACCGGTTCTGCTGACCGCGTGCAGGGTAAGCTGGTGAAGCAGTCCGGTGGTCGTGGTCAGTACGGTGACGTGGTGATTGCCATGCGTCCCGGCGAGCGCGGTTCCGGTCTCAAGATTGCCAACAAGATTGTTGGTGGTGCCATTCCCAAGGAGTACATGAACGCTGTGTACGCCGGTCTGAACGAAGCCATGAACTCCGGTTCCGTTGCGGGTTACCCCGTGGAGGACGTGGAGGTGGACGTGATTGACGGCTCCTACCACGAAGTGGACTCCAACGAAAACGCCTTCAAGATGGCTGCTATCTTCGCTATGAAGAACGCCTTTGCCAAGTGCAGCCCGGTGCTGCTGGAGCCCATCATGGCCGTGGAAGTGGTGACCCCCGCTGAAAACCAGGGCGATATCATGGGCGACCTCAACCGCCGCCGCGCCATGGTGAAGAACATGGAGCACAAGGGTGCTGAGTGTGTGCTCACCGCCGATGTGCCGCTGGCCGAGATGTTCGGTTACTCCACCGACATCCGTACCCTCTCCAAGGGTCTGGCCTCCTACTCCATGGAACCCTCTCACTTCGAACAAGTACCCCAGAACCTTGTCAACGACATCGTCAAGGCTCGCGGTGGTAACAAGTAAACCAACCAAACAATATTAACCTAAACATAACCGCACGTTCATGCAAAGTCCCAAAATCCGCATCCGTCTCCGTGCATTTGACAGCCGCGCTATCGACCGCTCCGCTTCCGAGATCGTCGAGACCGCTAAGCGTACAGGTGCCAAAGTCGCCGGGCCGATTCCTTTGCCGACTCGTATCGAGAAGTTCTCTGTGAACCGCTCGGTCCATGTTAATAAGAAATCTGCCGACCAGTTCGAAATCCGTACCCACAAGCGCCTGCTCGACATCGTTGAGCCGACCTCCCGCACGGTGGAAGAGCTCAAGAAGCTCAACCTGCCCGCTGGTGTGGACATCACGATCAAGATCTGATCCCCGCCCGTTTCATTACGAACCTTAACACAGATTTTTTAATAACATGTCTTTAGGACTTATTGGTAAGAAGGTTGGCATGACCCGCGTCTTCAACAAGGAGACCGGCGCCATGATTCCCGTCACGGTTATCGACGTGACCGGCAACACTTACGGCCAGATCAAGACCGAGGAGAAGGATGGTTACTGCGCCATCCAGGTGGCTTTCGACGCTCAGAAGGAGAGCCGCCTTTCCAAGCCGGTTGCTGGCCACTTCAAGAAGCTGGGCATCGCCCCCGCCAAGCTCCTCAAGGAGTTCCGCGTGGACGCCGCCGAGCTGCCCGCAGAGGGCGCTGAGCATCCCGGTTGCACCCTCTTTGAGGAAGGTGCCTGGGTGGACGTGATCGGCACGTCCAAGGGTAAGGGCTTCCAGGGTGTTATGCGTCGTCATAACTTCCATGGCTCTCCCATGACGCACGGCTCCATGATGCACCGCCGTACCGGTGGTGTGGGCGCCTGCGCCACGCCGTCCCGTGTGTGGAAGGGCCAGAAGATGCCCGGCCACCAGGGTAACGAGCGCAAGACCGTGCAGAACCTGAAAGTCGTTCAGGTGCGCAAGGATGACAACGTGATCCTCGTGTCCGGCCCCGTGCCCGGCGCCAAGGGTTCCTACGTTGTGGTCCGTCCGGCCAAGAAGAAGAACGGTAAATAAACAAACGAACTAGGAAAACCTATCTATGTCCGCTAATACACTGACAATCGAGGCAGCCAACGCCGCCGGCCTCGTGACGGTGGGCCCCGAGAAGGGTAGCCAGGCCGTGCACGACCTGGTGACTGCCTACCGCGCCAACCGCCGCACCGGCTCCGCCAACACGAAGACCCGCGGTGAGGTTGCTGGTAACAACCGCAAGATCTACCGCCAGAAGGGCACGGGTAATGCCCGTCACGGCGACCACCAGTCCCCCATCTTTGTGGGTGGTGGCGTGGTGTTCGGTCCCCGCCCCTGCGACTACTCCAAGAAGGTGAACAAGTCCACCCGCAAGCTGGCTCTGCGCCGCGTGCTGGGCGACATCATCACCGGTGGTAAGGTCGTGACCGTTCCTTCCTTCTCCATCGAGGACGGCAAGACGAAGTCCTTCGTCGCCGCTGTGTCCGAGATTGCTGAGGGTAAGAAGATCCTCATCATCGCCGACAATTTCGACGAGATGACCAAGCGCGCCGGCCGCAACGTGGCCGAGGTGCTCCTCATGTCCGCCGCTGAGGTGAACGTGGAGCAGCTGCTGGATGCCCGCAAGGTCGTCATCGTGGAGTCCGCTATGGAAATCATCGCCAACCGCACCAAGTAATCATGAACGATATCTACGACGTAATCAAGAAGCCGCGCGTTTCCGAAAAGGCAACCGTGATGCACGAGGAGAACGGCGTGCTTACGCTCGAAGTGGCGGTGAAGGCCACCAAGATCGAGATCAAGCAGGCTGTGGAGAAGGCCTTCGGCAAGAAGGTTGCCTCCGTCCGCACCGCTAACTATGATGGCAAGGTGCGCCGCAAGCGCACGAAGGATGCCGGCACCGCACCCGCCTGGAAGAAGGCATTCGTGCGCCTGGCTGACGGTGAGTCTCTGGACCTTGTCTGATAATTGGAACACGCAAATAGAAAGTAAGCTATCATGTCCCTCAAGTCATTTAAGCCTACCACTCCGTCCAACCGTTACAAGGTTCTGCCCGCATTCGACGAGATCACCAAGTCCAAGCCTGAAAAGAGCCTCCTGCAGCCCATCCGCAAGAGCGGTGGCCGCAACAACAACGGCCGCATCACCACCCGCCACATCGGCGGTGGCCACAAGTACCACTACCGCCTGGTGGACTTCCGCCGCACCCGCACGGAAGCTGCTACCGTCATCGGTATTGAGTATGATCCGAACCGCACCTGCCGCATCGCCCTCATCCAGTACGCTGATGGCACCAAGAGCTACATCCTGGCTCCTGTGGGCCTGACCGTCGGCATGACGGTGCAGAGCGGTGAGAACGTGGCTCCCAAGGTGGGCAACGCAATGCCCCTCAAGAATGTACCCCTGGGTACTGCTATTCACAACATCGAGATTCGTCCCGGTTCCGGTGGTAAGATTGCTCGCTCCGCCGGTCAGCAGGCTGTGCTCTCCAACCGTGATGGTGAGTACGCCCTGGTTAAGATGCCTTCCGGCGAAATCCGCAAGTTCCGTGTGGAGTGCTACTGCACCATCGGTCAGGTGGGCAACACTCAGCACATGAACGAGTCCTCCGGTAAGGCCGGTCGCACCCGTTGGATGGGTATCCGTCCGACCGTGCGCGGTATGTGTATGAACCCCGTCGACCACCCCAACGGTGGTGGTGAAGGTAAGTCCAAGTCCGGTGGTGGTCGTCAGCACCTGAAGTCCCCCTGGGGTCACGTCAAGGGCCAGAAGACCCGCCGTCTCCGCAAGCCCTCCGATGTGTTCATCGTGCAGCGCCGCAAAGCCAAGTAATTTTAACCACAAACATTTCTAAGAACAATGGGACGTTCCCTCAAAAAAGGACCCTTCGTAAGCCAGCCTCTTCTCGACAAGGTTGACGCCCAGCTGCAGAGCGGGGATCGCAAGCCGATCAAGACCTGGAGCCGCGCCTCCATGGTGATTCCGGATTTCGTCGGTCTCACTTTCCTGGTGCACACCGGTAAGTCTTTCGCCACGGTGTACGTGACGGAGAACATGGTGGGCCACAAGCTCGGCGAATTCGCTCCTACGCGAATCTTCAAGGCTCACGGCGGCATCGGCAAGAAGTAATAAGATTAACCGAAACTGAACCATGACCGCAGCTCACCTCAGCTCCTGCCTTGTGACCCTGGCCGCTCTGGCCGCGGGTACCTGCGCCGGCGCCGGTG
This sequence comes from Akkermansia sp., assembly GCA_017937215.1. Lineage (GTDB taxonomy): Bacteria > Verrucomicrobiota > Verrucomicrobiia > Verrucomicrobiales > Akkermansiaceae > Akkermansia. Next base: position 23,020 of record JAGBDZ010000061.1, on the reverse strand, counting down.
AGGGTGGAAATGGTGCTACGGACCGCAAAACCGACCAGCTGGAACGCCAGGTGGCCAGTCTCCGCGAAAGCTACATGCTTGCCCGGGCAGATGCAGATGCAGCCCGCAAGCAGCTCAGGGAAGTCAGTGCGCGCCTCGAGGCGCTCGGTGGCACCGCCCTGGGCGGCCAGGAGGAAAAACTCATCGAAATCGCGGCCATGCTCGAATCCACCCGGACCGAGCTGGACGAGGTGCGCCAGGGCAGCCTGCGCCTTGCCTCTGCAGTGGCAGAGTACAAGCGCAGTGCCATGGTGGAGGATGAGACCGCCCGGCAGGCTCTGGAGACCGCCCTGCAGGAACTGGAGGTGGCCCTGGGCCTCCGCCAGAAGCAGCAGAGCGAGTTTGATGGCACGCTGGATGAGGCCAAGGTGCTCAGCATCGACTCCGAATCCGGGCTCATCGTCATCAACGCCGGCCGCAAGGGCGGGGTGGAAGTGGGCATGCCCATGGAAATTTTCCGCGGCGACCAGGTGATTGCCACCACGCTGGTGACAGACGTTCGCAAGAGCGTCTCCGGCATGTTGGTTCAGCGCTACCTCAACCCGGTGCTCAGCATCGCAGTAGGTGACCGCGTGTCCGTGAAAACAAACGACTAATTCTTCAACAAATACCATAACAATGGAAGTGAAAGCAGTATACAAGAATGCTCGCATCTCTGCGAAGAAGATGCGCGACGTAGCCGCCGCCGTCCAGGGTATGTCTGTGACCCAGGCTACCGACGTGCTGAGCTACACCCCCAAGAAGGGCGCTTATCTCCTGAATAAGACCCTGAAGGCCGCTGTGGCCAACGCCGAGAACAACAACGGCCTGTCCGCTGATGAGCTCGTGCTCAAGAGCGTGATGGTGGACGAAGGTCCCACCTTCCGCCGTACGATGGCCCGCGCCCGCGGTTCCGCTAACATGATCCGCAAGCGCACCTCCCACATTACTATCATCCTCGCAAACAAAGAGGCATAACCATAACAAACTAACATAACACTATGGGTCAGAAAGTAAATCCTATCGGCTTCCGTCTTGCCGTTACTAAAGACTGGCGTTCCAAGTGGTATGCTACGGGCAAGGACTATGCCACGAAGCTCCACGAGGACCTCAAGATCCGCAAGTTCATCAAGGACTACACCGCGGACCTCAACAAGGATCTCAAGGGCTCCACGCCCGCGATTTCCCGCATCACCATCGAGCGCGCATGGAACAGCGTCCGCGTGACCATCGCCACCGCTCGTCCCGGCCTTATCATCGGGCCCAAGGGCAAGAACATCGAGGAAATGACCGCCGCCCTCTCCAAGCTGTGCAGTGGCGCCCAGGTCAAGCTCGATATCATGGAAATCCGCCAGCCGGAGCTCGACGCCCAGCTTGTGGCCGAGAACATCGCCACGCAGCTTGAGCGCCGCGTTTCCTTCCGCCGCGCCATGAAGCGCGCCGTGCAGGTGGCCATGGACTTCGGTGCCGAGGGTATCCGCGTGCGTTGCGCCGGTCGTCTGGGTGGTGCTGATATCGCCCGTGCTGAGCAGTACCGCGAGGGTAAAGTGCCGTTGCAGACTCTGCGCGCCCCGATTGATTACGGCTTTGCCGAGGCCCGTACGCTGTACGGTATCATCGGTATCAAGTGCTGGATCAACAAGCGCCCCGAGGTTGCCGGTGCCCCGCAGATGGGTGGTGGCCGTCAGAACCGTGCCCCGCGTCCCCGCCGCGATTCCCGCCGCGACGCCTAATGTCTGAACACACGAAACTTTAACAATAGGAGAATAAGACTATGCCTTTAATGCCCAAACGTATTAAGGACAACCACCGCAAGATGCACCGCGGCAACCGCGGCGGCAATGCAACCAGCGGTGACTATGTTGCCTTTGGCGACTTTGGTCTGCAGGTTCTCACCCGCGGCTGGGTGACCAACAACCAGATCGAGGCTTGCCGTATTGCCATCAACCGTTACCTGCGCCGTAAGGGCCGCGTGTACATCCGCATCTTCCCGCAGAAGTCCTTCACCAAGCGTCCGCCGGACACCCGTATGGGTAAGGGTAAGGGTGCTGTTGAGGGTTGGGTGGCCGTCTGCCGCCCCGGCAACATCATGTTCGAGGTGGGTGGTGTGACTGAGTCCGCTGCTCGTGAGGCTCTCCGCCTCGCCTCCAACAAGCTGGGTATCCGCACTCGTTTCGTCTATCGCCAGGGTGTTGAACCCCAGGCCTAAAACTAGTAACCATTCAAAAATTACACTATTATGCCTGTAAAGAAAGCTAAAGACTTCCGCGGTATGCCCGCCAAGGAGCTCGCCGCCCACATCCGTGGCCTGCGCGAGGAGTACTTCAACCTGCGCATCCAGCAGGCCACCGGCCAGCTGGAGAACAACCAGCGCATCCGCATCGTCCGCAAGGAACTCGCCTGCGCCCTGACCGTTCAGGGCGAGGGCAGCGCCGAGGCCTAACTCAAACGAAAACCCAAGGACTTAGAATATGAGCGAAGAAACTACTACGACCAAGCCCCAGGGCCTTCGTAAGACACGCGTCGGCGTTGTTGTCTCCACCAAGATGAGCAAGACCATCGTTGTGGAGTACGTGGCCCGCGTTCCGCACCCCGTGTTCAAGAAAATCGTGAAGAAGAGCAAGAAGTTCTATGCTCACGACGAGAACGAGACCGCCAAGGTCGGCGACAAGGTGCGCATCCGTGAAACCCGCCCGCTTTCCGCGCTGAAGCGCTGGGAGCTCGTGGAAATCCTGAAACACTAATCTCAAACCAGAAAGGACATTACCTACTATGCTCCAGATGGAATCCCTCGTTCAGGTGGCCGACAACACCGGCGCCCGCACTGCCAAGATGATTGGCGTGATCGGCAAGAGCGGTGCTGACCAGGCTCACATCGGCGATATCATCACCTGCCACATCCGCGAATCCATCCCGACCGCTTCTGTGAAGAAGGGTACGGTGGTGAAGGCTGTGGTGGTGCGTACCGCCGCCCCCATCCGTCGCGACGATGGCTCCGTGCTTCGTTTCGACACCAACGCCGTGGTGGTTATCGATAAGGATAACAACCCGCGTGGTACCCGTATCTTCGGGCCGGTGGCTCGCGAACTTCGTGAAAAAGGTTTCATGAAGATCGTGTCCCTCGCTCCCGAGGTGCTGTAAGGCGGAAGGGTATTTGTTGAAGTTTATCACTTCCACACTCCTTACACAGAAAAAGGCAGGTTCCGAACAGGAACCTGCCTTTTTTGTGCCCCGTTTAATTAGGGGCTGAGGTCCTGTGCTACGATGCATTTCCCGCCATTTCCTCCGGCTTTGCTTCTATTCTCCTATACGTTTTGCTGTTAAGCGAAATAACGCTTTGACAATGTGGCTGGTGGACGCTAAAATAGCTGCATGCATCGTGTTCGTCTGCTGTATCTCTGCCTGAGCGCCCTTTTCCTGCTGGGGTGTTCAGCTCCGTTGATTCCCACGGCTGAATTGCCTATTCCCTCGCGCCAGAATCAGGGAGATGCTGACTTGGTGGGCCGCCTGCGTGTGAGCTGGAATCAGCTGGCTGACCCGGACCTGGGCGACCGCGAACGCGCGCTGGCACTGCACCAGTATAACAAGGACCTCCTCACCCTGGTGCGCCGCTTGCGCTACGATGCACTCAAAGCACACAAGCTGCCCGAATACGACGACTTTGAATTCCAGTTCCAGAACGATGAGCAAATCCGCAAGTTTCTGGGTCTGCATGAGGATATAGTGCCCGCGGCAGATGTGGAGCTCTCTGCACTGAAGGAGCGCTACACTCTGCCCGGTGTGGGCGTGCCGCTGGTCGGGGTCATCCCCGAGGGGAAAATTAAACCCGGCACGGAAAATGTGTTCAACATTGCGACCCGCGGCACTGTGAGCACGCTTACCGCCGTCATGACTTTCACAGCCGATGGCAAGCCCTGCTTCCGGGCTGTGCCCCGCAATCGCGAGGATTTCATCACCGTCGGTAAGTTGAGGTATCCGCTGGCGGCAGACTGGAGCGCCCTGCTGGAGGTGTACTGGAATCTCACGCGCGTGAAGGACGACCGCTGGCTCGGGCTGCTCCATCCGCAGGAGCTGCGTAATACCACCGGCCTTTCATCCATTCAGGTGTACAACCCGAACAAGATTCCGGTTATCCTCACCCATGGGCTCATGTCCTCCGCCGGTACCTTCGATAACCTGGTCAATCGTCTTTATGCCGATCCGGAAATCCGCAGGAATTACCAGTTCTGGTATTTCAACTACCCCACCGGGGTGGCCTGGACGGTTACTGCCCGTGCCTACCGCGAATCCATCAGAGCGCTGCGCGACCAGGTTGACCCGCACCACCGGAATCCCAACTGGGACAAGATGGTGGTGGTGGGGCATTCCATGGGCGGCCTTATCACGCACTACAGCCAGTGCAAGGAACCGTGGAATCTTCTTAAAGCTTCTGATATCCCCGAGGCGGCGCTCGCGCAGTACCTCGATAAGCGCTATGTGCACGAGCCTCTGCCGGACCCGGCCATTGAGCCGCTGCGCAAGGATTATTTCTTTGAACCGGTCGAAGCCGGCATGGTCGTTTACATGGCCACGCCGCACCGGGGAGCTCCGGTGGCTAAATACCGCCTGGCTACCTTCCTGACTAAATTGGTCAGTCTGCCGCAGAATCTGCTCAAGGAGGCCTACAATCTTGCCACCCTCCAGCAGGATATTCTCCTGCTCAACCCACAGGATGCCTACCTGTGGTTTACCAGCGTGAACCAGCTCAAGCCGGATAGCTACTCCATCTCCGGTTTGCAGGGACTCGAGGTCCGGAATGTGCCGACTCACTCCATCATCGGTGACCAGGGGAAGGGGGATACACCTGAATCCTCGGATGGCGTAGTGCCTTACTGGTCAAGTCATATCGCCTGGGGTACGGAGACGATTGTGCCTTCTGATCACTCTGTGCAGGACTGCATGGAAACGGCCAATGAAATGAAGCGTATCCTTGGCGAGTATGCCGAGAAGAACCCCGCCGTCACTGTAATAGAACCGAGTAAGCTGCGCGCTCTTCATCGGAGTAAGGGGCGGCAGAACCATCGAGCTTCCGCCGGGCAGAAATAGCTTTCACTGCGGCACAAAGACCATCTGGCCCGATGATATCAAATTTCCAGTGTATTGAGCTGGAGCCTATTTTGTCGATGTTGCAGTGTACTGCTACCTCGTCAAAGAAATGCAGTGGTGCCAGGTAGTCGGCTTCTACGCGGACACGGGGGTAAAGGTAGCCGTCTCGGGTGACTATACAGTTAAGCGAGGCGATGGCGTGGGTCTCGGCCTCCTCTGCCAGGTGAAAGAAGTTGGCAAAGTAGACCACGCCGGCGGCGTCTGTCTCATGGAAGGCAATGCGGCGTTTGTAAATGAAAGCGGGCATAATTGGAATCAGCGGTAAATGGCGCCCCAGTCGGTACCCATGCGGCGGCGCTGCTCATCTGCCACGGCATCCCAGCCGGCATCCTGCAGCTCTGCCACCACGATGCTTTCATCTGCTTCGTTGGTGCGGATATAGAGCACGCAGAGGTAGCGGCCGTTGGTAACGGTGAGGAATCGGGTTCGATTTTCGTACATATAATTGGCCGAGGGAACCTTGATGGGGCGTTCGTCGCGCAGCCAGGCGCGGTAGCCCTCGGGCACAGTATTCATTCCCAGCCATTGCTCAGCCTGTTCGCGGCTCATGCCGCTAAGCGATTCGAAGTCGGAGATATGCTTCATCACGCGCGCAGAGGCGTGCACTGCTGCGGTGGTGGCCAGGGGCTGCCCGTGTGGATTCACCCTGTGCTCGAACATACGGGCCTTGTCTCGTTGCAGTGCTTCCTCGGCTGTGGGTTGCGGATACAGAAAGAACCAGAGCAGAAGCAGTAACAGACCACCGGCCATGCAACAATTGGCCGCCACGCTGCGCAGGAACATGCGGCGCATCAATAAACGCCAGCGCAGGGCATTGCGCGCATCACCTGCTTTGAATTGAAACTTGTGTTCCGGTCTCTTCTCCTCGGCTGCAATTTCCTTCACTGTGCGCGCGTGGGCGGGGTCCAGGGCAGAGGCTGAGACAAAACCGATTTCGAGCTGTTCCTGTAGTTCCTCCGGTGGGAACATGTAATTCAGCAGAACCAGGCGGAACGCAACGCTGACCGCCAGAAATACTACATAGTGCACCAGCCCGGCAGCCAGCATGCCGCCCTGGTAGCTGAAGGTCGGTTCCACATACTCCGGCCAGTGGGCTTGCAGCACCGGATAGCCGGCCAGCGCCAGCCCAAGCACGCTGAACAGCGCCCCGAACCATACCATGTTGCGCCGCGGCCCAACGCCACTTACCAGCTCCATGAACAGCGCCGGCAGCACCCACACAAAGGGTTTGAGCGTGTACCAATGCACACCTTCCATTTCCTCCAGTGCCGGGTTGGGTGGGATAACTGCATCCGGGTACGAGAAAGTATACAGCAACCCTGCCGCGCCCAGCAGGCAGAGCAAGTATCGAAACGCTATGAATATCTTATCCATTTCAGCTTTTTTGTATTGTATGCCCCCGCCCCGCCGCTGTCAAGTTTGCACTATGCCCACTCGCCTTCGGTCACCAGCTTTACATCCTCTCCGATGAGACCGCGGGAGCAGGCTATGCTCAGCAGCCGTTCCTCCACATCAGCGAAGGGGAGCAGACAGCCGCGCGGCAGATCGGCGGTGAGGAGTTCCAGGGCGCAGGCATTGTGCAGGGCCATAGTGGTTTCCATGTAGCGCATGGCGGTGGGTTCCTCCAGCAGAAAATTGAGCGGCTTCTTGCGGTTCAGCACGCGCCATTCGGGGATGATGGGGCCGTATTCGTCTTCTACGCCCAGATTGGCCAGCAGCACGGGGGAGGGGATGATGTGCTCTGCCTTCAGTCCGCGGCGCAGGGCCGCAATGCGGCCGGTCACGGTCACCGCGCACCAGGAACTCAGAATGGCTGTGTTGAGAGCCGCCATATCCGTGGCATCCACAAAACGCACCCTCTCCGGCAGGACTCTGCTCTTGTTCACCACATCCGCTACGGTGGCATTCATACCTTCCTTCAGGGCCTGGTGAAGCACACCGCGTCCCACTTTGCCGAAGCCGATGATGAGGAGTTTCTGCCCCTTAAGCTCCGTATACCCCAGTTGCTTCAGGGCGCGGAAAAAGCCCTCGCCGGTGCCCAGCACGGTCTCGATGCGTTTGATTCGGCCGGAATCCGCCAGAATCACCGGGTGGTGCGGGTGCACATAGCGGTGCACTCCGGTGCGCGTCAGCTCCGCGGCGCCCAGCCGCGGGTGCAGCTCGCAGAACTGGCCGGAGCAATCCAGCAGGATATCGAAATCATCCATCCCGCGCGGTGCGCGGTGAATCCCGAACTCCTCCAGCTGGTGCATGGTGGCAGAATCGGAGGGCATGCCCGGGCGCGCCGGCACCCATACCTCCGCCCCGGCGGCCAGCAGCGCCATGTACTTACCCAGCGTGTTGCGGTAAATCGGTGTGCCGTCCAGCACCCGCAACCCCTCCAGCGGGCGGCTCTTGCTCCACTCCTCCGCTTGCCAGCGCAGGGTCGGCCACTCCTCCGGGCGGTAAAACTGCTTCAGATACTCGCGAATTTTCTCTGCTGGCTCATTCATCCTGTGTTCAGTCTACTCTCATACCTGCCGAAATCAAGCAAAAACGCGCCTTTCCCATGTAGGAAAGACGCGTTACAGAATCAATAGTCAATCGTCAATGGTAAATAGTCAATTCTCACTTAATCCGGTCGTCCTCGCCGGGGCCCCAGGAGGGCTTGTAGTCCGGGATGCGCTGGCCGCTGCCGGGGCAGTCTGCCGGCACTCGGTACTGGGCGCGCAGCTTGTGGTAGGTCTCCGTGAGCTGCTGCATCACCCCGGCATACTCCGGGTCCTGGGCCACGTTGCGCATCTGCTTCGGGTCCTTCTCGTTATCGATGAGCATCCACTCGTTTTCCGGTTTGCGGGTGCCGCTGTGGCGTTCATCGCCGGTGGGTGTCCAGATGCGGGCGAAGGTATAGCGCTGTGTGCGCAGGCCATCGTGGCGCGGGGCATTGTGCTCGCCGGGTTGCTCGTAGAAGGCATAGTAGAGCGGGCGGTCTGCAAACTCCGGAGCCTCACCGGTGGCAAAAAGCGGGGTCAGGGAAATACCCTCCATGGTGCGCGTGTTCTCCGGCGTGTTTGCCCCGGCCACCTCCAGGATGGTGGGCGCGTAGTCGATATTCTGCACCATGGCCTGGGAGCGCGTGCCGGCGGCAATGCGGCCCTTCCAGCGCATCACCAGCGGCATGCGGAAGCTCTGCTCAAAAATCCAGCGCTTGTCGTACATGCCGTGCTCGCCCAGGTAGAAGCCCTGGTCACCCACGTAGATGACCAGCGTGTTTTCTGAAAGCCCGTGACGGTCCAGGTAATCCAGCAGGCTGGAAATGGACTGGTCCACCGAAAGCAGGGTGCCCAGGTAATCCTCCATATACCAGCGCCAGCGGCATTCGGCCATGTCGCGCTCCGTCTGCACTTTGCCGGCGCGGAACGCCTCCACGAATTCGCGCGTGCGGGTCGTGAAGAAATCCTCGTACACCTCGCGCAGCCCCGGGTCCAGGAAATCCAGCCCCCAGCCGAAATTGTTGCGGGCTGCAAACATAGGCTTGTGGGCATCCCAGTCGAAATCCACCGGCACCCCGCCATTCTCCTTGAACACCCCGCGGTCCACCATGCCGCGCAGCGCCCACTTCGGCACAATCTCCTTCATCACATCGAAAGGAATCTCCTTCTGGATGAGGTGGTTATCATTCCAGTTGCACATATCCCACAGCACGCTCTGGCGGTTGTGGTGCATGAACTCCGGGCGGTTGGCGTAATCATCCATCAGCGTGTCCGGCGGGGTGAGCTTGGAAACGTATTCCTTCACCGCCTTCAGGTGGCGCGGTGCCGGAATCCAGTTGCGGTGCGGTGCCTTGTGCCCCACAATCAGCGCAAAGGGCTTGCTCTTGTCGCGGTTCTCCATCCAGTCAATCGCCTTCGTCGTCACCAGGTCGGTCACATAGCCGCGGTCCTGGTGGGACGTGGTGCGGCCATTCACCCCCGCCTGGTGGAAAGTCGGGTTCCAGTAATCGCCCTGGCTCGGGAAAACCTGCCACGAATCAAACCCCGTGGGCTGCGAGATGAGATGCCACTTGCCCACAATACCCGTCTGGTAGCCCGCGGCCTGCAGCATCTTCGGATAAGTCGGCTGCGCCCCGTTGAAAGCCGGGCCGCCGTAGTTATACAGGAAACCGTTGTTGTGCGAGTGCCGCCCCGTCAGCATGCAGGCGCGTGAAGGCCCGCAGAGCGAATTCGCGCAATACGAGCGGTCGAACACCATGCCCTCATTCGCCAGCCGGCGGAACCCCGGCATCGGCATCGGCGTATCCGCATCGCAGCTCCCCAGCACCTCCGGCGAGTGGTCATCCGTGATGATGAAGAGCAGGTTCGGCCGCATATCCGCCGCTGCGCAGCAAAGCGCCGTCACCGTCATCAGAAACGATGTAAACTTGAACATAGTATTATGCTATCAAAAATGGGGGATATTAGTCAACCGGAAAAAGAGAATGCTACTGGGTGATTTCCCCTTCGTCCGAGCGAGTGAAAGCTAAAAAGAAAAAATATCCTCTCCACGCCCAGCGGACGCTCAAACTTCCTATTTGTCAATGGTCAATAGTCATTCGTCAATCCCTTTCACGCTGCCCAGAACTGGGCAGAGGAGTGTACCCCGCGCTGGTCCACATACCGCGTGCGCAGCAGCGTCGCATCCCGGTGCCCGATTTCGAGTTGCAGCTCCGCAAAGCTGCGGAAATGGCTCAGGTGATAGCTCGCAAAGGTATGCCGCAGCGCATCCTGCGGCCAGGGATGGGCAGGGGAGTCCCACCCCGCCGCTTTTCGCAGTTCCCGCCAGTGCCGCAGCCAGTCCGGCGGACATATTTTCTCCGCATCCGCCCGCCGGTGCGCCCGCAATATCCGCAGCAGCGGCTTATGAATCGTCACCCGGCGCGCACCGCCCGTCTTGCTGTGCTGCGGCATAACATAAATCGCCCGCTCCTGCAAATCAACCTGCTCCCAGCTCAGCCGCGCCACCTCGTGCGGGCGGATACCGGCATACAGCATCATCCCCACCGCCGCCGCGCAGCTGCCGCCCCGGTAGCTCGCCGCTGTCTGCTTTAAGTCGGAAATCTCCTGCGGCGAAAGAATCGGTACTTGCTTCTCCACCACCCGCGGCACCTCCACCTTCGCCACCGGATTCTCACTGCACCAGCCCCGCTTCACCGCCGTGCCGAACACCCCGCTGAGGATTAAGCGCGCCTTCTGCCGCTGCCTCGGCGTATCAAACGCCTGCTCAATGTACTGCGCACACTCCTGCGGCGTTATCGCCCGCACCTTCCGCCGCGCCATCCCCGGGCAACGCTTCATGAACCGCCGCGTGAAATACCGGAAGTCGTCGACCGTCCGCACCCGCCTTTCCCGCCGCGCCTCCAGCGCCGCTTCGACTGCTTTTTGAAACGAAACCGTGCGTTCCTGCTGGCGCAGAGCTTTTTCTCCTTCCGTCAGGCAGCGGAGCGTGCGCTTCACTCGTCCTCGTCCGATTTTCAGGGCGCGGCATGCAACTTGCGCTGCCTCCAGCGCCTCTACCCCGCTGCTCTTCAGCAGAGCCAGTGCCGCAATCTCGTTTTCGGTTAGTTCAATCTTCATTGGTATCTCGCTTTTGTAATCCGTAAGTCAAGCATGAAATCAGTTATTCAGAAAAGAAAATATTGCAAGCAGGAACTGCTTTCCGTGCGATATAGACTATGCAAAGACTACAGAAATATAATCTATTGAAAAAGCGTGATTTTAAGTTAACATTTTACGGATTACAAAGCCGTAGAATCACGATGGACTTGCTACAAGGCCGGATTGTCTCTTCATGGTTCAGCTGCCTGTTCCAAGTTTCTTCCACTATACAAAACAACAACTGATTAACAGATATGAAATTACATCTGCCTGTAAAACTGCGTGCCAGCCTCATAGCGGCAGTAATCGCTGTCAGTGCCAGCGTGTACAACGCATACGGTGCCAATACCTATACGGAATTTGGTAAGAATGACCATGTGTTTACATCTGGAACCCCCGGGCTCAGCGGCAATACCTACATTGCCCAAGAAGCTACCAAGACATACTACTATACCGATGATACAAAGGCTGTAGCTATCGCGCAGTCTATCGATAACAAGTGGTATGAATTGGAAGCCGATGGCACTCTCTCCACGACTGAGTTCGTTCCGGGCGATTCTTCCTGGACTCCTTTCACTGAGACCGTAACAGATGATGGATATCTCACCTTCGAGGTTTCCAGCCCTACTCCGGGGACTACCACATATGAGACCCAGTTTGAAGGCAACACCTCCCTCACGGCAGATGTTGTTCAGTTTAATAACAGCGTTGTCACCAAGGGCGATGCCGTGGCAGGCCCGACCAGCATCACGGCCAATGATGCGCTTGAGGTGAATTCCCGCCTGGTCGCCGGCTACTCTGCCGTTGCTCTGGAAAACGTGAGCATTGAGACTGCCTCGACCAGGCTTTCCTCTGATTCCGAACTCAGCATCGATAACACAGAGGCAGCAGATTCCGTCCTGGATTTGGGGGCTGTTTCCGGCAAGGGCTCTCTGTATATTACCGGGAGCAACGTCGCTGCTATGGCTGGTGCCAATCTTGAAAATGCGGGCAACCTCGGTCTTGCCAATACTGTTGCAGATATTGACGGGCATGTGGCCGTGAACGACCTCAAGTTTAATGCCAGCTCGGCGGATATTGACGGTAATGTGACTATCGGCGGCACGCTCCATATTGATGCAGACTCCGCTATCATTGCTTCCGGTGATATTCTTTCCCGCACCACCACAGGTACCGGCAATGTAGAAGCTCTTGCCGGCTCCGTCACCTCCACTGGTGGGGATATCTTCCTCGACAACGGCACCATTACCGGCTCGGTGAACACCACTGCCGACCAGTCCGCTTCCCCCGATAAGGGTGATATTACCCTCAACAATATTGATGTCACAGATGGTGCCTCCATCGTTGCCACCGGCGATCTCACCCTCACCGGCAACTCCACTATCACTGATATTCCCAACGACAGTGGCACACCTGATGATACCTCCGACGATAACGCCGGCATCACCGTCAATGTCGGTGGCGATCTCACGGTTGATGAGTCTGCAATCGTGGGTGTTGATGTGACCGCAGAGGGCAATGTGCTTGTGCAGAATGGGGCCTCTATCGAAGGTGGCTCTATCGATGGTGCCAATAACGTCACCGTCGATGCTTCCACTGTGAACGGTGCCGATCTTGAAAATGTTTCCGGCAGTCTCACTGTGCAGAATGGTGGCACTATCGAGTCTGGCTCTATTATCGGGGCTGAGGCCGATGGTATCGACGGCATCACCGTCAGTGGAGCCGGCTCCACCATCACCGGCTCCACCATCACCGGCAATGAGGGCTCCATCACCGTAGAGGACGGCGGTGCCCTGACCGACAGTGTTGTGATTGGCGGTGCACACATGGAAATTTCTGGCAGCGATGCCAATGTCAACGGCACCCGCGTGCTTGACCTCGAGGGCGATATCAAGCTCTCCTCCGTCACCATCGATGGTATTGCTCTCTCTACCAGGGGTATCAGCAATCAGGATGTGTCCGACTTCGACTCCACCATCGGCGGTTCCATCATCATATCCGATAGCACCCTCGCCAACGCTACCATCAAGAGCGGCGTTTCTGCCACCATCGGGGAAGACGGCTCCATCTCCTACTCCGATGTGGCACCTGCTGCCGTAACCAAGGAGTCCTCTCTGGCCGGCACTCCTGTGACAGCCGATGTGCCTTATGGAGATGTCAAGGTGACCGATTCTACTCTTTCCAATGTGGTGATTTCCACCAGGAGCGGTTCTATTGATCTGAATAGCACGTGCGCAATTGTTGAACATGCAGCGGCGTCTGAGCCCTCTTATATCGGAGACTTACCGCCTAATGGTGGTGAATACTCTAGTATCAAGTTGAAGAAGGGTCTGACGGCGATTGGTGTTGCTCCGGAGGCTGGCAAGCTGACCTCGGTGACAGTTCAGATTCGCAGCGGGCACAGCATTGCCGATTCTACGGTGATGACCCTCAAGAAAGGTGGCCAGGTTGTGGCCAGCTCCACCTCATGCACAGTGGAAAACGGCAACGCGACATTCATATTTGACGATGTGTCCATATCCCCCAGTTCCCGTGATTACGAGCTCACGTTCTCTTCTGCGGTACAGCTGGCTGCATATAAGACCGCAGATTTTGCATGGTTAGCGGATAATTGGAGCAGCCGCGTGAACATGGATGTATTGGTTTCTGAACGCGTATTTGAGAAAAGCATCAGTGAATCAGAAATCACGACAGCTGCCGGTGATATCATTATCGATGGATACCTCATCAGTGCCGCCACTGTCACTACTGGCGCCGGTGCGCTCTCTGTGACGGATTCCACCATTGCTGCCGCCGCGCTGGCTGGTACGGATGCTGAGGGAAATGCCATAGAGACCTACACGAAGACCGTTCTTTCAGCTACAGATGCCAGCAGCATCACGGGTAGCACAGTTTCCGGCGCGGACGTGAACATCAGGAATGGTGCGCTGACCATCACCGGCAGCCGGCTGCTGGATGATGTGAACCTGTACTCCAAGGGAGATATGACGATTACCGATGATTCTTCCGTGAATCTGGATGGCGATATTCAGTCTGCCGGGAACCATGATGCTTCGCTGGTGACGGAAGGTACGCTGGATATTTCCGGTGCTGCAGCAACGCTGAGTGTTGCAAATGCCAATGTGCAGGTCGCTACCAAAACCGCCATGGGCAAAGACCAGACTCTGAATTTGACCAACGTGTATGCACTGGCAGGGGATGGCACGGTTTCCGCTGCTCAACTGGCGGATGTGAATAGTAAGGCCGGTGGGGCTTATGAAAACTCAAGTACGCTGAATATCGATGGTTCAACCATTGCTATTAAGAATATCTGGGCAAACAATGGTCAGTCTGGGGCTGCCGGAAATAATCGAAATCCTGAAAATCAGTATAACTACTTCGGCACGGTGAATGTGAAGAAGGGGGCAGAGATCTCGATTGACGGAACAGCATTCGTTAAGACCATGAAGGTGAATGCTGGCGATCTGTATACGGAGGGAGCCGACCTTTCCTCTGTTGTCATCAACGGCGATGCCTATATCGATACTCTCCAGGTCCGCGGGGCTGGTGAAGGTGCCGGCAAGTCATACATCATCGATGATTACAAGGGTACTGAGGTAACCATCAAGGGCAATGCTCGTATTGATGAGCTTAAGTTCGACAACGAAGGTGTGCTGAGCCTCGTGGGCAATGGCTCCACCAGCTCTGCTGTGGCTTCTATCGGTCCGGCTGTGAACTATGTTGCTCACGGTATCATCAACGTGGTGAATGGAGAACTTACTACGCCGAAGCTGAATAATGGTGATTACCTGAGTCTTGGGCTGAATGGCGGTACCGTCATCCTGGGCGATGTAGCCGCTGTGGGTGATGCACTGGGTGCTTCTGCAGACGCAGTGGATGCCAATGTGAAGCTGCGTGATCTGACAGATGCCCACCAGACGGGGGTGGCCCAGCTGGATAGCCGCTCCACCATCCAGACCGGCGGACTGACTCGCCTGGCAACCGTTGCCAGCACGGAAGCCGGCACCACCACTGCCGTGGAGGGAGCCAAGGCCTATATGTACAAGGTAAACTGCGGCCAGGGTAATACAGTGACCGTGGCAGAGGGGATGAAGCTCTATAAGGAGAACGCCGAGGGCTCGCTGGAGCTGCTTCCTGCCGGCAGTGTGCTCAACGATGGCGACGTGGTGGCCAAGTACAACTTTGAGTACACCACCACTACGCTCGGCACGGGCGCGGTTGAGAATACCGGTGCCATTGTTTCCGAGGCCCTTGCCGGGTTGACCGATGCGGAGGATGATTTCCTGTCTGCGATTACCGCTCCGATCGTCGGCGAGACAAAACCTGGTTCCATCGTTAATCTCGATGGAAAAGACTACACGGTGCTGCCCACCGGTCAGCTTACGCTGGCTGTGGATGCTACCTACCAGGCCAGTGCCTCGGCTACGCTGGGTGCCGTGGAAACTAAGGATGATGGCATAGCCTCCCTTACCGTGCTTCGCGATTTCAGTGCCAACAAGACTGATATCAACGCTTACGAGCTGTCCACCGTCGCCAGGTACTGGAAGGACGGTGCCGAAATTACTCCGGAGGCCTACAATGCTCTGGCCGATGATGAGAAAGCAGGCTGGAATGCGGAGTATGCCGCTGTGGCGAATACCGGTTTCATCACCATTAGTGGCAAGTTGACCGGTAGTGATAACCAGCTGACCGCTGATAACAACATCGCCCTTGGCGGTATTGGCGTGGACGGCACTGATGCCAATGGTAACATCCTGCTTTCCACCCGCGGGGCTGTGAATTCAGGTGCCATCACCGGCGATGCCAACGAGCTGGAAGCCGCGGCTTCCATCAATGTGGATGGTAAGCTGACGGGCGATGCCAACGAGCTGACTTCTCACGGTATGAGTGCTTCTCAGTACGGAATCCGCATTGCCGGAGGCATTGCCGGTGACCAGAACACACTGACTGCCGACACGGGCCGCATCATCCTGGATGCCACGGATGGGGTTTCTCTCGCCGGCACTGGGAACACGCTGCTGGCCAAGGGGACGAACAGTGTTGGTGAGGGTATCTACCTGCAAGGTGCACTTCAGGGGAACGGCAATACGCTGACTTCTGAAACCGGCGGCATTCAGGCCGGGACCATTACTAGTGCCGATGATGCCACCGCCGCTGGACAGGAGGGCAAGGGCAATACCTTGACCGCCATGGGTAATATCGCTACTGGTGCCATCACTGGCGACTGTAACACGCTGGCATCTGAGGAAGGCTTCATCACCACCGGCGCTATTGATGGTGAATACAATGAGCTGGTTGCTGCAGCCACTGTCACCACCGGTGCTATCGAAGGTAATGGTAATATCCTGACTGCCAATGGTATCGAGGTGGAGGGTGATGGTGCTACGCTGACTACTGGAACCATTACCGGCGATGCGAATAAGCTGACCGCAGTGAACGGCGATATCTTGACCGAATCCATCGCGGGCGACGGCAATACACTGACCGGCACCACGATTGAGACCGGGGCTGTCAATGGTGACGGCAACGAGCTTACCGCCACCGAATCCATCGAGACCGGGGATATCACTGGCAACAGCAACAAGCTGCTTTCCGAGACCGCCGGCATTGTGAGCGGCTCCATTACCGGCAATTCGAACGAACTGACTGCAACCAATGGTGAGATTACTACCGGTGCCATCATGGGCGCTGAGAACGCGCTCACGGCTAAAGGCGATGTGACGGTGACTTCCATTGCCGGTGCCGGGCAGAATACGGTGACCACCGCTGAGGGCGACATCATCATTACCGGTGGAGTTGACGGCTCAGATAACACCCTGACTGCCACCACGGGCGATGTGTACATCGTCGGTGTGCTGCAGGGCTCCGGTACGGAGGTGGATGGCGGCATTATCAGCGTCGGCACGCTTGCCGGCACTGGTCAGGAACTCATTGCCCGCGGCACTGTCAGCCCGGATGATGTAGCCATCACCATCGATGCGATGACGGCACAGGGAACCACGGTAAAGGTGGGTACCACCGGCGGTGCTACCGGTAACGGTGCAATCGTGATTGGTGAGATGGGGGCAGTTGAGGGTACTCCCGATGCTACCCTGGTGAACACCATTGAGTCTGCCTCCAGCAGCGTAACCATCGCCTCCCTGACCGGTGCTAATGCCTACACCAGCATCACGGCAGAGAAGGGAATCATTGTGGGCAACGCTGATGCAACTGAGGCTGATACTGCCAGCAACCAGAATTGGACGGCTGCAAACCTGCAGATCAACAGCGGCACTGGCCTGGTGCTTACCAATTCCACGCTTGCCATTACCGGCAACGTGAGCGGCACCAACCTGACTCTGGATGCCACTGCAGACGGTAGTTCCAAGCTGACTGCCAACAAGGTGGATCTGGATAGCCTGACCATCGCCGGGGCTTCTACAGTGGATGCTTCTGAGGTGACGGTAAATGACCTGACCATCGATGGCACGAAGGCTACTCTGAAGTCAACGGATGTGACGGTGACGGACGAGCTGACGCTGAAGAATGGAGGTAAGCTGGACGGTGTGAATGTAGATACTGCAACGCTGGTTCTGGAAAACTCGGATCTGAAGATTGCTGAGCTTACCGGCGTGACGGGTCTTGTACTGAAGGGTTCTGAAGCCGTAGTGGGCACGGGCCTGACCAACCTGACGAACGAGGTACGGGCCGAAGCCCTGAATGGTGAGGCATCAAGCCTGACTACTAACACGATTTCCACAACGTCCCAGGTCGTGGCAGATGCTTCCACTATCACAACCACGCAGGGTGGCATTTCTGCCGACAATGGTGTAGTCGCAACCAACGGCGGCACTATCAGCTCTGCTCAGGGAATTACCAGCAGTGCAGCCAGTGTGACCGCAGAGGATGGTGCCACCATCACGGCCAACGGCAGCATCTATGCCGCCAACGGTGCGGTGAAGGCTGACGGCGGCACTATCAGCAATGGTGCCAATGAGATTGTTGCCGGCTCTATGGAGATTTCCAATGGCGGCACCATCACCACCGGGGCTGTGGTGCTGACCGGCTCACTGGATGCCGCTGATGGCACGCTGACCGCTGCTTCCGTGACCGGTGCTACCGGTGCTGTGCTGAATGCAGCCTCTATCACGGGTGAGTTGGCCATGAGTGGCCCGGATGCTGATGTGGTGGCCACTGGTGGCAACATCGGCAGCATCACCGGTGCCAACGATGTGAGCACCACCAACACCACGGTGGGGGCCATCGGGATGACCGGCAAGCTCACCGCTACAAATGGCACCATCGACTCTGTGTCCGGTGCCAGCGGTGCTGAGCTGACGAATGCCAATATCACTGGTTCGCTGAACTCCGATGGTGAGATTGTGACCGGCGGCGGCAGCATTGGGTGCATCACGGGCGGTGCTACCAAGGTTGAGCTGAATGGGACTTCCATCGGTAGTATCACCATGTCTACCGAGGGTGACCTCATTGTGAAGGACACTAAGACCGATGCTGTGAATGCAGACAACGGCAACACTGTGGCCAACGCTACGCTGACCAACGCCACCATCGGTTCCGGCATGAATGTGACCGGAGACATGATCACCATCGGCAATGTGACGGTGAAGGGGGATGTGAACGTGGGCAATGACCTGAGCGTGAACACTGGTACGCTGGCCGCTGCTAATGTGACTGTACACGGCACAACTACGCTGACTAACGGCACGGTTGCGGTGGAAGGAAGCTTCCATTCCACCACGGTGAAACTGAACAATATCGATGGCAAGATGGCTGAGCTGAAGGCTGACAAGGGCCTGATTCTGAGCGGCTCTGACCTGGATGTGACCATCACCGGTACAGATGTGGACGCTATCAGCGTGGCCGAAGGTGGCATGAGCCTGAGCGATGGTGCAGAGGTAACCAACAAGGGCGGTGCCAATATCTCGGGTGGCCTGACGGTGGATGCCGCAACCTTCAAGAATGTCGGCACCATTGAGCTGAACAATGATGGACTGTCTGCTTCCGACGGTGCTGCGGTGACTGCCGCCGGCATCACTGAAGCCGGTGCGGTGAGCGTCACAGCCGGAGCTACGGTGACAGCCGGTAGTGTGACCGGAGCCACCACGGTGAGCGTGACCACCGACGGTACGCTCACCGGCGATGTGGCTGCCTCTGATTCCGTGAGCGTGACCGATGGTGGTAAGATTTCCGGCGATATCACCGGTGCTTCCACGGTAGACGTAACTCGCGGTGGCAAGCTCATTGGTTCTGTGACCAACGCTTCCGGCGCTGTGACGGTGCACAACGGCACCATCACTGGCTCCGTGACCACAGCGGATGCCGCTACGCTGACCGATGCTGAGGTGAAGGGCTCTGTGACGGCCACGGGTGCTGCTGCTCTGTCCAACTCCACCATCTCCGGTGCTCTGGAGGCGGGCGATACCACGGTGAGCACGGATTCCAAGGTCGGTTCTGCCGCAGTGAAGAATCTGGCGGTGGCCACAGGTGCAACCTTGACGGCTGAGGGCTCGGTGGTGACTGCCGGTGACCTGGATATTGCCGGCAAGGTGGTTTCCAACACTGGCGATATTACCCTGGCCGGTGATGGTACGGTGAGCGCAGACGTGACGGCTGCCGCCGGTGAGCTTTCCATCGATGGCAACTTGGATGCCTCCGAGGTGACTCTGACCGGTAAGACGCTGGACATTGCCGGCACGCTGAATGCCGGCAAGGGCGTGAAGCTGGTGGGCACGGTGACTGGCGTAGGCTCCATCGTGAAGACCGGTGGCGATACGCTCGTGCTGGCCGGTGATACCGCAATCGGTGGTGTGAAGGTGGATGGCTCCAAGCTGGATGCCGCCGCCGGTGCCACGCTGGGTACGCTGACCCTGAAGGACTCCACTATGCAGATTGCAGGTGAGAAGAATATGGGCTCTGTGGCGGTGAACGGCGGCAGCATTGATGCCGGTTCCATCGTGGTGGCCGATGTGAAGCTCGGCCAGCGCAGCGGCTCTGACCAGATCCGCAACAGCGGGGTACTGAGCATTGATGGTGCTGTGCTGCAGCTGAACGACATGGGCACGAATGAGGCCAATGTGGCTGACCAGGAACGCCACTCTGTGGTGACCGGCTCAGTGAAGGGCTCCTTTGCTGCGGAGGTGCTGCACAGCTACGACACGCTGAACGTGCATGCCGAAGGTGGTGACATCGTGTTCTCCAGGAACTATAAGGGTGCAGCCGGCAAGACCGAGAACCAGTCTGCCACGGCTGATGCCCTGGCTGCGCTGGATGCCCCGGTGGGTGAACTGGGTGCCGTGATGGATGCCCTGGAGCACACTCGCTCTGAGGAAGCTGCCTTGGCTGCCTTGGAGAGTCTGAGCGGTGCCGGCCTGGCTGCTGCGCCGAAGCTCATCGCCGATGAGACCAAGGAACACCTGCAGACGCTGCGCAGCACGCTGCAGAGCGTGGCCGCCGGCTTGCAGCGTCGCTATGCCCCCAGCGGAATTCGTCTGAGCGATGTGGAATCCACCTCGGTCTCCGCCTCAGTGACTGGTGGTTCCTCCACCGTGAATGAGGATGGCAATGCCGCTGAGTACAACCGCGACAGCATCGGTGCTATGTTCACCGTGGCTCATGCTATTAATGATGAGTGGACCTTCGGGGCTGCTTTGTCCTTCTCTCAGGCTGATGCCGACTGCGGCGCAACCAAGATTGATTCCGACGGCGTGTTCCTCGATGTGGGACTGTTGCACCGCCGCGGTCGTTTCGCCCAGATGGGCTCGATCGGTGCCGCCTTCTTCAGCATGGATACGGAGCGCATGGTGGGTGTGAATGCCCCTGGCCACGGCTACTCCGGCACGGCTGAGGGCAGCACGGATGCCATGGCATTCACCATGAGCTATGAGACGACCTACGCCATCTGGCAGACGGAGAGCTACTCCCTCTCCAGCCTGGTGATGGCCGAGGCTCTGTTTGCCCAGGTGGATAACATGGAGGAAGATGGCATGGGCAATGCCGGCCTGCGCTCCTCGTTCGATGACGTGGCTTCCTTCACCTTCGGTGTAGGTGCCCGTTATACCTACCGCTTCGGTGACCAGACGGTGAACCCGGGCTACTTCTCCGCAGAGGCTATGTTTGTGGCCGATACGGGTGATAGCACTACGAAGGTGAACAACGCTTTCATCGGCGGTGGCAACAGCTTCCAGCTGTCCGGTCCGGAGGCCGGCAACTGCGGCCTGCGCCTCAACGCCGGTCTGCTGGTTCCCTTGGGTGACCAGTGGGGGATCTTCGGCAACGTGACCGGTGAGTTCCGTTCTGAGCAGACGACGGCGGGTGGCTCTGCTGGTCTGAAGTACACGTTCTGATGGATCTGTACGTCCGGCCTGCCTGGTGCAGGCCGGACATCGCATCCGTTTCTTCCTCTCCCCCCCTCCGGTGCTTTGCCGGAGGGGGGAATGAGTTAGGAGACGGTAGATAGGAAGATTCTGATAGCGCAAAGACACGATATGAACAAGGAAAAGAAGTTTCTGCTGGCGGGGGCGGTTGCGGCCCTGCTGCTCGGGGGCTGCGGTGACCGGCAAGAGAACGAGGGAAAGGCCCTTTATGAGGAGTCGCTCGAGCTGGGGGCCTCAGCGGCCGATAATGCTGCCGCTGCACGCGCGGAGGAGTTGCTGCAGCGGGCGGCTGAGCTGAATTATGCACCTGCCATATTCCACCGTGGCCGGGGGATGCTGCGTTCGCCCGATGCCGATGTGCAGAAGTCCGGATTTGAAATGTTGCAGCGCGCGGCAGGGGCCGGTCACGCTGAGGCTGCTTACCATCTGGGCCTCTGCTATGACCGGGGCGTCGGTACGGATAGGAACCCCGTACTGGCGGTGAGGTGCTGGCAGCAGGCTGCCGCGGCCCGGTGGGCTGATGCCATGGTGGTGCTGGGTATGGCCCATGCCAATGGCTATGGAGGCTTGGAGCGTGACATGGGCAAGGCGGTTGAATATTATACTGCTGCGGCGGAGGCGGGAAACCCCGCCGGTGCCTACAGTATGGCGGTGTGCCATGACCGCGGAGCCGGCGTGCGGAAGGATGCCGCAAAGGCTCTCGATTATGCTACTCAGGCTGCCGGTCAGAAACATGCGGAGGCTTGCCTGTTTGTTGCCCGTGCTTATATGGAGGGGTACGGAGGTGCTCCCCAGGATTGCGCTCGGGCTATACCGTATCTGAAGGTGGCGGTCAAGGCCGGAAATGAGGTTGCTTTGCTGGAGTTGGGTAAGCTCTTGTTTGATGGCCATGGTGTAAAGCAGGATTATCCCGGGGCTGTCCGCTGCTTTGAACAGGCGGCCGCCCGCGGGAATGCTGAAGCCTTCTGCCTGCTGGGGGCGTGCTTCGACCGCGGTCTGGGAGTGGCGATAAATCCTGCCAAGGCTGCTGTGTGCTGGAAAAAGGCCGCCGCAGCCGGGCACCCGCGCGCTGCCTGTTTTCTTGGAAAATGTGTGGCAAGCGGCCACGGTGCCACCAGGGATTTGCAGCAGGCTGCAAAGCTGTTTGCCTTTTCCGCGCAGCAGGGAGACGTCCTGGGTGCCATGGAATATGCCGCTTGCCTTATGAAGGGACTCGGGGTGCCGAAGGACTGTGCAGCTGCTGTGGAAATCTACAGAAAATATGCCGAGACTGGCAACCCCTCGGCCATGTTTCACTTGGGAAACTGCCTTGAGTCCGGGGCTGGAATCAAGGCTGACCCGGAAGCTGCGCGTGATTGGTGGCGCAAAGCTGCTGCTGCCGGGCACATGCAGGCCACAGAAAAGCTTGCACCGTAAGGGATGCACCTTGTATCTGCGAATTTGCTAATACCGGGCATGGTGCCGCCTTGTGCCGCGCCATGCCCACTGTCTATTATTTGCGTCTGGCATTTCGGGAACTCTCTTTAATATTCCGCAGACTCTCTGTCCTTCATTTGCTGGGGGCAATTCATGTTTGTCCTGAATCAAAAAAATAATTTTTCAACTCTAACCTACACGAAATGATAGTGGTTAGGGCAGGCGGGATGAATTTTCTGCATAAAAAAGTCAAAAATACGCTTGACGTGAAATGCGGTTTGTGATAAGCTTTGCCCCGCACCCCGCTACGGGGTTGCCCGAAAGAGAGAGCGGCAAGCCGCTTCACCGGCCGGGCGAGGCAATTTTCCAAGTATGACTTTCCGAGGCGCCGAGGGCTGCTGCGAAGCGGCACTACTGGCTAACAACCTGCCAGGCGGGGCGCCGGAGAGGATAAAG
>JAGBDZ010000010.1 GCA_017937215.1 Akkermansia sp. | reverse complement strand
CTCATCGAGCGCGTGCTGGAAACCCTGGACCCTGAAATCGCCCCGCGCGGCATCTCCGTGCACCTGGAACTCAGCGAGGCCCTGCCCGAGCTCAGCGCCGACTCCGCCCAGCTCTTCCAGGCGCTCTACAACCTCATCCGAAACGCCTACCAATCCATACCCGGCGAGGACGGCGGCATCTACATCCAGACCGCATACAACGACAACGACCTCCGCATCGTCATCTCCGACACCGGCACCGGCATCTCCCACGAAGTGATGGGCAGCATGTACGAACCTTTCCGCACCACCAAATCCAAAGGCAACGGCCTCGGCCTCCTCATCGTCCGCCGCATCATCAAGGACCACGGCGGCACCCTCGGCTTCGCCTCCAAGGAAGGCACCGGCACCACCGTCACCATCACCCTCCCCCGCGCCGACCGAGTCGTGCGCTTATTGCCCGCCTGATTAAGTCCGCGAGCACCGGCTCGCGGATATCGTTCAGGCCAACGGCCTGAATATCGTCCGGCACCAGCCGGATATCGTCCTGACCGCAGGTCAGGATATCGTTCCCCTTTCAGCCAAAGCCGGGCTATTCCCATTCCTTGGGAAACAACAAACCCACACCCCATCGGTAACGATATCCGCTTCGCGGACGATATCTGCTCTTCGAGCAGACGATATCTTGCTGTGCAAGACGATATCCTCGCCTGCGGCTCGGACGTTACGTCCGCGAGCCCCGGCTCGCGGATATCGTTCAGGCCAACGGCCTGAATATCGTCCGGCACCAGCCGGATATCGTCCTGACCGCAGGTCAGGATATCGTTCCCCTTTCAGCCAAAGCCAGACGCTTCCCATTCATTGGGAAACAACAAACCCACACCCCACCGGAAACGGTATCCTCGCCAGCGGCTCGGACTTATGGCTCCAGCGGGGCCGGCGGCGTGGCGGGAGAAGTCACTTCCACGATGGGAGCGATAGTTCCCTCCGGCTTGCCGAAAAAGCCGCCGAGGGTGCGCACGCTGAGGTAAGAGGCGTATTTGCCTGAGCAGTTGTAGCGGCGGCAGGCACGCAGAAAAGCCAGGTCGGCCTCACGGCGAGTAAAAGGAGCATCCCCCTGCAGGGCATAGTAGAGTGCATCGTGCAGCAGGCTGGGCATGAGCTCGCGCGGCTCGGTGCGGCCGAAACTCACGCCATCCCACACAAAGCTGCGGTGCAGAATGAGTGAATCGCCGCGGGCTTCCATCATCACACGGTGGGGAGGCAGCGGGTGTCGCAGGCGCCAGTAGCCCAGCTGCATCTCCGGGTCGGAGTACACAATATGATAGCGCGTCTTGAGGCAGAAATGCGGGGCATACTCGGGCATGTATTCATACCATGCACCGGGCTCCCGGGCGTATTCCACCAGCTCAGGGGCCAGTTGCTTCATGTTCACAGCATTCACCATCTGGCGACAGGAAGCCAGTGCCAGCAATGCAAAACTGAACAGGAGGAGACGCATATGAACCGCACCCCTATTCTACCGATAAGGGGAAGCGCTGTCAATGACGCAGCGAGAAAGAACACGCGCAGCGTATGACGTGGGCGGCGGGGGTTTGCATTTGCGCAAGGGAAGCGGAGTGTGATAGAATACGGGCATGCGAAGAGTCGCTTCCCTCGTACTGATTTCCGGGCTGCTCCCCTGCTCTGCAGAGGAGATGCGGGAGCATTGGGATGAATCAGCTCTGACGATTTCGAAGAAATGCGCGGAGTGCCACCGCAAGGAATACGATGAATGGGCCGGCAGTGACCACGCCTGGGCCTGGCGCCACCCACAGGCCGGGCTGGATGCAGAGGCCTTTGCCGGCCAGCGCATCAAGGCGCACGGCATGGAGCTGGAGATGCGGCAGGATGCGCAGGGGCAGTTTCAGATGCGCGATGTGGCAACAGGCAAGGTCTACACCGTAGGCGGAGTGATTGGCCGCGAACCGCTGGTGCAGTACCTGTTGCGGTGGAAGGACGGCGGTTTGCAGACGCCGAGTGCCGCCTGGGACGTGGAACGCCGGGAGTGGTTCGATGTGTTCCGCGATGATGCGCTGCAGCAGGAACGCGGCGGCGCCAGCCGCAAACCCGGTGAGTGGGGGCACTGGACCGGCCGCGGCATGAACTGGGAATCCCAGTGCGCCTGGTGCCACATGAGCGGGTTCCAGAAGAATTACGACGTGGCCACAGACACCTTCAAGGCCAGCTGGAAGGAGCCGGGCATCACCTGTATCCAATGCCACAAAGTCTCAGACACCCCGGATGCAGAGGATGGCTGCCTGGTGGCGCGGGCAGACCGCAAGCTCACCCCGGAGCAGCACGATGACAACTGCGCCAGCTGCCACGCCCGCCGCGAGGAGCTCACCGGCAAATTCACCGTGGGTGATAAGTTTGATGACCATTTCCGGCTGGAGCTGCCGAAGGTACCCGGCGTATTCTACCCGAACGGTCTGCAGTGGGAAGAAGACTACAGCGAGACCAGTTTCCGTCTGCACCGCATGGGGCGCACCGGCGTGACCTGCTATGATTGCCATGACCCACACTCCGGCAAAGTGACCCAGCCCACGGAGAACGACGAGCTCTGCCTGCAGTGCCACGGCACAAACAAGGTGGTCAACGGTGTGCTGGCTCCGCAGGTGAGCCACAACAAGCTTTGCGGCGGGCAGGCCATGCCCTGCATTGAGTGCCACATGCCCAAAATGACCTACATGGGCCGCGACCCGCGCCGGGACCATGGTCTGCACTGGCCGGACCCGCGCATGAGCCTCGAACTCGGCGTGCCGAATGCCTGTCTGAATTGCCACAAGGACAAAGACCACCAGTGGTGCATGGAGTATCTGGAAAAGCGCTACAAAATCGAGCGCATGGGCAAATACCGCCAGCGTTTCCGCGCAGCAGGCCACGCGCTGCAGGGCAAGGGCAGTGTGCAGGAACTGCTGGCCGCTTACAAAGCAGAGGAGATTGCAGCCTGGCGCGCCACGCTGCTGGGGCTGCTGGCGCAATTCCCCCTTACCCCTGAGGTGCAGGCAGTGGCGCTGGGTGCCACGCAGGACCCGGATGCCCTGGTGCGGGCCGCCGCTGTGGAACTGCTCGGGGGCGATGCCGCCCGCAAGACACTGGCAGATAAGACACGCAGTGTGCGCCACGCCGCCGGCTGGCAACTTTTCCCGAACCTGCCGGCCGGCCACCCGGTGCTGCAGGAAATGCAGGAGACCGCCACCCACCAGGCCGACCAGCCCACCGGCGCCATGCAGCTGGCCATGCTGGCCGCAGCCCGGGGCAACACCGCTGCGGCAGATGCCCAGTACCGCCGCGCCGTGGAACGCGACCCCGCCAGTGCCGTAGCCCGCATGGATTACGCCGTATTCCTCGCGCAGCAGAACCGCCCGGTGGATGCCCTGAAGCAAATGCTGGCCTGTGCCCGCGAGCATCCGCAGAATGCCGAGGTGCAGTACCGACTGGGGCTCAGCCTCATTGAGCTGCGGCAGTACCGCCCCGCCCTGCGAGCCATGCAGAAAGCCCTTCAGCTCGACCCGCAGCACGCCCCCGCCGCCCAGGCTGCACGGCAGCTGCAAAACTATATCCGCTGATTTATCTATACCATGGAAACCTCACACATCATCCTCACCGTACTAGCCATCATCGCCGTGGCCATCATCATCTTTGCGCTCATCAAGGGCGTGATTAAAATGATACTGCTGGCACTGGCTGTTTCCGGGGCTGTAGCCTCATGGATGTTCCTGCAGAAAAACGGCTTTACCTACCTGGCCTTCGTGACTGACTCACCGGAGCCGTGGATGGTGCAGGCACTGGCCTGGAGCGTGGCGATTTTCATTCTGCTGGTCTTCTTCCACGGCATGGTGTGGATTTCGCAGCTCTTTTCCTTCAGAAAGAAGTTCGGGCTGGGCGGGGTACTCACCACCATCTTCATGAGTCTCATCATGCTCTGGGTCGTCATGATGGGCATCAACTACTATGGCAACGTCTGCCGCATCCGCTACTATCACGAACTGGCCGGCGCCCAGATGCAGCGCATCTCCAACCCTGCCGTGCAAATGCCCACCACCCCCTGGTTCACCCGCATCTCCACCGCTATCCGCCAGTCCAAAATCACCGGCTGGATGCTCAGTCTCGACCCCATCGATGACCCGGCCCAGACCAACCTGGCCTGTCTGGTGGCCTTTGGATGCACGCTGGATGAACCCACCTTCACCAATTTCTACAACACGCAGCTCGCGGGCCGCGGCATTCCGCAGCCCACCCGTCTGCTCGACCTCTTCCGCGACCCCGGTCTGCGCACCCTCGTGAAAGAAGGCCGCTTTGTCTCCCTGCTGGAAAACGAACGCCTCAACACCGTGCTGGGCTATAAGACCACCGCTGAGAAAATGCGGTATATCCTGTAACCGCCAGTCAGAAGAATAGGGAATTTGCATCGTTTATCAAACAAAGGGGGAGCCTCCGCACCCGCGAAGGCTCCCTTTGCTATTGTCTGCATGATATCACTTCTTCTCCCATGAGAAGGGCTCAAAATCTGCCTCCGCCTTGGGGTCAGCCCAGGTGGGCTTGCGCAGGGCATAGATGACGAAGGGAATGCCGGCGAACACGATGGTACCCACCACCAGAATGCCTACATACACCACCGGGCTGCCCACCGGAATCTGACCGGGAGGAATGAAGCTGAAGATGAAGGCCGCCAGGCTGCCCAGCAGCCCCAGGCCACCGATAATCCACATGCCCAGAGTCTTGCCGCCGGGAATGCGGAAGGCGCGCGGCACATCCGGCGCCGCATAGCGCAGATAGATACCAGCCGCAAACATGAGCATGTACATGATGAGGTAGAGCAGAATCGTGAGCTGAGAGATAATCTGGTAAGCGGTCTGCACACTGGGCAGCACCACAAACAGCACCGAAAGCAAGGTCACAATGCAGCCCTGAATAATCAGGATGCCCACCTGCACCCCGTTCTTGTTTGTGCGCTGCATGAAGCGCGGCAGATACCCCGCGCAGCCCACCTGCAGCAAGCCCTTGGACGGGCCACCCACCCAGGCCACCACCTGCGCCAACACACCGAACGCAAGGCAGCAGGCCATGATGGGGGCCGCCCAGGATGCCGAGAAATAGTCGAAGAGCTTGTCGAAGGCGATGAGCAGGCTCTGAGTGAGCGTAATCTGGTCTTGCGGAATGATGAAGCCGATGGCCAGCGTGCCGAACACGAAGATGCACACCGTCATGGCCGAGGCAATGGCAATGGCCAGCGGGTAGTCGCGGCTGGGGTTCTCGCATTCCTTCACGTGCACGGCGCTCATCTCCATGCCGGCGTAGAAGAGGAAGATGCTCGCCGCCAGCACGATGTTGTTGAAGTTCGACAAATCAGGGATGAAATCGCGGGCTTCCAGGCTGATATCGATGGGATTGCCCTGCCCCCAGTACACCATGCCCATGAGCACCAGCAGCGCCGCCGGAATCACCGTGCCGATGAGCCCGCCCCACTTCGTGATACCGCCGCTAGTCTGCATGCCGCGCATATTCAGGAACGTGGCCGCCCAGTAAACCAGCAGCACAATCACCAGCACATAGATATTATTGGATGCGAGCGCATGGTCCCAGCTCTGGTTAGGCCCCATGAAGGCCAGCGATACCGCCGCAAAGGTCAGCACCGTCGGGAACCAGATGGTCGTCTGGATCCACTGCAGCCAGATGGCCAGGAAACCCAGGCGCGCACCGAACGCTTCGCCCACCCAGCGGAACACACCGCCCTTCTGCGGCCACCCTGTGGTCAGCTCCGCTGCCACCAGCGAAACCGGCATCAGGAAAAACAGCGCCGCAAAGATGTAGTAAAAGGCCGAGCTCAGCCCGTAAGTCGTTTCCGCCGGCAAGCCGCGCAAGCTCACAATGGCGGACACATTAATCATGGCCAGGGTAAATACACCCAGTCTGGCAAGCTGGCCTCCCTTGCCGGGTGTCTTCGAGTCGTTTTTCATGGTTACAGTTTCGACCCGCAAACAGGAACAAGAGTTTTATATATGGTATGAAGCCCCACGTCCGCGAGCCCCGGCTCGCGGATATCGTTCCGGTCGAAGACCGGAATATCGTCCATGCGCAGCATGGATATCGTCCGGCGACCTGGGTGGGCGTAGGCTAGAGCCGAAGCCCCCAGCCGGATATCGTTCCCAATACAGCAAAACCTGCCACAAAGCAACAGTTGGGAAACAAAGCCACCATCCCCATCGTGAAAACTCGCGCTCCCCACGTCCGCGAGCCCCGGCTCGCGGATATCGTTCCCCATAAAGCAACTATATAAATCAAAGCGTGCATCGGGAAAATATATCCCAATGCACGCTCTTCTACAGATTTTAATTAAACGGAAAACGATATCCGCTCCGCGGACGATATCCCGGGCTGACGCCCGGGACGATATTCAGCCGCTACGCGGCTGAACGATATTCTCACTTCGTTCGAACCGCTCACACCTCATCCCTCGTAATCGGCTGCTTATCCAGGGCGCGCCAGGCCCAGGCGATGTAAGCGAGCACGAAGGGGATGAGGAAGGAGACGATGGTCATGGTCTTGAGGGTGAAGAGGCTGGAGGAGCTATTCACGATGGTGAGGGAGCTCTGCAGATCCGCCACGGAGGGATAGTAGGCGGTGCCGTTCCAGCCGGCGCAGAGGAGGATGGCCAGCACGGCCAGCACACTGCCCGGGCCCGCAAGCCAGAATG
Source organism: Akkermansia sp. (assembly GCA_017937215.1). Lineage (GTDB taxonomy): Bacteria > Verrucomicrobiota > Verrucomicrobiia > Verrucomicrobiales > Akkermansiaceae > Akkermansia. Next base: position 16,289 of record JAGBDZ010000010.1, on the reverse strand, counting down.
CCCTGCCCCAGCCGCGAAGACCCAGCACCAGGCCGGCCAGTACGAGCACCACACCGAGCAGCAGCACGGCGGTGACCGCGGGCATCTCGAGCAGGTTGTTCAGGTACTTGTAGCCCTGCAGGTAGACCACGCCATTCTCCGGCATGTAGCCGAAACCGGTGGAGGTGAGCCAGTAGCCCAGCCAGGTGAGGAAGAAGAGCAGGAAGAACGGTCCCTCCATCCACAAGCGGCGGCGGCAAACTTCGCGCAACTCAGCATCGGCCATGCAGCCCAGGAAATACAGGCAGGCCAGCATGCGGGTGAGCAGGAACACGCTGAGCCCCAGCAGCAGATTCTGCGGCACAAGGGCGGCTTCCAGCCCATGCCAGGGGGTGGTCCAGCGGGAAATGACCGGCATGAGCGGGTTCGTGACGGCTACTTTGTCCACAATGAACTCAGCTCCGGTGAAGAAGGTGCCCACGGCGGTGCCGATGAGCAGCGGACCCAGCACACCGTTCAGGAATAGGAAGGCGCGGTAGGTGTTCGTGCCCAGCACATTGCTGTTCTTCAGCTGAAACTCGTAGGAAACAGCCTGCAGCACAAAGCAGAGCAGAATGAGAATCCACACCCAGTAGGCACCGCCGAAGCTGGTGCTGTAGAAGAGCGGGAAGGAAGCAAAGAACGCACCGCCGAAGACCACTAGGGTGGTGAAGGTGAGCTCCCACTTGCGGCCGGTGGCCAGCAGGAGCATGCGGCGGTGCTCCTCGGTCTTGCCAAGGGTCCAGATAAGCGACTGACCGCCCTGCACAAACATGAGGAACACCAGCAGAGCCCCCAGCAGTGAAACCAGGAACCACCAGTACTCTTGAAGTAAAGAAATATCGTTCATACTGACAATTGACGAGTGACTATTGACGATTAATTATTAACTATTCATTATTCACTATTCACTCCGCATCGGGTCCCGCGGCAATAGCCTTCACCATGATGCTCACCTCGGCCACCAGCAGCAGGGTGAACAGCACCAGGAAGATGAAGAAGGTAGTCTGCACCGCGCCCACATCCAGGCGGGAAATGGCGGCCACATTCGGCAGCAGTCCCTGAATGGCCCAGGGCTGGCGCCCCACCTCGGCCACCACCCAGCCGGCCTGACTGGCCATCCAGGCCAGCGGCGTGCTCAGCACCACGGCCAGCAACGCGAGTTTCCAGCGGCAAATCCACTTGCCCAGCAGCAGTAACCCGGCAAACAGGGCCAGGTAGAAGCCACCCACCATCACCATCACGCGGAAGCCGTAGAAGGTGAGTGCAACCGGCGGCACCAGCTCCGCCGGACTACTCAGATAGCCATAGCCGAACCAGGCGAAATTCTCGCGCAGGGTTTCCAGAGCCTCTTGTTTCTCCGCGGCATCCCTGGTCTGGCGATAAGTAGCCAGAGCATTGATGGCCACGCGGCCGCGGGCCATTTTCTCCTCGGCTGAGAGGGCGGTGGAGCCATCCGGCAGGGTGTAGCCGCCCTCCAGAATGTTGCGGATGCCGGGCACGTAGCCATTGAAATCATGCGTAGCCAGGAAGGAGAGCGCCCCCGGCATTTCGATATGGAAGAGGAAGGGATCTTTTTCGCCCGGGGCAGCCCAGTCCACACCGGGACGCAGAGCCGCTGCCAGCACCAGCCCCTGATTGCGGCCACCCTCGTACAGGCCCTCGGCTGCGGCCAGTTTCATGGGCTGCAGCTGCGCAATGTCGCGGCCGCTCTGGTGCCCGGTGTGGGCGGTGAGCAGAGCGGCCACCAGACCGAACCAGCAGGCCACGCGGATGCTGGCCTTGGCGAACTCCTGATGACGCCCGCGCAGCAGGTACCAGCAGCTCACACCCACCACAAAGGCCGCGCCCAACACCCAGGAAGAGGTGACCGTGTGGCAGAACTTGACCACCGCCACCGGGGAAAGCGCCACGGCGGCGAAATCCACCATCTCGTTGCGCACGGTATCCGGGTTGAACTCCATGCCCACGGGGTACTGCATCCAGGCATTGGCCACGAGAATCCACCAGGCGGAAATCGTGGCGCCGATGATGGTGAGCCAGGTGGAGGCCAGATGCGCCCCCTTGCTCACCTTGTTCCAGCCGAAATACATAATGGCAATGAAGGTGGATTCCATGAAGAAGGCCACAATGCCCTCAATAGCCAGCGGCGCGCCGAAAATATCGCCCACAAACCAGCTGTAGTTGCTCCAGTTCGTGCCGAACTCAAATTCGAGAATGATGCCGGTGGCCACGCCCATGGCAAAGTTGATGCCGAAAAGCTTCATCCAGAACCGCGCGGTCTGCTTCCAGAACTCGCGGCCCGTGCGCACATAGAGCGTTTCCATGATGGCCATGACCACACCCAGCCCCAGGGTGAGCGGCACAAATATCCAGTGGTACATGGCCGTGAGCGCAAACTGCGCGCGCGACCAGTCGACGAGAGACGTATCGATAGTGTCCATAGTGTTAATTTTCCGGTGCAGCGCGGCGCGTCAGCTCAGTAGAGACAGCCTCCCCCTTTTCAGCATCCCCACCCTGCAGGTAGGCTGGAAAGAAAAAGGCCTTGAGCACCGCAAACATGATGAAAAGCTTCAGCAGAATGATGCACCACAACGTGCGCCCCAGCGTCATGCTGCGGAAACCGTCGATATAGAATTTAACCACCCTGCGTAAAAGCATACCGGCATTATATGCTATCACGTACGCTCATGGCAAGGAGATAGTTTGTTTTCTGCTGCAAAAACTGCACGTATTCAAGGTTCCGGCAGGCGGCGGATGTTGAAGATATACGGCAGCCAGGGGCGTCTGGGGTCAAACTCCGGGTCGGTGCAGCGGTACAGAACCACAAAATGGCATTCATCGCCGGTCAGGGGGAGCCGAAAGCTACCCTTATTCTCCTCGGTGACCGGCAGCCAGAGCATCCCCTGCTCCCGGGCGGTCTCCATGGGATTCTGAGACCCGCTTATCTGCTCATATTGCTCATCGCGCGGCAGCACGATGACACCCAGCGCACTGGTATCCGCCGCCAGTTGAAGCGGCACCTCGGTGGCGGCCCGGTCGCGCGGCAGAATGAGCGTGAATGCATCGCTTACAAAATACGTGCGTTCCTCGTAATGTTCATGCATCTGATAGCTCAGCTCAAAAGACCCATGCCCCACTACCGGGCTGTAATTGTGGCCGGCTTCGATATCATTTACCCACAGCTCCAGTCCATCGCGCCCCTCGGGATAGCTCCACGTGCACGCATAATACAACCGCTTGAGCGGAGATATGTGCCAGGTCGGGCGGATGGTGGCGCCATTGCAGCACCAGAGGCGCACGCAATACTCCGTGGGCGGCGTGATACCGCGGTACCCCCACAGAAAGACAAGCAGCGAACCCAGCAGCAACACGCCTTCCCGCCACCGGCGACTCATCCAGACCGCCACTACCACCCACAGCGCCAGCAGCAGCAAAAACAGCAGCATCAGAAAGGCAGAGCCCAGCCACCACCAGGCACCGGGGTGGTCCAGATTACACGCTATGAGCAGCGCATGCAGAGCCACGGAAAGGAAAAAGCCACCCACCAGCCACAGGCCCACCCGCCCCAAGCTCCATCGGCGGCGGCGAGCCTCAGACTTCTGCTCGGATCCATGCATAGTCCATTGATAACACATTGCCCCGCATTGTCAAGCAATATGCGGCCAGTCCAAAGATACGCGTTGAGATTTCCCTAGCCGGCAAAATCTTCAGCACACGTGTCCCAAAGTTTGAGTACGGAACTCGATAAATTGGAATTTGTAGAGTAGTTTGCGGAGCGTCAGCGTAGCGGAATTTTGAGCCCATCAGGGCGGCATAATAATAGCCCAGCGTGGAGCCGCCACGCGGCGGAACGCTGGGTTTGGTGTTAATTATACCCGGAACCCCGAGCGAAGTGAGTGGGTGGCAGATATGGATGTGCGTTGATATGCAAATAATCAATGCTTAACATAAACGGAACGCTCATGCGAATCTGCCACCCCGCCAGCTGGCGGGGTTCCGGCCTATTTTTTCGTCAAACCCAGGGCTCACGCCCTGGGCTATGATTCTGTCGCCCTTGCGGGCTCAAGTTTCCACTCGCCTGCGGCTCGCCAAATTCCAATTTATTGCGCAGAGGGGGGGCTTCTTCCAAAATGTTGCTGATATTTCTATTCTCTACAAAATCTTTGGAACACGTGTGAATCTTCAGGGTATATTCGGGTTTTAGATTGCCAGGTGGCAGAGTTTCTGCCATAATGAGCGCATGAACAAGTTCCTTTTTGCCCTGCTTCTTTCTATTGTTTCGCTCATTGCTTTTCCGGCGCATGCCCAGGAGGAAGCAGAGGAAGAGACACTGGCCGCCATTCCTGCTATTCTCAAAGAAGCCAAGCTGGTCAACAAGGCTAAACCCAACCTCAAAGCGAAGATTTATTTTGTGTACCAGTCCCGCTCCACCTGCGGTATCTGCGTGAGCGAGGCCCCCACCCTGGTCAAGGAATACAAGAAAATGAAGCGCAAGGGCTGCGAGATGGTCATGCTGAACATCGATTCCTCCCCTGAAAAGGCAGCTGAATGGGCAAAGCGTTCCAAGATGGAGTTCCCGGTTATCTCCCCGGCGGTGAGCATGAGCTGCGGCATGCCGTGGGCATACGAAGGCCGCCCCCTGCTGCCCTGCATGGTGGCCATGACCCCGGATGGCCAGAAACTCGGCGAGGCCGGTGGCCCCGACGTGAGCGAGTTCGTAAAGGACTGGAAGAAATTGCTGAACAAGCTCCGCAAGGAAGAAGCAAAGGAACGGGCTGCCGCTAAGAGAGCCGAAAAGAAGAACAAGAAAAAGAAGAAGTCCGACGAAGAGTGGGACTCCGAGGAGGAATAACCGCAATTTGGGAACCCGGTTAAAAGCGCAATCCTGCCAGACAAATTGAAATTTGTGGGGCAGTTGGTGAGCCGTAGGCGAACGGAATTCTGAGCCTCGCCCACCGGCGGGGCTCAAAATTCCGCGGACGTTCCGTCCGCAGGCTGCTCGCTAAACTCGCATTTGATAAGTTTGCAGAGGTTGCCAATGTAGTTTTCCACGCCCCCGGTTAAGCCCTCCCCGCCTGCACAGAGAGCTTGCGCAGCCAGGCGCTCTGCTCCATGTCAGCGGCTTCGGCAGCAGTGAAAGGCATGCGGGGACGCCAGTTGGTGCCGCCCTCGGTGCCGGGAGTATTCAGACGCACCGGAATATCGAACAGCTCGGTCCACATGAGAGCGGCATAGGCTGAATTGCACTGCAACAGTGCACGGATGAGCGCATCCTTAATCCCCTGATGCCAGGGAACCATGCAATCGCGGTGGCTCATGCCGGCAAAGTCTGCCAGCCAGCAGAGCACGCGAGCGCAATCGCGCCCTTTCTGCTGGGCAGCGCGGCGCACTTCCGGCGGGGTGGCGGGGTCAAGCACGGCGCCATAGGCATCCTGCACCGCATCGTTCCAGGTATCCCAATCGTTGCAGAGCGGCGGAAAATCATGCGTGGCATAGGTGGCAAAAGAACATGGATTGTAGGTTTCGCCGCGCACAATCTGCTGCTGCGGGGTAATCTCCCAATGCGGAATCTTGAAGCCGGCAATGCGCAGGTACGATAAATCCGGCCGCACGTAATCGGGCACGCAGCCCAGGTCCTCGCCCACCACGCGCACGCCGGGAGCCGCCTTGATGAGCTGGCGGAGCAGGAAATCGCCGCGCGACAAGTTATCGCGGCGCTCGTTCTCAGTCCAGTCGCCATGCGGGCGGAACCCCGGGCGGCGGCCTCCGCAGCGGGCAGCAGCCTCATCCTCCGACAGCGCCAGGAACTCCGGGTTGCGGTCGGGCATCCATGGGAAGGCATAGATGCGGTAAAAGCCCAGCACGTGGTCGATGCGGTACATGGAAAACACCTCTGCCAGCTTGCGAATGCGGCGCCCCCACCAGGCAAAGCCATCGTGTTCCATCACATCCCAGCGGTAAAGGGGGATACCCCAGTTCTGCCCCCACTTCGCGGTAAAGGGATCCTCGGCAAAGTTTCCTTCGGCCGGGGCGCCTCCGCTCCAGTCCATATCGAAGAGGTAGCGCTCGAAAAACACATCGGCGCTGGCCACGGAGACACCTATGGGCACATCGCCCATGAGCAGCACTCCTTTCTCATCTGCGTGGGCACGCACGCGTGCCCATTCGCGGGCGCAAAGCCACTGCAGCCACTGTTGGTGGCGCTTCTGGGCGCGGGAATCGGCGCAGTCATTCACAATGCGTCGCACCACATCGGTATTCTGCTCCGGCCAGAGCCACCAGGCAATGGTACCGAAGCCGAAACTGGCCACCCGGAAGGTGGTATAATCCTCCAGCCAGAGTCCCTCGCGGCGCACCCAGGACTCAAACTCCGCACGAAGCGGGGCAAACTCCGCTTCCTGCTCAAAGCGCTTCCAGGCCTGCATGAACCAATAGCGCTTATGGGTACGCACGCGGGCGTAGTCCACCAGGTCGCGGCCACCCGGCAGCTGCAGCGGCGGCAGGTCCTCGGGATAAGGCGGCAGATTATCCGGCATACCGGGTATGCGCTCCAGCGAGAGGTAAAGCGGCTCCAGCGCCACAGAGCTGATAGCGGAATAGGGCGATGGCGCATCGTCCTCCCCCAGGGCATTCACCGGCAGCAGCTGCAGAAAGCCCACACCATGCGCAGCCGCCCAGTCTATCCATTCCTCCAGCGCGGTCAGGTCGCCGATTCCGGCATCGCCCGCGCGGCGCAGGGAAAACAGCGGCATCAGCACGCCCGTTTTGCGTTCCATCACCATAGTGCGTCATCCTAGCACAGCTTGCGTCATTCTGCAACGAGAAAGCATACTCCAACACTCTAATTTTGCATCCGCATGTCCTATTCCGCCACTTTCTACTACATAATAGCAGAATTTACTTGAATTTTGTCGCATCATGTGGTAGTAGCAAAAAATCACACATAACGCTGCACGCTAGCGAAGAACAGATACACAGATTTTACACGAACGCTATGGCCACAACAAAGAAAACAACAAGCAAGGAGCCGAAGGCAGCTGCCAAGCCGGCAGAAAAGAAGAAGGCAACGGCCAAGAAAGAAACGGCAGCGCCCGCCAAGAAGGCACCTGTGCGCGAAACGCTGACAGCCGAGGAAAAGGCCCGCGTCAAAAAGCTCAAGGAGACTCTTGCCCTGCTGAAGGCAGACCCGGAGTGGCCCAAGTTCCTGCAGGAGCAGAAGCAGGCCCTGCTGAATCTGCGCGATGAAATGCTGCCCAACATGCAGAATGTGACTCGCGACCACCTGCGCAGCGGCGCATCGAACGTTTCCTCCTCCTCCGGTCAGCACATCGGCGATGCCGGCAGTGAGGCAGAAGTGCGCGACCTCACCATCCGCCTGCTGGATAAGGACCGCGAGCAGCTCTTTGAGATTGATGCTGCCCTGGAGCGCATCCGCCGCGGCACCTACGGCATCTGCGAAATCTCTCTCGACCCCATCCCCAAGAAGCGTCTTCAGGTGCGTCCGTTCTGCCGCCTCACCGTGAAATGCCAGGAGGAATACGAGAAAAAATATGGCTCCTACGCCAACTACAGAGCCAAAAAACAGGACCATGTCGGGTATGCTGACCTACAAAATGACATGGAAAATGCGATTTCTCTTGACGATAGCGAAGAATAGCGTATAATGGGCGCCCGCAAGTCAACAATTCGCAATTATGCCTAGAGATATTATCATTCTGGAATGCACGGAGGCCAAGGCCGAGGGTAAGACCCCTTCCCGTTACGTGACCACCCGCAACAAGAAGAGCCAGCGCACGCCCGGCCGTCTGGAGAAGGTTAAGTTCAACCCCTACCTGAAGCGCCGCACTCTGCACCGCGAGATGCGCTAAACCTCCTAAGCACTCTTATACGATTATGATGACCGAATTCAAGAGCGTCGAACGCCGTATCCGTTTCCGCACCTGCAACAAGACCATGCCCCGCCGCCGCATCGACATCCCCGCCGGCGCTGTGGACATGTGCAACCCGGAATTCCTTTCCAAGTTCACTTCTGAGACCGGCAAGATTCTTCCCCGCCGCGTGACTGGTGTTTCTGCCAAGATGCACCGCAAGATTACGCGCGAAATCCGCCGCGCTCGCGCCGTGAACCTGCTCCCCTGATGAAGGAGGAGTTCTCGACGGCAGATTGTCGTTGATTACGAAAAGGGGGCTTGTGTGCTTCGGCCTGCAAGCCCCCTCGTATTTTACAAAACTATCCCCTGCGCCACCCCGCCATGCAGAACCTCAAGGACACCCAGAACGAACTGGACACACGCCAGATTTCCATCGACCGCGTGGGTGTGCGTGGTGTGCGGTTCCCCATTGTGGTGAGCGATAAGGAGCAGCGCACCCAATCCACCGTGGCCACTGTGGCACTCATGGTTGACCTGCCCGAGAAATACAAGGGCACTCACATGAGCCGTTTTGTAGAAGCCCTGCACGAGCACAAGCGCTACCTGGATGTACGCACCGCTGTGCGGCTGCCGAACCGCCTGCTCACCAAGCTGCATGCGCAGCGCGCCCGCGTGGAAGTGGAGTTCCCCTTCTTCCGCCTCAAGAAAGCTCCGGTCTCCGGCATGGAGGGCATGATGGACTATGAGGTGCGTTTTGAAATTGATGCCGAGGTAGGCAAGCCGGGGCAGTTCACCCTGACTATCAAGGTGCCGGTGACCACGCTCTGCCCCTGCTCCAAGGCCATGAGCGAACACGGCGCCCACAACCAGCGCGGCATCGTGACCTATTCTGTGCGTTTCTCCGGCCAGGCAGTGTGGATTGAAGATCTCATCGACCTCATCGAGGGCTGTGCCAGCTGCCAGCTTTACAGCATTCTGAAGCGCCCGGATGAAAAATATGTGACCGACAAAGCCTACGAAAACCCGGTCTTTGTGGAAGATCTGGTGCGCAATGTAGCCGTGGCCACGGAGCACTACAACGCCTTCAGCTGGTACCGCGTGGAGGCCGAAAACTTTGAATCCATCCACAACCACAGCGCCTACGCCATGGTAGAGCGCAACCTGGCATAATAAAGCAAAGCGCCCCGATGTTTAATGCGGCGCAAAGGCCGTCAATATCAGTTACGCGACTGGCAGTGAGGGCAGGTTCCTTCCGCATCCCGGCGGAGGAAGCGGAAACCGCAGATGCGGCAGGTGAGATGCGTGCGGGCGCGACGCATGCGGCGCCATTTGGAAACCACCTTCACCGGCACATAAATGCAGATGGCAAGAAGTACCCCCAGATAAACCAGGAACGCCAGAAACTCTGAGGGTGGCATAGGCTCAATCATCACGGCTGCACCTCCTCTCCATCAGCAGCTGGGGGGAACACAGGTGCCCCTGTGGCGGATTGTGAACCGACGGGAGCTTCAACCGATGATTCGGTCGCGGATGATCCGGCGACGGGCATCGGCGGGAGCTCTAACAGGGCTGCGGCATCCAGCACGGCGGAATCGGCAGCCGGGTCAAACAGTTCCTGCGGCGGTGGCGGCACAATCTGCGCCCGTCGCATCAGCGGCATGGAAGCCGCCGCCAGGTCCTCCTGGTACTCCGGATCGGCATGCAACGGCAAATGCAGCGGCAGCGGACTCTTGCGACGGAGCACAAAATCTGTGAGGCGGTCGTTTTTCACGTAAACCTTCCCCACCCCCTTGGGGCGCACGCGCTCCGGCATCTCCACCGGGGCAAACCATAGGCCGGTGCCCACCACTATCATGGCCAGCAGAAAGAACAGCGGCAGACACCCCGGCATGGGGCGGCTGTGCATCGTGTGGTACAGCAGGCTGTGTTCTTTATCCTTCATTTATTCGATGGCCGGCACAGCGGCATAGCTGCAGGTGTAGCCGTGGGAAAGAATCATATCGGTGAGGCGCTGAGCAACCCCGGAGGAAACAGCCTTATCCAGCACCAGAATAACCGATACGCGGGAGGGATTCGGCGTTTTCCAGGACTCCAGGCACTTTTCAAAGCCATCGTAGCCACCACGCACCAGCTCAGATTCCACATACAGGCGCGGTGTATCTCCGGGAGCCACAGACACGATGTGCGCGAAGTCGCGGTTGTAGGAACCGATGACGAAGTGCGATTCCTGCGGCTGCACAGAGAAGCCATAGTGGGGGCCCAGGTGATTCGGCAGCAGCACACAGACGCAGAGAACCAGGAACAGATTCACCGCAGCCACCACCAGAATGGGGAAGCCTCCTTCTTTCAGTGTTGAACGAACGCGGCGCATGAGCAATGAGGAGAATGGTGTATGTCGATTACTCGCCGTCCTTTTCGGGCTCGGGGGCCGGTTTTTCTTCAGGCTTCTTGCTCAGGGCCTCATCGCGGGCGTCGGCAATGATGTGCACGCATTCCAGCCCCGCGCGCTCCACCTGATTGATGAGCTTGCGGGCACGAGAAGCCAGGAACATGTAGAAAATGTAGGTCGGGATTGCCAGCGCAATACCGGCGGCAGAAAGCAGCAGAGCCTGCTGCAGCGTGGCAGCCACCACCGGAGCTGCAGCGGCACCATCGGTCACGCCGGGCTGCTCATAGAAACTCACCAGTGCCAGCAGCGTACCCAGCACACCGAGCAGCGGCATCACCGTAGCACAGACCAGCAGCGTGCGCACGTTGCGCTCAATGCGGTACACCTCTACCTCGCTGGCTTCCAGCGCAATCTCGCGCAGCTCGTGACGAGGCAGACGAGGGCGACTCAGCACCGCTTCCACCACGCGGGCCATGGGGCCGGGCAGCTGGCGGGCCTCGTGCAGGCACTCATCGTACTGCCCGGAGCGCAGCAGAGCGGAAAGACCGCGCAGGAACTCACCGGAGTTGATGTTGATACGGTGGAAATAGAACAGACGCTCGGCCAGCACAGCCAAGGCCAGCGTGGCAAAGAAAAGAATGAGCCAGAACATGGGGCCCATGGCAATAATCATTTCGCGCATAAATCAGTCTCAGGTGGTGTAAGTGTTAATGGGGGGAGGAGAGGAGGCGGTTTGCCCCGGCCTGCTTGCCGCAGGCCGGGGCGTTGAAAAATCAGGCTTTCGGGGTGATGCTCTCGGCGCCGAAGTAGGGTACCAGCGCGGCGGGAATCTTCACCGAGCCGTCCGGCTGCTGGCACTGCTCCAGCAGAGCCACGTAGAGACGCGGCAGCGCAGTGCCGGAACCATTCAGCGTGTATGGCGTGCGAATCTTGCCATCGGCATCCTTGTAGCGCAGCTTCATGCGGCGGGCCTGGTAGTCCGTGAAGCAGGAGCAGCTGGAAACCTCCAGGTACTTGCCCTGCCCCGGTGCCCACACCTCGATATCGTAGGTCTTGGCAGAGGAGAAGCCCACGTCGCCCGTGCAGAGTTCAATGACGCGGTAGTGCAGTCCCAGCTTCTTCAGGATGGACTCGGCGTGGCTGGTGAGTTTCTCCAGCTCGGCAAAGCCTTCCTCCGGGCGGCAGATTTCCACCAGCTCCACCTTGTCGAACTGGTGCACACGAATCATGCCCTTGTTCTCGCGGCCGGCGGAACCGGCCTCGCGGCGGAAGCAGGGGGTGTAGGCCGTCATCTTGATGGGCAGGTCGGCATCCTTGAAAATCTGGTCGCGGCAGAGATTCGTGACCGGCACCTCGGCAGTGGGCACCAGGAACATGCTGTTCTCCTCCAAGCCGTACATATCTTCCTCGAACTTGGGAAGCTGGCCGGTGCCGTACATGCACTCACGCTTCACGATGAAGGGCACACCCACTTCCTGGTAGCCATTCTCCCGGGTCTGCGTATCCAGCAGGAAATTGATAAGGGCGCGCTCCAGGCGGGCACCAAGACCGCGGTACACAATGAAACCGGAGCCGGAAATGCGGGCGGAGTCCTCAAAGTTCAGCAGGCCCAGGCTGGTACCCAGCTCCACGTGGTCCTTCGGCTCGGCGATTTCGGGCTTGGCACCCCACACGCGCAGCTCGGGGTTGGCGGATTCATCCTCGCCCACGGGGGCGGCATCGTGCGGCATGTTGGGAATGGAAAGCAGCAGGGCTTCCTGCTCTTCAGCGGCAGCAGAGGCCACGGCGTCCAGCTCCTTGATGCGGTCGCCCACCTCGCTCATGCGTTTCTTGAGCTCCTCTGCCTCCTCGCGGCGGCCTTCCTTCATCATCTGACCAATCAGCTTGGATGAACTGTTACGCTCCTGGGAAAGGGCCTGCTTCTCCGTCTCGGCACTGCGGCGCTTCACGTCACACTCAAGCACCTTATCCACAAGCATCCAGTGGTCTCCACCACGCAGTCGCACTCGTTCCTTCACATATTCGGGATTCTCCCTGACAATACGAATATCTAGCATAACGCACTTATTCTATACCAATGCACCGCAGATTCAAGCCAAAACTGCGTGTTTCTCCGCCAATATCACACGTCCCCCGAAGATTTGCCCGACAAATCGGAATTGGGCGGGATGTACAAAGGACAAATTACAAAGGACAATTTAGGAGTTCCGCTCGCCTTAGGCTCGCCATTTTAAACGGCTGCGGCGGAGCCGCAGGGACTTTCAAATTGTACTTTGTCCCTTGTACATTGTACTTTCAAATATCAATTTATCAGCCGTGCAGCTTATCCCACACCAGGCAACCGCGCGGCGTGAGGCGGTATTTCTGCTTCGGGTGGCGGGGGCTGTCCGGGTACAGAAGGCACAGATACCCACCCTCCAGAGCCGGGGTCAGGTACTTATTCAGGAAATTATCGCGTCCTTTCAGCCCCACTCCCGTCATCAGCTCGCGCACCGACATCTGCCCGGAGCCCAGCACCCGCACCAGTCGGCATATATTTTCCCCGGGGAGTTGCACTTGTCCTGCAACTTCACCTGCATCTTGTCCTTTTACTTGCCCTGGAACTTGTCCTGTTTCAATTTCATTGCGCTCGCAGTGGATATGCAGGTAACGGCTTTTCAGGGTGTGATTTTCATCAAAAAGCAGATTACGGAAAAAGTTGATGAGGAAAGAGTAATCCACCCCGACTCCGGCAGGAGCGTTCGTGTAATTGGCCCGCACCAGCGCATTGCGGAAGTAGCGTGAGTGCCGGGCGAAGGGCACATTGTTCACATCATACCCCAGATAGCGCAAATACTTGATACAGAATACAGCCGTGGTGCGGGTGTTACCTTCCGGGAATGGATGCACCTGCCAGATATCGGCAATGAAATGCGCGATATGCTCCACCTGCTTATCCTGCGACAAGGAGGCAAAGGAAAAGCGTTTCTCGCGCTGCATATCGTAATCCAGCGCCATAATGATATCAGACACATGGGCATACTGCACCGTATCGCCATTCAGCACCCACTCGCGCTTGGTGATGTTGTATTCGCGCATTTTCCCGGCAAACTTGAACACATTGTGGAAAAGGCGTTTGTGAATCGCAGCAAAGCCCGCCGGACTGAAATGGAAGGCTGTTTCATTCAGCAACTCCGCTATGTTGGCAGCCACCTTATCCGCCTCATCGCTCATGCTGCACCCGCCACCCTGCTCCGAGTAATAAGAATCCAGCCGCCGGTGTACCTCATCGAAGGAAATACGCCCCTCAATCTGGTCACCGGCCACCTCGCGCAGGTATTCAGAAACCTCCAGACCATCCACCGCCTGCAAGCCCATGGCCACATCCCAGGCAGACGCACGCTCTCCGAACTCTGGCTCGGCGGCATATAAATACTGTTCGGTCAATAAAGGATACTCGTACATAGCAGGGCAAGTTGATTCTTCTTACAACAGGGTGATAATACAACCTTTCTCCCTATTTGTCAAGGAAAAAGAGTACCACCAGGACAAGTGTCTTACTTATCCTGCGCTTATCCAACCAAGGCGCAAAAACTATCCTCTCCGCTGACGATGGAGGCCACCATAAAGAATATAAAGCGTCTCTTCATCTATCAGCACCGCGGATTTAAACAATAATGGTCAAGCAACTGCCGCATGCGTTCCGAATCCGCCCGTTGCATAGGCGTCCGGCCGCAAATATCTTCGTGCTCCGGATTCGCACCGGCCTCCAGCAGCAGTTTCGCGCATTCCATCGAATCATGAGCCGCCGCATGGTCCAGCGGGGTCCAGTCATCGTATTCCAACTCGGTATCCGCGCCGCATTCCACCAGCAGATAGCGGGCAGATTCCACTTTATTGGCCGCACACGCCATGCAAAGCGCCTTGCCGTCATCCGCCAGTAAATCAGCCCCGGCAGCCCGCAGCTCGCGCAGGCACTCCACCTGCCCCATTTCCGCAGCCCACACGGCAAGCGAATCATATCCATCCGAGAAATCAGGCGAGACACCGGGCATCTGCAACACGCGGCGCAAGAGTTCCGCCTCGCCCATGCAGCAGAGCTGAATAAGCAAGCGCCCCTCCTCGACCATCGGGTCAGCCCCGGCATCCAGCAGAAGCTCCGTGGCTTCCGGCCAGCCGCTCAGCACAGCATCTGCTGCCAGGGTGTCGCCCTCCCAGATGAGTCGCAAATCAGGGTCAGCGCCTTTTTCGAGCGCACGCTTCATGGCTTCGGCGTCATGTGCATCGTATGCAGCCAGCAGATGCTGATTCACCGGTTCCAGACTATCCAGATACGCCTGGTCCTCTACTGCACAGCTCGTGCCGAACGCCGTCGCCCATTCCTCCTCCGTCTCCGGCAGGAGCGGCATCTCAAACGGGCGCCCCAGCACAGCCGACGTCACCTCCATGATTTCACGCTTCCGTTTATTCAGCTCACGATTCATCTGCAGTAACACCTGCATTCTGGACTTATCCTCTTCCACGTCTCCGGAATAGTAACCCAATTGACCATTGTTGTAAAGCATCTTACCTCACACGCCATTGTCGGACAAAAATCGCACACCGAAATGAATCTAGTGCTTAGGACATAAATAAGACACCGTAATTTTAATAAAGTGCCCAACGTGAGCTATTAAGCACATCAGCATGCCAGGCGGAGCGTAGCGAAGCCTGGCATGCTGATGTGCAGCGCCGGTCCGAGGGGGAGGTGAGCTATTCAACCGGTAACTCATCATCCAGCGGATTATCGTATCGAATCTTTTCAAAGATTACATTAAGCGCTTTCTGCAACAATTGGGAGATATGAGAGAAGTTAATACGCTTCATCTTTGCCCTGATATCCTCTTTTTCTCCTTCTTCTACACCCTCACAATCCAATATGCGTTCGATTGGCGTTCTGACTTTATCGTATACGCGTTTGTATCTCCCCGTTGTTGGATTTAAAACTCTACCTCTCAAAACCTTGCAGGGAATCATGTAATTCCGTCGGATGTTATTCAATTCGTAGATTTTGTTCATTTCTTCCACGAACCGATATTCGTCTAATCGAAACCGAGCAAACAGCTCGCGTACATGAGTACGGTTCTTCTGTTCTGCATGGGCGTTGTCATTCTTCATATGCGGTCGGGAATGTGTCAGTTTGATTCCCCGCTTGTTCCTCCAATATCTGATTGCATGATAATTCAAAAACTCTCCCCCATTGTCAACATTGATGCTGATAACCTTGAAGGGTGTATGCATTACGCAGTAGTCAAACGCCTCTTTCATACCCTCAAATCCTTTATTCCAGACCGCTCGGTTCAGTGTAAAACCGGTGTATATATCAGTCCATGTAAGAGTCCAGACGAAACTACCTGCCGTACTGCGCCCTCCATGTGCAACTGTATCCATGCATATATACCCCGGACCATCCACTTTCCGTATAGGTTCCACCAGTTCTATGCCTTCCTGGATAGTGGCACTCCTTAACCAGTTCCTGACTGGCTGCTCTTTGCATCTGTACGCCTTAAGCGCCCGCTCCAGCGTCTTGTAACTTACAGACGAAATGCGCTTTATCTGTTTTTCACTTAAAGGCTCTTCCAAGGTCGAACTGTAATCTGTCAACCATCGGTGAATGTTTTGTTGCAGATATTCCGCGTTTGTGTAATGGCTTAGTGCCCATATGTGTCGGACAAGATCTACATCCTCGCCCGTCAGTTTGATGGGGGCTCCCCGCTTTTGTACAGTTTTCCGTTTCTTGCTGTTCAATAGCTTGATGAGGTGTTTTCTATCATACCCTGTTTCTTCTGACAAACGGTCTAAAAAGAGGCCTTGAGCCTTCTTCCCCCTCAGTAATCGATACTCTCTTCTTGCCTGAAGAAGCAGAACTATGGCATCCTGTTGTTTTATTTTTAAGACCATACACACATTATAGTGTGCATTTTTGTCCGCGCTATTCTTTTCTGCCCCCAATTTTTGCATTTCGGTGTGCATATTTTTGTCCGAATGCG
>JAGBDZ010000009.1 GCA_017937215.1 Akkermansia sp. | reverse complement strand
GTCGAAGCCCACGGTACCACCCCAGCTGTTGAGCTTGTAGCCGCCCTCAGTGCCGTTGTCGCTCAGCTCATTCATCGAGCCTTCTGCGTTGATCCAGGCATTGAAGTAGGGCATATCCTCGTTGGCCACGCTCTGGTCCACACCCATGGTGGTGGTGCGGTTGCGGATGGCGCGCAGCTGGCGGTCCACATCGCCGCTCACAGCCATGCCCAGCACCGCGCTGCTGGCACCGGCCAGGGAGGCGGCCAGTTCGTCGCGGGCGGTGGTGCTGCCGGCGTTCTCGATGGCGGTGAGCATGGCGCCCAGGGCGCTGTCCTTATCCATCTGCGGGTTGAGCTTGAGCAGGGCGGCATCGGCCAGGGTCATACCGGCCTCACCATTGGCAGACTCAGCGGTGAAGTTATCGCTGAAGTAGCTGGTGTTGCGGTCGGCCACCACGGCGCCTTCCTTTTCGTTGAAGCGGATGTTGGTGAAGTACTTCTCGAGCAGGGCGGAGTTCTTACCATCCTTGCCGATGACGATATCGCCGGCGGTACCTTTCATGTTGCCGAGGTCAACCAGCGTCTGGCCGGTCTCGGACATACCGGTGGTATCCATGGTGGTGGCACCCTTGTCATCGTAAACGATGTTCAGGTCGGTACCGGTGATTTTCAGGTCGCTGGCGGCGGCCACGCCGGCCTCCTCTGCGATGTTGATAGCACCGTTCTCCATTCTGCCGCTCAGGAGCACACCGCTGCCGTTCACATTGATGGTGGTATCCTTCACGGTGGCGGTAATGCCGGTGCCCTCACCGGCCTCGATGGTATCCACCGTGCCGCTGATGACAGCGCTGAGTGTATCCAGCACCACAGTGCCGGCGTAGGCGGCATTGTTGATGGTGACGGTATCCGTAGCATCACCCTCCAGAGTGAGCTTGCTGGTGGTTTCACCCTCCTTATTGGTCAGCTTGTTGAGCGTGAGGCGGGTCAGGTCATCGCCGCTCAGGTCGATGTTCTGCTCACCGGTCATGACCACCTTCTGCACGTTGTCGAGGATATCCTCGCTCAGCATGCCGCTGGCGTCGCGCACCACGAGTCCGGCAATGGTGGTGTCACCGGACATATCCCAGGTGGCTTCGTCCTCACTCTGCTGCCAGAAGCTGATGTAGGCATCCGTGCTGCCAGCGCCCAGAGCAAAGGAAGCAATGCTCATCAGGTCGCTGTGGTTGTAACCCTTCTTCAGCAGGTACTGGTGAGAAGCCTCATCCTCCACCAGTTCCAGAGCTGCACCGGTGCCATTGGCAATGCTCAGCAGGTGGTAGCTCAGGCCTCCCTCATCGGCGGCCACGGCGGCATCCACCGCGCTGATGATACCGTCCACACCGGTGGTGGAGTTCATCTGCGTGAGGGTTACAGCCACCGTGCCATCAGCAGCGTTGGTAGCAATGGAATCCAGATTCAGGCTGGGAGCCTCGGTGGTCATGCTCTCGATGACGATGCCGCCGGTCGTGAGTGTACCCATGGTGGAGCCATTGGCCGCCTCAGTCACCGTCAGCTGAGTGGTGGTGATATCACCGCCATTATCAGTCTTGGTGTAGAGGGTAGCCTCGCCGGAAACCACAATGGCGCCCTCACTGTTAATCTTACCGGTGAAGTCGGCATCGTTCTGGATGCTCAGCGTGCCATCCGTGCCCACATTCACATCGCCGGAACCCGTCAGGGTCGTGATGCTCAGGTCACCGCCGGTCAGCGTGCCATCCACATCCTTGCCTACGGAGAGCGAACCATCGTTGTTCAGTGTGCCGATGTTGGCATTATTGGCGGTGAAGGAAGCGCCCTCCTTAATGGTGAGCTCATCCACCCTGGCATTGCCACCCACCGTCACAGTGCCGGCAAAGCCCAGGCTCATACCATCGGCAGTCAGATTGCCGCCGACAGCGAGTGAGGAGCCGGCATTCACCGTGATGTTATTATCGGCGCCGCTGTTGACCAGACTGCCATTCACCACAAGGCTACCGGTATCTTCAGTATCCACACCCACGGTAATGGTACCACTATTCTCCAGCGTATCATCCGTAGCACCCTCGGCACCCACGGTAACGGTGGCGCCACCGCTGATGCTCAGAGCACCACTGTTTTCCAGGCTGCCGGTGCTGAGACTGCCGCCGGCCACGCTGAGGGAACCGGCATTATCGAGAGCGCCGAGCACGGTCTCGCCACCGCCGATGCTGATACCGGCATCCGGGGTTTCAGTGCTGGCTGCGCTCGTGTTGCTCAGGGTACCGAACACCCAGAGCTTGCCACCGGTCTGCGTGAGGGAACCGCTGTTGGTCAAATCGCCGCAGGCAATGATGGTGCCGGAGCTCGTGATGGTGCCGGCGTTGGTGATATTGGAACCGTTGGCATTATAGGACAGGCTGTCGTACTCATAGTCGGCAGTCTTATCCTTTTCCGTGCCACCGGCCACGGCGCTGAGGATACCGTTGACGGTTACATTGCCGGTAGCGGCAATGCTGATGCTGCCATCGTTCACCACGTAAAGCTTACCGGCATTTGTGGTCGTGCCACCGCCGGAGTAGGCATCAATCATCACGTCGCCCGCAATATCGATGCCATCCAGAGCACGCACAAAGGCATTCTGATTGATGTTCAGGGCACCACCTGCGAGCACTTCCGTGCTGCCGGCAGAGTAAATGTTGACCCCGGCACCCACATTGAGTGTACCCTTGTTCACCGACAGGTTATTCTCTACATCGAGGTAGTTCCAGTCGGAGCCGGGAGCAGCCGTGAAGGTGTATTCCTCCACCGCGGCATCGGCAGCGATGTCGATGGTCAGATGCTTAACCTCGGAAGAAGTGCCGATAACCACATCGGAGCTGCCGCCACCCAGGAATTTTACCGCCGGCTGGCTATCCCCACCAGGGGCGATATTCTCATCCCAGTTAGAGGCATCACTCCAGTTCTTGTTATCATCATCGGCCGTGCCACCCCAGGTGAGGCCATTGGTCTCTACCTTGAGCACCAGGGTGCCACCTGTCGTATCCAGGCTGTAGGAATACTGCCCCTTGTTCAGTTCCTCCAGGCCCACCAGTGTTACCGTCTGCCCATTCAGCTTCTGAATGCTGCCCAGGGTGAGACTGGTAATTCCACTGCCGGTCAGGGCAGCGCGCAGCTCTTCCTCCGAAATGCTGAGGTCCAGCCCGGAAGTCAGCGCGCCTATGGTGAGCATGTCGGCACCCAGCTTGCTTACCACTACGTTGCCCGCAATATCCAGCATACCTGTAGTCAGGCTGGTCACATCGGTCCCCAGGGTCAGGCCGCCGCTCAGGGTCAGGTCACCCACCGTGTTCGTGGCTGCCTGCAGGGTGAGAGCGCCGGCGCTGATGCTGCCTCTGCCGGTCACGGCTCCTGTCAGGATCACATTCTTACCTGTAGCCACAACCCTGCCGGTGTTATCCAGAGCTGCCAGCGTGGTATCCTGTGTCAGATTCAGCGTGCCGGCGTTGGTGAGGGTAGCCACGGAAACATTACCGCCCACACTCAGCGTGCCATTGTTGGTCAGCCCCTGTGCAAGCACGCTTCCGTTCAGAGCCACACTGGAACCACCGGCAATGGTCACATTGGTCATGGCTGTATTCGTGGCAGGCTCGCCACCAATATCGCCATTCATCACCACATCAGCCCCCGTGAAGGTCACCTTGAGCGTGCCGTCGTTGCGAATAAGATCTGCACCTACCGTACCCGTGCTGGCAATGGTCAGATTGGTTGTACCAGTACTACTCTGTTCAAAGGCACCCTCCCACTGGCTGAGATTACCGGTGAACTGGAAGCTTGCTCCACTGGGTGTACCAGTAGCAATCACAAAGCTGCCGCTGCCGCTGATTGCACCGGCAAAGGTGGTGGTGTTGGCGCTCCAGCCATTGGTAAGGGTCAAAGCCTTCGTCTCACCATCATTGGTCAGCTTCAGATTCGCATTGTAGGTAACATTCGGGGCTGTCAGATGACCGGAAACACCTGTCAACTCCACCGTAGACTTGGCTGTGCCATCTGCATTGAACGCAGCCAGCGTGTCCACGTTGAAATTGGTCAGCCCGGTTGCATTGGTCACCTTCACCGTGCCCGTCCAGTCACCCAGCACCACACCATCGCCAAGCGTGGCAACACCATCTGCCAGAGCATAGGTACCGCCGCCACCCAGCTTGATCTGATGGCTTGCATCGGTCACGGTGCTTGCAGAAGCAAGAGTAACGCCGCTACCGATGGTCACGACAGACTGCCCTTCCTTGGCTGCCTTGATGAGCACAGCGCCCAGAGCTTCATCCAGATTCAGCTCGTTACCATCCAGCACGACAGCGGTCAGAGCCTCTCCTTCATCATTAGTCTTGGAGATGTCGGAGTAAGTTTCAGCACCGCTGATGATGTAGTACTCAGTACCCCAATCACTGCCGGCCACAGTTACAGCGCCATCGGCATAGCTGCCGGCGGTGGTACCATCCACAGTCCATGTGGTACCATCGGCCACTGTCAGATTAGCCACAGTACTGGCCACCACGTAGGACGTATCCATCACAGCGTAGCCATTGCCGTTAGCTCCACTGTAACGAGTGGGAGTGGTAATGGTCTCGTAGCCCTCGGACGTAATATTGATAGCACCACCCACGGCAAGCTTGCCGGCGGAGTTGTCAATGGTGCCGGTCAGCGTACCACCGGTGAGCGTGATAGTATTTTCACCCGAGGTGGTAATCTTCACGCCGCCCACCGTGGCACCGGAGATACCCCAGGAAGCGCGGTCGGCCTTAAGGGTACCACCGGTGATATCAACATCCATGCCGGCGGCAATGCTGCCGGCAATCACCGTTTCCTCGCCGTTTTCACCCACCGTGCTGGTGCCTACGAGTTCAAGAGTACCACCGGACATGGAGAATACATTACTTGCCTGACCATAGCTGCTGATGGTTCCGGCTGTTATCGAGCCATCCTCCAGGTAGAGCTTGCCGTAATGTCCAGAACCTCCACCGGAATGGCCCATCTTGATTTCGTCTGCAACCAGATGGCCGCCATTTACTTTCAAATTGGCCAGAGTCTCAACAGTGAGAGTGGCAGCGGTAAGCGTCTTCCCCTCACTGACAGTCAGAGTCCGAGAACCAGGACGGGACTCGTTGCTGGCAGCATAAGAGTTCAGGCGCATATCACCCACCTCCAGATTGACCTGGAGGCTGGCGTCACGCAGCAACACCACAGCATCTGCATCGGCATCAATCTTGACCAGGCCGGTGCCGCTCATAGCTTCCAGGAAGTTCTCGAACGAGCCATCCTTGTTTTTACCATTGGTAGAGGTACTAATATCGTAAGCAGCAGTGAGATCAAGCGTGCCGTTCACCGTGTACTGCGAAACCGCAAACGGATCGATTGTGCCTGCACCGAACTGAGCCGTACCGGAGCTAACCTCCAGCGTCGCGGTGGTCAGCTTGCCGTTCTCAACGGAGGTGAAGCTGTAAGTCTTACCTGAACCGGCATCAATGGTGACAGAAGCGGCCTCCACAGCACCGCTGATTTGGACGCTTTCCACTGTATCATCTCCGCTAATCGCGTCGAAGATAGCAGTATCACCGTTGTTGAACGTGCCGGAACCTGCCACACCAAATACAGTTCCATCAGCCCAGACGCCGGGCGTGACCGATTCACCCTCGCCGGGCACGACGCCCCAGACAAGGCTTTCGAGCTGAACTGTGGGCAGGGTTGCAATCAGTTTACCGTCCACAAAGCTGAGGGCAGCATTGGCCATGTTAACAGCAAGCCCGCTGAAATAGGTAGACAGCGTTGCATCGGCGGCCAGATCACCTGCCAGCGTTGCGTTGCTGAACAATTCGAACGAGTCGCCACCATTCAGCCCGGTAGTGTCCATATGCAGGGTAAGAGCCGTCTTATTATCGGCAGAGAGCGTCAGCGTCTTACCGCCCAGGTCAAGACCACTGGTCGTATCCCAGGCTGTTTCATTCGTGCCGAGCTCCAGAGTACCTCCGGAAAGAGTCAGCGCCGAATCCAGCACCGCTCCGCTCACAGCTGTGAGGCTCTTACCCTCACTCAGCGTAATACTCTGACCTTCACCCGTGACGCCCAAGGTAGCACCGGCAGACGTGATACTGAATGCAGATGCGCTACCGACAGAAGCCACATTCAGAGTACCGCCGCTCACGGTAATCAAGCCATTGAAGGCGCTCATATCACCTGTGAAGCTCTGGCTGCCCTCACCCATCTTGTGCAGGTTCAGGCTGCCCTTGACCGTGGCACTTGTGCTCCAGGTATCGTCAGCCTTAGTGGCAATCTTAAGAGTGCGCACCGTACTATCGCTTGCCACCTCGCTAGCTGACACAGTCCCGGTACCCGAGAAGATAATCAGCGAGCTATCAGCGCCGTCCACTCCACCAGCAAGGCCGGCCACGGTAACCTCAGAAGAAGACACGCCGAAGCCCAGATTGTTCTGGTTATTGGAATCATCGAAATGAATGACTG
Organism: Akkermansia sp.; assembly: GCA_017937215.1. GTDB lineage: Bacteria > Verrucomicrobiota > Verrucomicrobiia > Verrucomicrobiales > Akkermansiaceae > Akkermansia. The sequence continues at coordinate 46,329 of JAGBDZ010000009.1, read as the reverse complement.
CCTGCGACAATGCCTTTTCAGAGTTCACATTCAACGTCACACGACGTGCATTGCCCGTCGCTGCATTGCCCACCAGATGCAGATTACCGGAGAAGGCGGCCGTGGCACCGGACACGGTAAAAACGGTTGCATCCGTAGTTTGCGAACCGGAACGGAGATACAAATCTCCACTACCCTCGAGGTTTTGAATATTCAGGGTGGCAGCATAACTCTTATTGAGGCGCCGGGTTTCCAGGTATGAAGTACCCTGCACGCTCAGATTCTTAAAGGTCCACACTCTGCCTGCACTGGCAGGAATAATGGACAAGGTGCCATCATTCAAGACCAGGTTCTCATAGGTACCATCCGAGCTCGCCGAGTTCACGACAGAAGCCCTCTTGGAAATCTCAAGCGCTGAACCGGACTCGAAAGCTATGTCCTTGAAGTAATACCCACCCGTGCCGGTGAAAGCCGCAGTAGCGCCTTGTTTGAGAGTGAGTTTGCCTGTGTTAACCACAATATTACCGCTGCCCAAAGCGCCGATATTACCACTGCCGCCAAAGGTCCACCCCGTGCCGTTCACCGTCATACCGGTAATATTGACGTCGCCCTCAATGGAAATATTTTCACCCACTGTGCTGGCATCTGCACCGAAGATCACCTCAACACCGTTCACGAAACGAGAATCAACATTGCTGCTGGTCCAGTTCTTTGCGGTGGAAGAAGCCCATGTGTTGGTCTCGCCGGCAAGCTTCCAGGTCAGGGGGCCGGAATTCAGCGGATCTTCAGACTTGGTCAACGTAATCACGCCTTCGCTATACGATGCTGTCACATTCTCCGTGGTAAAGTATTCCACAGCCACATTGGTGGGAGCGTTGTCGCCCGATGCCACGGTCACCGTCTTGGTGGTAGCGCCTTCATCGAATGTTACATCCTTCAGGCGGATAGTAATGCTGCCGGTTGCCGCGCTACCGAGGTCGAGAGTCTGACCTTCGCTAAGGACAATGGCGCCGCCGTTGGTAGTAAGAGATCCCAGCAGCAATGCACCGGTCTCTGCAGAAAGCTCAACATAGCCTTCATTCACCACAAGGTTGGAACCCTGCATCACCTCAGTGCCAAGAACCAAAGTACCAGCACCGGTCTTGATGAGGTCGTTTTCACCGGTCGTGACAGCACCATGCAGGCCAATGGTACCGCCATCACCGGTATAACGAGCCTCCACGGCATTATACAACTCAGTATTGATGGTCAGGTCACCATTGATGGTAAGTTCTTTATATGTATCCCAATTAGTAGTGGAATCCAGGATGCCCAGCGTGCCACCATTGATGACAAGGCCCAAGTCACCGGATACGCCGTCCGGGTCCTCGTAATGGCTGGCAATACCGTACTTGCCAATGTTAATCATGCCGCCCTCTTCGAGGGTCACGACTGTCTTCTCAGTGTTGCTGCGGCCCTTCTGAGTCAGAGCCTGAATGTTCACCACACCGTTGTTCTTCACATTGAGATGGGCAGAATGAGAGTCCAAAACCGTGATACCTGCTTCAAGCACATTCAAGGTGGCATCTTCCACGTTGAGTTCACTGTGGCCGGACCAGTGCCCCAGAAGGAAGCTGTCCTGATTAAGCCCATTCCAGGCCGTACCGTTTACCGTTACAACGGCCCCATCCGTGATATCAAGACGAGTAATCCTGCCACTGTTATCAGCCAGATTCAGGCGCGTCGTTGTCAGCACTGTGTCTTCACCGGTCACGGTGACATTAGCTTGGTCGATAGTGCCTGTTTCTGCATTGTAAGTACCGGTTCCCTGCAAACTCAGGCCTGAACGCAGGTCACCAGTAGCTCCCACGATGGTGATATTGCCGGTCAGAGTGGTACCAAGACCGGTCACCATAATGGAGTTGCCCACCTCCAGGGAGCCATTCACATTCAACTCAGAATCAGTACCCGAAATCTCAACGGCACCAACTGCCAGGTCCCCATCTATGTTGAGGATGCCGCCGGTGTGCTCAATATTTTCAATGACGACCTCGGCATTAACATCTGCAGCATTCAAGGTTGCCTCACCGCTGTTCATGTGGTAGGTGCTGTAATCAATCAGACCGGTCACCATGCCATCCTCACCTACTGCATATGCCGAATTGCCCAAATACACATAGAAATCCTGAGGAATAGTCCCCATAATGGCCTGGAAGTTCTCGCAGCCCACAAAACCGTTGTCGGCAGTAGCTCCGGTAGCGTCCACATAACCTTCCTTCGCTGTAGCATTGACGATAATGCGACCGTCCTCTTCAAAAAGCAGTTCACCGGCATTTTCTATCGCCTGGCTAATGGTCAGACTACCGCTGACTGTCAGCGAAGCATTTTCTTCAACAACCAGAGCGCTGCCCGAAACCGTAGCGTTGCCGGAAAGCACAACAGCACCTTGCTGAACCGTGAAACCATCGTAGAACGTGTTATCCGCGTCCCCGCTATAGCTCAGGTGCAGCGTACCCTCGCCACTCTTGACAATGCGGTTTTCTCCGCTTCTTTTGGTAAAGTTTCCGGAAATTTCAAGGGTATCATCTGCACCGGTCACTTGAATGATGTGGGTGTGATCGACTGACAGCTGCTCCGATCGACTGAAGATGGTGGACGAGATGATGTTATTTGTCCCGGTCGCGATAAGTTTGCCGCCAAAGAATTCGAAAGTGCCTCCTGTCACACGAGCATTGCCTGCAAGTGTTACATCACTCTTCAGAGTTTCCTTGGCCGTCATCTGCATGGTAGCCACATTGGAGGAATCACCCTGCAGCAACACGCTGGCTACAGGCTGACTACCCCAACCCAACGAGTCAGAGTTTTCCAATCTCAGAATACCACCGGCCAAAACCTCTACCGCGGTGCTGACAGACGAATTACCCCAAGAACCGGCATACACGGACAATTTGGAACCGTTTCCAATCTGCACCTTGCCGGCACCTTGAACTTTTACAGAAGCAATCGTATCCACCAGCTTCAGCACCGTGTTCTCAGCTACATTAAAGGTGCTGGGTCCGACAAGGCCACCGTTGTTAATCGTAAGGTCACCAGTTACATTGACGGTGTAATTCTGAGTACCCAACGTAAACAACTGCACTTCACCACTTGCAGAAAGAGTAGTGGCAGCCCCATCACCCACGCTATATAACACCAAGGCCTTATCCGACAAATCGTCAACCGTTGCGCCTGCTGTAGTCTGCCAGTTAGCAGCATCTGCCAGAGTTGCATCCTCGCCACTCCCCTTCCAATAAAGAGAACCGGCCGAATAAATCGGATTGAGGGCAGAGGTCATTGTGGTGTTAACCCCACCACCATTCATATTTCCATAGTAACCTGTCGCAGTTTCAAGCACGGTTTCGCCATCCAACAGGGACACCACCTGATTCTGATCGCCACCGGTCACCTTAACAGTATAAACCTTCCCGGCCTGAAGCGCCGTTGTAAACACGCTGGAATCATTAGCACCAGAAGCGAACGTCATGCTGGCATCATAGGCATTCGAACTGCTGAGTCCACCACGCCCTACCTTTAAGGTAATCACGCCTTCTGAATCCTTAGTCAGCACATAGCCGTTCGAACCATACGTATCCGCCCAAGAGCCGCCGGAATAATAAGCAACCAAATCCGACGTACCGTTCGCCATAACACCGGCATCGGCGATATAAATATCAAAACTGAAGTCACCGCCATAGAAGTTGCCCCCGGTAGGCACATTCAAATCATTGGCGGCCTGAGCCTGCTGGCTGGCGAGAGTGAAGGCTATCACGCCGCCGGTGAAGGTGGCGGTGCCTACGGTCGAAGTAGCAATACCGGTTACGGCTGTGATGCAGGCAAGCACAGAGTTGCGGAGTAATTTCGGGAGGTGTAATTTCATAAGTGTCTGAGGTGAAATTGTAAAAGAAGCGTGTCGACAGTTCTTCTGCTTAACACTATGTTTACTATAACGCATTTCAAGTGCGATGTACAGGGAAAAATGAAAAAAATGGTTAAATTTCAGCTTGCTGCAAGGGAAAGTCGCGCTTTTTTATGTGTGCGAATTTGGAGCATGATAACAATATGCTCCAAATATACATATTTAATATCAGCGACTTGCCGCTGAAATTGGTGAATCGCACTTGAAATGCGATGACACGTAGGGAACAAAGCAAGATGAAGGCACATGATTTTCAAATTTCCCGATGAATACCCCGGCTGACAAGCCGCCCTCCAGATAATCGGAATCCCCTCTCCGCTGACGGCGGAGAGGGGACAAAATCCAGCTGTGATTTTCAGTTATCGCCTACACTTTCACAGGGTGCTTCTGGTGGCGCCAGTGCCCGCCCCGGACGCCCGGACCTCAATCCGCGCGCTGGGAGAGAGGCCATAGGTCTGCGGTTCGTAGTGGAGCCGAGCCTGGGCGGGCGGAGCAATAGCGCTGCCGGCGCGCTTCACGCGTGCGTAGTAGCGGAGGTTCACTATGTCCTGCCCGGGCCAGCGGGTGCAGAAGCCGCGCACGCGGTCGGCCAGGTATTCGGCATGGTCAAAACAGTCGCTCCAGCTCAGAGGTTCGAGTCCGGCCGCCTGGCCAGGCAATGCGGGGTTGATAGCCTCCATGCAGGCGGGCAGATTATCCTCCAACTCCAGGTGGTAGAGCTCCTGTGCAGAGGCCTTGGCGCAGGTGAGGGTGACGCGCACCACATCGCCCACGGCAAAGTCCGTAGCCGGGCGCCAGATGCCATCCTCGCCCTGCTTTTCATACTGGCGAGTCATCTGCAGGCCGTGCTCAGTCACGCCGGGGTACTCGGTCTGCTGCGGGCGTGCCTTGGCGCGAAGCACAGCATACACAGTGCCGCTGCGGGCGGAGATGGCGGCATCCAGCGCCAGGTTCTGCAGGGTCTGCACCCCACGGTTCAGCGGCATGGGGAAACCATCAGGTGTAGTGATTTCAGCATGCACCTGGGCACCGGGGGAATTGCCCACGTAGGTCATGAGGGCATAGAGCGACCAGGCGCTGCTCCAGCTGCTGTGGTGGCGGTAATCGGCAGCGCGGGTGCGCATCCAGCGCAGGAAAGCCTCGTGCCGGCCGTCGTTGTTGGTGCGCAGGTACTCGAGGAATTCGATATCGGCGCGCACCGAGTCACCGCCCGGCGATTCGGACATAACGGCCAGAGCGGCCTTTAGCGCATCGCGCTGAGCCTCGCGATTCTGCAAGGCCCGGGCCACCTCGTAGCGGGTGAGCGGGCCGGCCGACTGCATATCGGCCTTCCGGAGATACTCCAGCAGCTTGTACCAGCGGGGCCAGGGAAGGTCGAATCCGCGCTCCTCGGCCATGCGCAGTACCATGGCCACGTGGGCACTCACCCACAAATCGCTCTTCCCGGCACCGGGCCAGAAAGACAGGCCACCGTCCTCATTCTGGTGGCTGAGCAGCTGCTCCACACTACGGGTCACCGTGCTGCGCACGTGGTCTGCGGGGGTCTGTGCCAGGCGCGGACAAAGCGGAGCCAGGCGGTCATACAGCAGCCAGGGCATCAGCGCCGAAGCCGCATACTCGCTGTGGCCGGCGGGAGATTCCAGCAGGAAATCCACCCCGCCCTGCAGGTGCAGCAGCGGATTGGCCGACACCTGGACCTCCACTTCGCAGCCTGGCGCCTGGGCCAGTTCGGCCGCCAGTTTCTCACTCGGTACCAAGGTGCCCTGCCCCGGGTTGAGCACCAGGTGGTGCGCTTCCTTGAGCAGCGGCGCAGGATACAGTACCTCAAACTGCACCTGCACGGCATCCTCACCGGTGGCACCGCTGGCAGTCCAACGGCAGCTCTGAGTGCCGGGCTGAGCGGCAGTTACTTCAAAATACAGCGTAGCAGAATCACCGGCAGCCAGAGTAACCTGCTGCGGCTCGCCGCCGCCTGCCATCTGCACCTGCCAGGTGCCCTCGGCAGGGGTATTATTGGTCACGGTCACGGGAATCTGCGCCACATCACCCGCATTCATGAAGTGCGGAGCGCCCGCCGTGAGCATCACAGGCTGGTTCACAGTGAACTGACCTTCCTTCGTAGCAAAGCGGCCACCCTCCTTATCTGCCGCCACGGCAATCACGCGGTAGGTGGTCAGCGTATCCGGCATGGTGCAGATGGTGGAGAAATACCCCTGCGCATCGGTTTTCAGGGCGCTGCGCCACACCGCCAGCGGATTGAAATTGGTACGCACGCGAGGCTGAGGCGATTCTCCTGATGCCTCCAGTGGAAGTTTTTCTGACCACGGATTCTCCCCCTCGGCCCGGGCCTTAGCCCGGTATACATCAGGGCTAGCGCGCCCGGTCATCCAATCCGGCAGATGCAACGGATGCTCCATCATCCACCAGGGCATATGCTTCCAGGCGCCATCGGGCTGGAGCCCTTCGCCTTGCCACAAACCGACCAGCGGTTTATATGCAGGTATGAGCACCCAGCTTTCCGGGCGTACCAGGCGGGGGTACAGCCGCAGCGCACGCAGTTTGAAACTGAGCTCCCCGGCCACATCCGGCAGTTCGCAGCGGTTCTGGGAAAGCATGCCGGCATCCACCGCATAGAGCGTTACTACCGCCTCGGCAGCCACGCCATTGGGCAGCGTAACGCGCCCACCCAGCACCTGCTGGGTACCGGGGCGCACCGCCTCAGTGGGCAGCTGCAACTCCACCTGCAGCTCGCGCTGCGGCGCGGGCGGGTTGAGCACGGTATCATCTGTCAGCAGGCGTTCAATCACGCCGGTTCCGGCGTTGCGGCAAGGCAGAATGGCATGCACCTGCACCCGGCCTCCCTCGTCATCCATGAGGGGTGCAGCAAATTCATGACGCCCGCGCTGCACGGTGATGGGCATCACGCGTGAACGCTGGCCGCAGGTCACCACCAGCACACCCTGACCATCCATGCCGGATTCGAGCACCATGCGCTGGCCATCTGCACTGGAACCCAGGCGGAAATGAGCCTCCTGCACCGCAGAGGGGCCGGCCCAGCGGGTAAACGCGCGGCTGAACACGCGGCCATACAGGTCACGCCCCATGATTTCCACTTGGAATTCATCACCAAAATCACTGCGGTTCTGCCGCATGAGCTCGCTGAGCGGCAGTTCGAATACCTGCGTATCAGCCGGCACTGTAACCCACCGGGACCATATTTCCTCCTCCTGCAGGCGAATGAGCACAAATCCGTTCGGCAGCGGGGTGGTCCGGCGGCGAGTGCCGCGCAGGGTTACCTTCACGCTCTGCCCATAGTGTAAGATTTCGCCGCAGCGGGCGCAGCGCAGGCTCAGGTGCTCGCCTTCCTCAATGTCGGGCAGCACCTCAGCAGGCTGGTATTCACCACCACCTGCAAATCTGCGCATTTCCTGGCGATCATTGGCCACGGAGCCGGTGTAGTTCACGAAGAAAGAGTGCCTCCCTATCTCACCGAAGGGGAAGCGGAACTCCGCTGTGCCATCGGCCGCCAACGGCAACTCCTGCTGCACCACGTAGCGCTTGCGGCCGCCGCTGGTCGTTTCGCGGGCACCTTGCACAGGTGCATCACTGGTCACGCGAATCTCCGCGCGTCCGGTGGTCAGCGGCACACCGTTGAAATCCGCTGCCTTTACCTTAAGCACTATTTCCTCCGGCGCTACTTTCTCGGTAAGTTCCTCGCAGGTGACGGTAAAGGCATCGCGGCGGAATACCTCGCAGCGCACCTCGTGGCGGGCCAGGGTGCGGGGCAGCGTGGTGCCCACGCGCACGGTGTAGGCGCCGCACACGTCCTCGTCGCCTTCCGGCAGGGTGAGTTCCTGGCTGAAAGCGCCGTATTCATCCACCTCGAAGGTGCGCTTGAAAAGGCTGGTGCCATCCGGGGCTTCAAAATGCAGCTCCAGCTCACGGTGCTTCGAGTGTGAAATGCGGTTGAGCGCATCCACCGCGCGCAGGTAACCGCGCACATAAATCTTCTCGCCGGGGCGGTAGAGATTGCGGTCAGTCCAGAGCATGGCACGGAGCTCGCGCCCCTCGGCCTTGGTATTGAGCCGGGCGTGCTGCTCCCAATCGTGCGGGAGCGGCTGCACGACGCAATAATCCTCGCCATGCTGCAGGAGCACTGACCCCTGCATCTGCGGCAGATTCACGCAGCCTTGCTGCACCACCAGAGGCTTCTTCTCCTCGCTGCCCAGGCAGGTGACCACTGCGCCATCCACCGCCATGGCATCGCTGTGGCGCAACACCAGCGCGGGATATTCATCCTCCGAGGCGCCGATGATGCACAGCGCCAAATCAGAAACATTGATGAGCACATCACGACGCAGCACCATATTTTCCGGGTCCAGCCCCAGGCTGCGGGCTGCGGCCGCCACCGTTTCCGAGGGGTAGAAATCCAGCTCCAGCAGGTAGAGCCCCGGCCTGGCCTCCTGGCCGCAGAGGGCATCCAAATCTACTTTCACCGGGCAATCGCCCACCAGTGGGTTTTCCGCGCCCGGCAGGGTGATTTCCTGCTCTGCAAAACAATGGCCGCCGGCGCCTTGCAGGAAAATGCGCTGCTGAAACACCTCCCAGGCGCGGTCGTAGCCCTCCGGGCGGGCGGGCATATCCTCTTCCTTGGCCAGCCCGGCATTAATGCGAGCCTGCGTTACCGCGCGGTCAAAATGAAGGTCTACCAGGTTGCTGCGGCGCTCCTGCTGCTCGAGATGCTGGCGCACTTTGGGCAGAGCGTTTTCCAGCTCGCCGGCATTCCAGTGGCGCAGGCGGGCGCGAACTTTGCTGCCATTCACCCCGGGCAGTTCCAGCTTGTGGTTCCCTTTCAGCGGCAGGTAATGCATTCCTCCGGTGTTGAGGGTCGGCGCCATGGGGGTGACGCTCAGGCGGCAGGTGAAATCCTGCTCCAGGCGAAGCCCCAGCGTGCCCTCCAGCCCGGCTTTCAGGGTGCACTCCGCCAGCATGGGGGTGGTAGCCTCCAGCGCCAGTTGCATGCCGTTGGCCGCAGAGGGGTGGCGGTATTTCACCACCAGGCGGGTGGTGTTCTTCTCGTCCACCCATTCCTCGTCCTCGTCGCGGTCTTCGGGGTTGGCGGCTTTCAGAGTGAATTCCTGGCTTTCGATGGGGCCCAGGTAGCGCACACGCACCTCGCGGCCATTCACCGTGGCGGTGCGGCAGGTGCCGTCCTCCGAGAGGGTGGTTTCCACGCCATCGAGCGTGAGGCGCATCTCGCGGAAAGCCTGCTGCAGGCGCTCTTTTTCCACCGGGGAGTTCAGCAGCAGCGCCACCACATTGGTAGCAGCCCCCTGCTCATTTTTCAAAGCCCCCTGCTCCATCGTGGCACGCAGGGTGCGGCTCACGTGAATATCGCCCAGGTTGCTGTCGCGGAACGCGCTGCCCTGCTCTGCCGTGGCGGTGAGGCGCCAGATGCTGTCCGCCGGCAACTGGCGGTCCGGGCGAACCAGCACATAGCCCTGCAGCGGCATATCCTGCTGCAGCGCTTCCCACTTCACCCCGCGCAACGCCAGCGAACGCAACACACTGTAACTGTTACCATGGCACAGGCGCGCCTGCTCCACGATACCACCGGCCGTTTCGCCGGTCTCAAAAAAATCGCCCTTATCGTCCATCTTCACGCGTTTGAAGACATAGCGCACCTTGCTCTGCGAGTTGAGGTTGCGGGCTTCCTCGGTGAACTGATGCTGCGCTGAAACCAGTGCTGCGCCATTCGGGTAGGAACGCAGCTCCTCACTCACCAGCATGGTTTCCGGCGCGTGAAATCGGAACTCCCGCTGCTGCAGACCACGCCCGCTCAGGTAGCGCACATCCTGGCGGAACTGCAGCTTGTATTCCGTCCGGATGCTGGTACCCGGCGCGGGCTCGATGCGCAGGCAGTCCATATTGACCCACACCACGCGCGGCGGGTGAGCCTCATCTCCGCTGATAGTGAATAAATCGTGCCCTTTATCCGCCGCGCTGGTGCCGCTCAGATACTGGTTCTCTACCATACTGCGGCTCACCACCGGCTCATCAAAGTTGATATTGACACAACCTTGTCGCTCCCAATACGACACGGAATCCGCCCACGCCACCCACAGCGCAGACTGGGCAAATATGAAAATCTTTCGTGCAAAATGCAGCATACCGCGCCCATTGTATCTCATTTCCGCTGTTACCTCAAACCCCAATTAGTTCATACAATATACCCGCAGCGGTTACAAATGGTGTAAACCTGTGAGAATTTACGCTTATCCGATAACTTTTTTTGGAAATCAGAGCACATAAGTCTTGCATTTTGGGTCGAGATGTGGCATATATCTGCAAGTTTACACTGACCATGCCTAAAGACACATCTATCAAGAAGATTCTCGTCATTGGCTCGGGCCCCATTGTTATCGGTCAGGGGTGTGAGTTTGACTACTCCGGAACGCAGGCCTGCAAGGCACTGAAGCAGGAAGGTTATGAAGTGGTGTTGGTGAACTCCAACCCGGCCACCATCATGACCGACCCGGAAACGGCTCCCCGCACTTATGTGGAACCGATTACGCCCGAATATGTAGAAAAAATCAGTGCCCGCGAACGGCCGGATGCCATGCTGCCCACCCTGGGTGGACAGACGGCACTGAACTGCGCCATGGCCTTGCACAAGGCCGGCACGCTGGAAAAATACGGCGTACGCATGATTGGCGCAGATGCTGAGGCAATCGACAAAGGCGAAGACCGCCAGAGTTTCAAGGATGCGATGATTCGCATCGGCCTGGACCTGCCGGCCAGCGGCGTGGCCCACAGCATGGCCGAGGCCTGGGATATCGCGAAGAATGTGGTGGGCAACTACCCGATGATTATCCGCCCGGCTTTCACGCTGGGTGGCACGGGCGGCGGCGTAGCCTACAACAAGACGGAGTTTGAGGAGATTGTGAGCCGCGGGCTGGATCTCTCCCCGGTGCACGAGGTGCTCATCGAGGAGAGTCTGCTGGGCTGGAAGGAAATCGAAATGGAAGTGATGCGCGACTGTGCAGATAACTGCATCGCTATCTGCTCCATTGAGAACCTGGACCCCATGGGCATTCACACCGGCGACTCCATCACGGTGGCTCCGGCCATGACGCTGACAGCGCGCGAATACGCGCTGGTGCGCCAGGCTTCGTTCGATATTATCCGCGAAATCGGCGTGAAGAGCGGCGGCAGTAACATCCAGTTCGCCATGTGCCCGCGCACCGGCCGCCTGGTGGTGATTGAGATGAACCCGCGCGTGAGCCGCTCCTCTGCCCTGGCTTCCAAGGCAACCGGTTTCCCCATCGCTAAGTTTGCCGCCAAGCTGGCCATCGGCTACACGCTGGATGAGCTGCGCAACGATATCACCAAGGTGACGCCGGCTTCCTTCGAGCCGACCATCGACTACGTGGTGGTGAAGGTGCCGCGCTTCACCTTCGAGAAGTTCAAGAAGGCAGACGAGCGCCTGACCACTGCCATGAAGAGCGTGGGCGAGGTGATGAGCATCGGCCGCACTTTCAAGGAATCCCTGCAGAAGGCTCTGCGCTCGCTGGAGACGGGCCGCTGGGGCTTCGGTTTCGACCTGAAGGACCCGAAGAACCCGACCCGCGACGAGATTGCCGCCAAGCTGGCAGTGCCGAATGCGGACCGCATCTTCTGGATTCAGACAGCTTATGTGAACGGCTGGAAGCTGGAGGAAATCCAGGACCTGACCGATATTGACCCCTGGTTCCTGGACCAGCTGAAGCAGCTGGCCGAGGCCGGCATGAAACTGAAGGAGCTGGACCTGCTGGAAGCCAAGAAGATGGGCTTCTCCGACCGCCAGATTGCTCTGGCCCGCGGCTGCACCGAGGACGAGGTGCGCGCTGCCCGCAAGGCCCAGGGTGTGGTGCCCTGCTACCGCCTGGTGGATAGCTGCTCTGCGGAGTTCGAGGCAATCACGCCTTACTTCTACTCCTCCTACGGTGAGGAAAATGAAGCCCGCCAGACGGATAAGAAGAAGATTATGATTCTGGGCGGTGGTCCGAACCGCATCGGCCAGGGTATTGAGTTCGACTACTGCTGCTCGCACGCTTCCTTCGCGCTGAAGGAGCTGGGCTACGAAACCATCATGGTGAACTCCAACCCGGAAACCGTTTCCACCGACTTCGATACCTCCGACAAGCTTTACTTCGAACCGCTTACCCTGGAAGATGTGCTCAACATCTGCGACCAGGAAAAGCCGGATGGTGTCATCGTGCAGTTCGGCGGCCAGACCCCGCTGAACCTGGCTGCTGCCCTGCAGGAGCGTGGTGTGCCCATCATCGGTACCAGCCCCCGCAGCATCGAGCTGGCTGAGGACCGCAAGTACTTCTCTGCCCTGCTGGATGAAATCGGCCTGAAGCAGGCTGAGGCCGGCACCGCCACGAATGAGGATGAGGCTGTGGCCGTGGCCAGCCGCATCGGTTACCCGGTGCTGGTGCGTCCGAGCTTCGTGCTGGGTGGCCGCGCCATGATGATTGTGTACGATGAGAAGGAGCTGCGCACCTACATGCGCGAGGCTGTGGATGCCTCCCCCGAGCGTCCGGTGCTGGTGGACCGCTTCCTGGAGCACGCCATGGAGATTGACGTGGACGTGATTGCCGACGGCGAGACGAGCGTGGTGGGTGCCATCATGCAGCACGTGGAGCCGGCCGGTATTCACTCCGGTGACTCGGCCTGCATGATTCCGCCGAACCGCGTGTCCGTGGGCATGCACAAGGAGATGATGCGCGCCGCCAAGGAACTGGCCGCCAAGCTCAACGTGAAAGGGCTCATGAACTGCCAGTTCGCCATCAAGGATGAAGAGCTGTACGTCATTGAAGTGAACCCGCGCGCTTCCCGCACGGTGCCCTTCGTGTCCAAGTCCATCGGTGTGCCGCTGGCCAAGCTGGCTGCCAAGGTGATGAGCGGCTGCAAGCTCAAGGATCTGGGCTTCACCAAGGAAGTGGTGCCGCCCTACTACACCGTGAAGGAGGCTGTGTTCCCCTGGAACCGCTTCCCGGGCATCGACGTGGTGCTGGGCCCGGAAATGCACTCCACCGGTGAGGTGATGGGCATTGACGCCGACCCCGAGGTGGCTTACCTGAAGAGCCAGATTTCTGCCTTCAACGCCCTGCCCAAGGAGGGTCTGGTGTTCATCTCGGTGAGCGACCGCGACAAGAACATTGTGACGGAGATTGCCCGCACGATTGCCAAGGCCGGTTTCGATATCTGCGCCACCAAGGGCACCATGATTCACCTGCTGCAGAACGGCATTGAGTGCGAACGCGCCTACAAGGTGCACGAGCGCCGCCGCCCGGATATTGTGGACCGCATCAAGAACGGCGACATCGTGTTCGTGGTGAATACGCCCGGTTCCCATGATGCCCGTGAGGACGAAGTGGCTATCCGCGCCGCTGCCGTGAGCAGCAATATCTCCTACACCACGGACCTCTCCAGCGCCCGCGCCTGCGCCGCTGCCATGCTGCACGCCAAGAACAAGGAAACGCACGTGCGCACGCTGCAGGAATACCACGCTGAGGCCATGGCCGAGTATCAGAACTGATCCGATTGACCGCGTTTTTCGCGCCCCCCTTCCCTGCTGAGGAAAGGGGGGCGCTTTTTTGGTGCTTCACGAGCCTGTTGTTTCTAAGTTTTAAGTATTACTGACAAAAGAAACACATATTTTCGTTGACTAAGCAGCGGCATTCGTGCAGAATACCGCACCTCATGCGCTTCCCCCTCATCCTTATCCGAAATGGCAAAGTCACCTACCCGGAGCTGATTACAGCCCCGTGGCAGCTGGGTGTGCCCGGTCTGGATGTGCTCCAGAAGCGTGATTCCTGGGTAGGCTCCAATTGTTACATGGATGGCGCCTTCAGCCGCATCGTAGGCGTAAGCAGCAAGCGCAAAGGGCGTTTCTGGGAATGTCTGCTCCACCGCGCTGACGCCGCATACTGGGACGTGAAGGTGGAAATGATTGCACCGAAAAACTACAGCCTGGATAACCTCAAAATGGAGCTTATGCAAGCGCTGGAGCTGGATGAGATGAACCTGACGGAATTCTACTCGCCGGAGTGCATCACCTACCTCATCAACCGCTGCGAATCCTTTGCCGAGATTCTCGTGGTCGGCTGCCTCACCGGTATGTGGGATGCCCAGAACTCCAGCGTGAACCTCCCTGCCCTGGTGAACGACCCCGCGCTGCGCGATTGCGTGCCCTGCGTCACCTCCAAGGAATACGACGGCCCCCTCTCCGAACGCAATATCCGCGAGCTGGCCACCAAGGTCTCCTTCGCAGAACACGAGGGCCTCTTTGAAACCGGTACCTCAGTGGAGTAAAGCAGCTATTCTGCCCGCTATCCGCTCCGCACTCTCCCCTGCCCCGACCTCGATGGGCGTGAGCCACTTTTCGCGCCTCAACCAGGTGCGCTGCCGCTTTGCATACTGACGCGTGGCCAGACTTATCTCAGAAACGAGCTCAGAGCGCGTTAAACGGCCTTTCAGGTAATTCTGAACCTGTGACAGCCCAAGCGTCTTTGAGGCCGTTGTAGAGAGCGTGAGGCCCTCCAGCGCGGCAACCTCTTCAATCGCGCCATCGCGCAGCATCTGCTCGGTGCGCCGGGCTATGCGCGCATCCAGCTCTGCCGTATCGCGGACGATACAGAATCCGGGTCCGGCCGGCTCCTGCCAGTTGTTCCGCCAGTAGGAAAGTGGCTTGCCTCCCAGAAGCACTATTTCGAGATTGCGTACCACATAGCGCTGGTTATGCAAATCGGTAGCTGCAGCCCCCTCCGGGTCTGCTTCCTGCAATCGACGTACCGCTTCTTCCAGCGAAAGCGCATTCAATTCCTCTCGAAGAGCTGCATCTGAGGGTGGCGCAGGGGAAATTCCGTGGGTGATAAACTTAACGTAAAGCCCTGAGCCTCCTGTGTGTATGGGTAGCATGCCACCCTTTTTCATTTCATCAGAAATTTGCTCTGCGCGGCGCGCATGTTCGGCCGCATCATTATTCTCCGTGGGCTCCATAAAGCCCACCAAATGATGTTTCACGCGGCACATCTCCTCCAAACTAGGCGCAGCAGTGATTATAGGCATGCGTTTGTAGACTTGATACGCATCCGTACTTATAATTTGAGCATTTCCGAGTAATTCAGCCAATGCAACCGCTACTGCACTCTTTCCGCTTCCTGTGGGTCCAAGAATGAAAAGTGGTTTTGTTCCATGTGGAACATTTATATCAGACTTTGTCACCATATTTATTTGAAGTAGTATTTCCAGGCAAGACTGTGAGAAGGAATAAGAAAAGAGAAAGCAACGTTGTCGGCAAGCTGGTATAACGGAATAAATGTTCCATGTGGAACTTTGTTTCTTCGATAATGTAAGAAAGACTCAAATCTATCATTGCAGCCTGTGTTGCATGAAAAACAGCAACAGCAAATACGATTGCAACGATTGCGTAGTGGAAAGCTATCCAATAACCACTATAACCGACATCATGAAGTCGCCGCACATAGACTGAAATAAGCGGTAAAGCTAGATAAACTATTAAGTATAAGCTTATTAGAAGAAATAATGCTTGTATTATTGCAAAAGGTATAAGGAGAAACGGCAGAGGTAGCAATGTGATGAGAGAACCAATGATGGTCGCAGACCAATACTCGAAGCGCCCTGCCCTGCCCGACATGCGACCGTAATTATCTTTTCGCAGGCATTTTCTGAACTCAGCCCAAGCCTGTTCGCAAAGTCCACCACTAGGAACAGGAGGTAAATTATCTGTATCAATACTCATGAAAAATCAAGATATTTGCGGCTGATTCCATATTTATTCAAGCCTTTAGTGCTATCGATAAAAGCTGTAACCAACAAAAAGAAAGCAAGCGAACTGGAAACAGCACTCAAAAGTATCATTAAAGAGCTGTTGGTCTCCAGAGAATCACTAAAAAGATGCAGCTGAGATTCGAACTCAGGTTCAGAACAGAGAGAGAATTGATCTCCAATACTCTCAACGAAAAGGTAATGTTCGTTGCTTACGAGAACAGTATTCTCTTCAAACCAAATTCTGTCCTGTATGTACGATGACAACTCATATACAGAATTACTTACCTGGGCTATATAAAGAAAGAACTCAACCGTAACTATAATTGCAAACAGCACTGCCCATTTTCCGCTGATTCCAATATCATGCAACCTGCGGGCTCCAATACATGTGCTCGGTATAATGAACAGGATAAAAAGAAAGAAAATCGACCCGGCGAAAATCAAAAAATTCTGAAAAAATGTATCAATGTATAAAACAAAACTCGAAATGTAAAATAATGCAGCGCCGGTACCTAATGCGGCAAATAAGAAACTGGTGATAATACCGAAAGTCCAGTATTCTTTGCGAGTTGCTCTACCACGAAAAGTAAAAAGACGATGAAAAAGAGTAAAGGTAAACGTGTTCCATGTGGAACTCGACCGTGGACGTAATCTTTTACCACACTTCGGGCAATTCAACGGCAATATCCCCTGCCCTGCTTCAATAGAAGCGCCGCACATTTCACACGGCACTTCTATTCCAGGAACATCTGGTAATTCAACCGCCATGATTAACCTCGCGGATAAACAGTCGAAGGTCCATATTTATTAGGCCCTTTCTGACTAGGAATGAGCATCATGATGAAGAGATAGATATGCATTACAAATAATATCAAGCTATTCACCATCAAGGACAACATTGCGAATGTAAAATCAGGCATATCGGAGGGTTCCATCACTTCCGTGTCGGCAAGGTTACACATCATCACCCCAATAAACCAGATAAAACTACCCATGAATGCAATATACGCAACCGATCCAAATATGACTGCAAAAGCTGATCTGCCGGTATCATGCAAACGACGAACACTAACCGAGAGGAAAGGAAATAAGAATACCAGCCAAATAATCGATGTCAACGAAAGAATGACGATTACCGTTGCATCCTGGAAATAGGTGGCAATACCCTCCACCATCTGACCTAAATCATCAGAGTCTACAGATTTTTGTAGAGCTTCATTTGCCCCTGAAGGAATCAGAGCGTTTGAAATTGCATTCAGTACCTGATAAATGATGTAATAAAAGAGATAAAATCCCCAGAATTCTGTACGCGTTGCTCGGCCTTTCCAATTAAACGAGTTTTTAATAGCATAAATAAACGCTCCCCATAGTCCTTTCGAATGGCCCTGTATCCCATGACCACATCCTGGACAATTTTCCGGCACACTCTTACCCTCCAATGCAAGCTTGCAGTGCGGACAATTACCTAATTCTGTGTTCCACGTGGAACATTCTTCCTGCTCTTCAGAGGAGAACAATTCTGACAGAGCTTTCCATTTTGAATCTCCGGCTACAGCTGCCAGCGTCTTATCATTTATCACGCCACTATTCAAGAAACTCTGCATCTCTTCCTTTGAATAAGGGCCCTGCGGCTTCTTCTCCGAATTCAAATAGTAGTATTTCATCATCTCAAGAAGATTATAACGAAAAACACCCTTCTTATCAAGCTTTCATTTCATGTTTTTCAAGTTATTTTCACCGTCACAAATTACTCTATTTTCATTCTTTACAGATAATCTTATTTTAATATAAGTACACCGCAACACAATAAATGAGCCCTGATTTCAATTGAAATCAGGGCTCGAATTAAAGATTGACCGCCATGCCGTCAGTGGTGAAAGAGCCACGTTCCCTGTAATCAGGTGGGTGCGGAGCCTGGGTCGTCTGAGGTATCCATTGGACGGAACATAGTACCCATATAAGCTTAATGCCCCTTGTAGTTCTATAACGGTCCGGGCCTATGAAACCACGCGTCACGAACACAGCAGCTGAGTATGTATATACCATAAGGCGGCAGAATTTTCAAGATTTTTCGCCAACAAAATTGTTCCACGTGGAACAGAGATAAGGCGAGCAGAGACACTGGGAAAACATTGACAAATGAGGGAAAAACGTGTAGAATCTGCGCCAGACATGACTATACCTACGCTACTTTCGGAGCAGTTGACCGCAGTGCTTCGCGACATACTCGGAGAAGCACTTCCGACAGAATTCACAGCATCAGTAACGCCTTCGCAGGATTTACGATTTGGTGATTATCAGAGTAATGCAGCCATGATGCTGGCTAAGCAGGCCAGAATGAATCCTCGTGCGCTCGCTACTCAGGTGATTGAAAACTTCGGCGATTCAGAGATTGCAACGCTCGAGATTGCGGGACCTGGCTTCATTAATTTCCGCGTAAAGCCGGAGTACTTTGCGAAGCGCACAGCGGCCATGCTGACAGATGACCGTCTGGGTGTGTCCCTTGTGGAACAACCGAAGACCATAGTCATCGATTTTTCTGCTCCTAATGTAGCCAAACCGATGCATGTTGGCCACATTCGCTCCACCATTATTGGCGACACACTGGGTCGACTGGCACGATTCATGGGACACAAGGTCATCACCGATAACCACATCGGCGACTGGGGTACCCAGTTTGGCATGATTCTCTGGGGATGGAAGAATATTCTGGACCAGGCAGCACTGGAGAAAGACCCGATTGAAGCACTTCTTAACGTATATAAAGAAGTAAACGCCCGCTGCAAGGCAGACGCAACACTGCTTCCTCTCTGCAAAGAAGAGCTTGTGAAGCTCCAGAGCGGCAATGCTGAGAACATGGAAATCTGGCAGAAGTGCATTGCCGTTACCAAGATTGGTCTGGAAAAGATTTACTCGCAGCTCGACATTCAGTTTGATTACTGGCTGGGTGAAAGTGCTTATAATGATGCGCTTGCACCTCTAGTGGAAGACCTGATAGGGAAGGGGATTGCACGGGAAAGCGATGGAGCAATCTGCGTGTTCTCCGACGGTTTCCACAAACCTCAGAATGACCCCTTCCTGGTCCAGAAAGACGGTGAGTGGGTGCCTGTTCCTGCCATTATCCGCAAAGCAGACGGCGGTTTCCTTTATGCAACCACTGACTTGGCAACTCTTGACTACCGCACTGAGAACTTCAAGGCTGATGCCATCTGGTATGTTGTCGGCGCTCCCCAGGATAAGCACTTCAAGCAGATTTTCGATATTGAACGTATGCGCGGTGTAACCGGTGATTTCCGTCACGTTGCATTCGGTTCTATCCTGGGCAAGGATCGCCGCCCGTTCAAGACCCGCTCCGGTGATACGGTCAGCCTTCAGGATGTCATCGATGAAGCAGTTACACGTGCAACTGCTGTGGTGGAAGCCAAGAGCCCTGATATGCCCGCCGAAGAAAAGGCCGAGGTTGCCAAGACGGTGGGTATCGGCGCCATCAAGTTTGCGGAACTTTCTCAGAACCGCATGAGCGACTACATTTTCGACTGGGAAAAGATGCTTGCCCTTACCGGCGATACAGCACCTTATCTGCAGAACTCCTATGTGCGCGTCCGCTCCATCTTCCGCAAGATTGATGGCGAGTTCATAGCACCCAAATCACTCACTATCAACGAGAACGCAGAAATCAACCTTGCTCGACTGCTGGTAAGATTCGGTGAAGTGGTGCCGGCTACACTCGATGACTGCCGCCCGAATCTCCTGGCTGCTTACCTCTACGAGCTGGCCAAAGCTTTCCACAGTTTCTATGAGGCTTGCCCTGTACTCAAGAGCGAAGGTGCTGTGCGTGAAACACGCCTGGCTCTCTGCGACCTGACCGCCAAGGTTCTCAAGAAAGGCATGGGACTCTTCGGTATTTCGATGCCTGAACGCATGTAATGATACCCTTCATGAAACCTTCTATTTCCATCCTCTGCCTGGCCATTGCAATGCATTGCTGGGCAGAGGATAACTCTTTGTCGACACCAGCTGTTTCCACCCCGGAAAATCCGGTCTTGGAATTGGTTATTTCCAGTGATAACGCAGAAGCCGGTAAGCATTTGAATCTGGGATTACAGTGCTGCCTGCTCAATTACCAGGAAAAAGCCCGCTATCATTTCCGCAAAGCTATCGAATCTGATTCAGAATGCCTCATGGCACATGTCGGCATGCTCATGGTTTACCCCAGCGGCAGCTCCGAATACAAGCAGCATTTGATGCACGTGAATGAACTGGCGGAAATCTGCGTCCTTACCCCGGTCGAGGAGTGGTACTTCTCCACCTTTCTTCAATACATATCCGGAGATTTGAATGGCGCTGCTGCTGCCTTCCGTAACCGCGCAGCCACTTACCGCCGCGATACCATGGCCGCCTGTTGGGATATTATCCTGAATCACTATGCGGCAGAGCAGGGGGGTAATATTCATTCCAGAGCAGATTCTCTCGTGGAACGCTGCCCCGATAACGCTCTTGCCCACTATTGCCGCGCCCTTCTCGACGAGTATACGCCCAAACCTTCGCAAAAAGCCCTGGAATGCGCCAGAAAAGCCGCTGAACTACTTCCGGCTAATCCTGCCGCGCAACAGCTCCTCGGGCACCTGCAGAGCCGTTCTGGCGCCTTAGAAGAAGCCGTTTCACATTTCCAGGAAGCCCAGAGGCTCTCTATGGATGATCTGGCCTGCGTTCCTATCGTCGATGCCGCCACCTATCGCACCGCTTCCTTATCTGAAATCAGTGCCTACTGGTCAGCCGGCCGCAAAATTGAAGCCTTGCGCCGCAGCCATGCACTGAGCAAGCAAATCACCCCTGACGACAGGGCAGGGGAGGGCAATATTCTCATGCACTGGGAAGCCCGCACACTTCCCCTGCGTCTGCTGGTTCTGCAGACAAATGCACCTGCAGGTGCCGCTATCAACATGGCCGCACAGATATGCAATGCACCCGCAGATAGCCCCCTCAAACATGTCCAGGACTGCCTGGTTGCTGCCATACGCACACGTTCCCTGGCGGATTCCGGGCGCATCAACACTGCAACCCAGACCCTGAACCAGGCCGAAAACCACCATGCTGAGCTCGTGAAATACCGCGATGAGGCCATCCGGAAAGGCGGACTGACCCTCACATGCTACAACCGGGCCCTGCGTGCCTGCACAGGTGCCATCCTGCGGGCGCGTCTTGCCCTCTTTGCCGATAGCGAAAGCATCTGGAAACCGCATCTGGATGAGCTTCTATCAAAACCAGAGCCACGCTTATTGCCGCCGGTTTTGCCCAGGCAGCCAGCTTCCTGATTCAGCTTTCAAGGATGTTCCACGTGGAACATCCTTTATTTTTTAAGCTTTTCTTTACAAGGCAGAATCAATATGGTAGATTATTCGCATGACGGTCATTACCCGCATCTCTACCGGACTTCTCACCAGTTGCGTGTTTCTTTCCTCCTGCGCTTATATGCAGACGCATAAGAATATCGAGGAATACTTCACACCGCGTACGGGGTACCACATCAATCAGGAGCTTGAGCTGTACCAGGCCGGCGACCACTACTATCTGGCCGTTGATAAGCAGACCCTGCGCGTCAAGTATCCTGCCATCCACGACTCTATTTTCCTGAAGGATGATAATGAACCAGAGTTTATTTCCCTTCAACCGGATGCTCCCAAGGTCTATATGAGCGTTTCCAAAGGCACTGCTCTTGTGCTGCAAAAGAACGATGGGTACGCCGACCTGAGTGTTTTGAGCGAAGAAATGAAAAGCACGGATGAAGCATGGCTCGACACTCTCCCGGCCGGGGCACGGCGTTGCACCATTCAGGCAGAAATTGCAGGCCAGCCCACGACCTGGCTTTCCACAGCCAGCGGAAATGATAGCCCCATATACGCCTCAGCTCTTAGCACCCTCGACCAGGTCATCATCGACTGGCCCGGAACCGTTCTTTACAACGTAGCCATTCCCGTGATGGCTCCCTTTGTCTTCTTCTATGAATTCTTAAACGAAGAATAACCTGCCATGAATCGTAAACTTATTCTCTCTGTCTTAAGCGCTCTCGTTTTGTCCTCCTGCAGTGTTTGCACGCACTCGGCCGTGGCGGACTATGGCCGCAGCGCAGATGCTATCCTGCTTCCGCTGGAAAACCCCACTCTTTACTGCGTGAACGACCAGTGGTACATGGGTGGCCAGAAAGCCAATATCGAGCGCTACAACTCCGCCTGGGTAAAGACAGATAAGCTCCCTTATGAGAAACGCCATCCGGAGCGCTACGCCCTCGGCAGCGATGAGATGAGCCCCATGTACTCACCCATCCCCAAAGACCTGGCTGAAAGCATCCAGAAAGGCAAATACACGCACTCTCAGGCTATCAGTTTCATCAATCGCGAGTGGGTGGCAGAGCTGCCGGAAGGGGAGGTTAAAAAAGTACGTCCCAGCACCAGCGCTCCTGATTTTTTCCGCAAGATGTCCTCCCACCGTCTCATGCAGACGGAATCCGGCACCTATCTGCTGGCCGATATCGGGGAAATGACTGCTGATTTCAATTCCATCATTGTCTACCCCATGGCAGGCCTCTGCGCCATCCTGATTGATGCCCCCGCGAGCTTCTTCTACAGTCCGCCAACCGAGCAGAAGCAGGAGGCCCAGCCGGAGGAGCTGGAGTAAGGTTCCCTTCCTGACTTTTCACCTCAGTCCTCATCCACAGTGATGAGGACTTTTTAATACCATAATAAGCTTAATTCCAGCATATTATAATACTTATCCACAATTTATGTTGATAAGTATGTGTATAAGTGGTGCGTAAGTGTGTTTGTAATTCTTCTGCACATTTTCAAATCCTGTTTTCAACAGGGTTATCTACAGGATAAACGAGATGTAATCATTTGTCATTCAATTCTCTGATGAAGTTATAAACTTATCCACATAGCAGATGATGATGAATTTCTATATATACTGTAGATACATCATTCAAAAAGAAAAATCGACAGTACCGCAGGCCTCGTCTTGACAGCGCCATATTGGCTGATACAATACCCCACATGCAGGAGCTAACAGATGAGCAGTGGATGCAGCGTGCACTGGAACAGGCACGTCATGGACTTGGTCTTACCAGTCCTAATCCGCCTGTGGGTGCCGTCATCGTGCGCAACAATCAAGTACTGGGCGAAGGCTTCCATGAAAAGGCCGGAGAAGCCCATGCCGAGCGTCGTGCCATTGCAGATGCCTACGCCCGTGGTAACGGGCACCTGCTGCCCGGTTCCACCATTTATATCACCCTCGAGCCTTGTTCCAGTGTGGGGCGCACCGGCGCCTGTACAACCGCTATCATCGAGGAGAAGATAGGGCGGGTGGTCTATGGCTCCACAGATCCCG
Source organism: Akkermansia sp. (assembly GCA_017937215.1). Lineage (GTDB taxonomy): Bacteria > Verrucomicrobiota > Verrucomicrobiia > Verrucomicrobiales > Akkermansiaceae > Akkermansia. The sequence goes on along the minus strand of JAGBDZ010000009.1, from coordinate 23,192 downwards.
ATATGCGCCACCAGGGCCGCGCAGACGCCCTTCTGGAAGCAGCCGGCGTATCGGTGTGCCCGGGCGTGCTGAAAGACGCTTGTGACCGCTTTCTGCGCTCCTGGTTCCACGCTGTGATGACCGGCCGCCCCTGGGTCACGGCCAAGGTAGCCACTACCTTGGATGGCCGCATGACCCGCCGCCAGAAATTCTGGCTGAGCGGGGTAGATACCTTGCGGTATGCGCACCAGCTGCGCCTGGAGAGCGATGCCATCCTCATCGGTGGCAACACCCTGCGCACCGACGACCCGGCCCTTACCATCCGCACCCCGCTTCAGACGCCTTCACCGCGCAAGAAACAACCCTGGCGCATCGTTCTCACCAGCAATCTGCTTTCTCTGCCGCCGCAGGCCAGATTGTTCACCGATGAATACCACAAGCGCACCCTGGTGTGGGAGGACGTGAAAGACTTTCGCGTGCTGCTCAATGAACTCTACACCCGCTATGGTATCGTGAACCTCATGCTCGAATGCGGTGGACGCCTCCTGCGCCGTTTCCTGGAGGACGGACTGGTAAACGAATGGATGCAGAGTATCTCCCCTATGATTGGTGCCGGCCCGGACTATGTGGTGCCCGGTGATTTCCTGCCGGATGAGTTTATCTTCCAGCGTGAGGAGCTCATCGAGTGCGGCCGCGATATCATTATCCGCGGAATTTTGTAAAAGAAAGAGTGACATTACACCTTTTCGCAATGTTCCATGTGGAACATTTGCCGGTATAAATTATGCGCCAATGAGCGGATTAGGCTTGCCGTAACAGGAAAGATGATGTAGAATGCGCGGCCTTTTGAGAACTATGGGTATAAGTCTGCGCCAGTTGAGTCTGTGTCTGATGACTGCATTGGGGTTAGCTGCGTGCTATCCTCCGCAGGTGCAGTATCCGTATACCGCCATGGTTACGCAGCGTCGGGCACTGCTGAAAGATAATCTGCTGGCACTGCTGCCGCCGGAGCAGCAGGCGCAGGTGGCCGCGCAGGAGGAAGCTACCTGGCTGGCCGATACAGCTTACAAAGCTTCAGCAGGTATTGCCCGAATTAACGATTCTCATTTTCCTGGCTGGGCAGGGAATGCCTTTATCAATGCGCGCCTGCAGGACCGCGGGCTCTGCTGGCACTACCAGCACGACATGTACCGCGAGCTTCGCCGCCGCCCGCTGCACTATTTCCGCATCGGCTGCTGCGTGCGCGATGGTGGCAAGCCCTCGGAGCACAACTGTGTGTATGTGGCTGCCAGGGATGCGGCGTGGCCGAATGCCTGGGTGCTGGATGCCTGGATGTGGAATGGTCGTCTGAAGGTGGACGATGCCCGCCACCTGAGCAAGAGCCGCTGGGCAGATTTGCCGACCATCTGCCGAGTGCAGTCCATCTATTATCAGGAGGGGCATCAGTGGCCCATGGAACACTGGAGCGTGCTGCGCGGCCCGGATGGGGAATATGAAGGATATTGGCTGCCGGAGATGCGGCGTTCCTCCCAGTACCGCCGCATGTACAACAACATTGAGCGCGGTAAGAAAGAACACCCCGGCCGCCTTACGAATTATTGATATGAGAATTTTTCAGTTACTTGCCTGTACCCTGGTACTGCTGGTGATGGTGGCGTGCCAGAGCGCTCCGCAACCGGGCTACGCGGATTTGCCCAATGTGGTGGAAAAGCGGGCAGCGTTGCAGAAAAAACTGGTATCGTTGGTTCCGGAAAGTCAGCGGCAGGCGGCGCAGGCAGAAGCCACCTGGCTGGCCGATACCGCCTATCGGGCTGCCGCAGCCATCGGTCGCTACAATGACCCGGTCTTTGTGAACTGGCTCAACAATCGCGCGGTCAACACTCGCAAACACTATCGCCACCGCGGGCTCTGCTGGCATTACCAGCACGATTTGTACCGCGAGCTCCGCCGCCGCCCGCTTCATTATTTCAGCCTGGGCTGCTGCGTGCGCGACCGCGGGCGAGGGGGCGAGCACCATGTTGTTTACATCAAAGCCAAAAATGGGCAGTGGCCCTCCATCATCATGCTCGATGCCTGGTGGTATGCCGGCCGCCTCAAGGTGGAGGACGAAAGCGATGCCGAAGATTGGGTAGACGACCCGAAGAGCACAGAGATCCTCAACACCATTTACCCGGCCGGCCACCAGCGCCCCATGGAGCACTGGTCCATGGTGCGCAAGGGAACCCGCTACGCCGACTATGTCTACAGCGATTTGCCCGCCGCCCGCGATTCTGCTCAGTGGAAGCACATGCAGGAACAGATGAAGGAGGGCCTCAAGCGCCGCCGCGGTAAACCATTCGAATATTAAGATTCCCTAAATAAGTTAGAGGATACTCTAGCAAATTTCGGATAAGTGCATATTTTTCTTGCCTTTAGTTCACGCTTCGCCTAAACTGTGCGCGTGCAACAGATCGCTTTTAACGAAATCAGTGCGGCGGAGGTATCAGCCATTCCCGCCATGCAGCAGCTGAAGCTTTTCTTCGCTTTCAAGGTAGATGAGGGATGCCTGGCCGGCCACCCGACCGACCCGCGTTTCGGAGTCATGGAACGCGAGGGTCGCCGCATTTTCCGCTTCCGTTCGGATGACAACGACTACCGCATCTACTTCACGGTGGAGCAGAATGAAGACGGCGACAACGTGGTCGTGGTGCAGCGTGTGCTGCATGCTGACTCGCTCAAGGACTTTTTCTTCCGCAGTGGCATGGGCTCCGACGCCGAAGACAAGAAGCTGAGCAAATCCCGCAGCTTCTGGAAACTCATTGAAGACGGCGAAAAGGCCGCCCGCAAGTAACCCAGCCCGGTAGGAAGCATGCCCGCGCCAATTCAGTATCTGGTGCACATGCCTGGGCGAATCAGCGCCGTGGCGGGGGTAACGCTCACCCAGCTGGTTCGCATGCGTCTGTTTCTGGTGCCGGCCGTGGTGGCCCTGTTGTTTCTGGGCTTGCAATTTATTCCGTACCAGGGCAACATAGGAGCGGAGTTTCAGGGGGTGGCGCAGCTGCAATTCATCAAGGATGTGAGCCTGGGCTGCATGCAGCTTTTCGGGCTTATCTTCTGCGTGGCAGCCACCGCCTTGTTGCTGCCGCGGGATGCGGAGGACCGCATTCTCTACACCATCCTCTGCAAGCCGGTGCCGCGTTTTGATTACCTGGCCGGCAAGGCGCTGGGAGTACTGGCGCTGCTGGTGCTCATGATTGGTCTGCTGGATGGCGTGATGAGCCTGCTGCTGGCCCAGCGCGTGAGCAGTATCTGTGCAGAACTTACCGCGGCTCTCGCGGCCAATGGCTATACCCAGGCCGATATGCAGCCCTATCTGGAGCAGGTTTATGCCGCAGGCAACAGCTGGAACACCCAGTGCGGCGTGCTGGCCACCCTGCTGGGCTATGGAGTGCTCACCACCCTCACGCTGCTCATCTCCTGCTTTACCAGCGGCACCATCGTCAGCATCATCTTCGGCCTGGGTGCCTATTTCATCGGCATGTTCCAGGAAATGCTCTTTTCGGCCATCTCGGCGGGGCAGGGTACCACAGCCGCCATGCGCTGGGCAGAGCAGGTATGCGCCGTCATCCTGCCGGACTTTGGTCTCTTCTCCGTGGCCGATACAGCCAGCGCCGGGGCAGAGTTCAGCCTGTCACTGCTCGGTGGCCTTGCCCTCATTGCTGCGGGCTACATGCTGCTGCATCTGCTCACCGCCACCTGGATTTTCAGCCGAAAGGAATTCTGAGCCATGCCGGAGGAACTCAGAACCCGCGCCGCCGCCGGAGATACGGATGCCGCCCTTCACCTGGCCAAGAAACTCATCCGGGGCAGGGGAGAAGGCCGCAACTATGAAGAAGCCGTGGAGTGGTTCGATGCCGCCGCCCGCGCCGGCCTGGTCGATGCTCTTTATTGGCTGGGCAAATGCTACCTGAAAGGACTCGGTTGCCCGCGCGACCCCGCCGGAGGCTGCACTTGCCTGGAGCGTGCCGCCCTCCAGGGGCATGCCGGCGCTGCCCTCAAACTCGGCGAGTGCTTTGAAAAAGGCACCGGTGCCCCAGCCAGCTCCGAGCTTGCTGCCTACTGGTACCGCAAAGCCGCCGCCCGCGGCGAATCCCGCGCCTACGATAAATTGCTGAATTTAGCCCGCCGCAGGCGGTGATGCTGCGCCAGTTAATGAACGCAAATTTGAGCCCACGGAGTGGGTGAAAGACCTCAGGCAGGGGTAAGAGCGCGTCAGCGCTCGCAGCCCCTGCTACTAATGAAAAAACAAATCGGAGCCCGTGGAACGGGTGACAGAAGCGTTGCTGAGGATGAAAGATTCCGTTCCTGTTAATGCGTTTGCGGGCTCAGTTTATCTTGTCAGTTAAAAATTATCGTGCTAGTATTCCGGTTATGGGAAATTCTTTTGCGAATATCAAAGTACACCTCATCTTTCACACAAAAAGTCGGGGATGCCAGATGAGAGAAGAAGATTTGTCGCGCATTTTTCACTATATCGGGGGCGTAATACGTTCCATGTCCGGCTGCGCCTATATGGTCGGTGGACGACCGGATCACATTCATGTACTGACAACGCTGCCTTCCCAAATCAGTCTTGCGGATTTCGTGCGTGATGTAAAGTCCAATACAACGAAATGGATAAAAACGATAGATTCATATTACAAAGACTTTGCGTGGCAAGAAGGGTATGGTGCATTTTCGGTGAGTGAGTCAAATCAAGAAGCGGTAGTTCATTATATTGAACACCAAAAAGAACATCATCACACACACAAGACACAAGTTGAATTTTGTGCCTTTCTGGCCAAACATGGTTTTAAAATAGAGGATATAAATTGGTGGTGTAAGAGTGCAAGCAAAGAAAAACTCTGAGCACGCGAAGATTTCGAATTCATCCTTCTTTCACCCGCTTCGCGGGCTCCGATATAATTTACTCATCAGCAGGGGCTGCGAGCGCTGACGCGCTCTTACCCCTGCCTATGGTCTTTCACCCACTTCGTGGGCTTAAAATTCCTGGGCTTTCAGTCCGCAAAATTCAAATTGATGACTTTAACGTGGTGCCCAGAAGCGGGCGGCCTGGTGGATGCGGGGGAGGTTCAGGTAGCGGCTGCGGAGCAGGGCGGGGGTGCTGTGGCCCATCTCCAGCTGCAGCTCCGGCAGGTTCCGGAAATGCGCGGCGTGGTAGCTCGCAAAGGTGTGGCGGCATACATCTGGCACCCAGTGGGTGAAACCGGCCGCGCGGCGCAGCGCCCTCCAGCGGTTCTGCCAGTTGCGCGGAATGCGCAGGCGCGCGCCGCACAGCTTCTCCACCCGCCGCAACGGCACCACTCGACCACCGCCGGTCTTGCTCGTGCGGGGGTGAATGAGCACCCGCTTTTCCGGCAGCTCAATATCCTGCGGCTGCAGGCGGGCTACCTCGTTTGGCCGCAACCCGCAGTAAAGCATCAGGTGCAGCGAGGTGCGCATCGCCCGGTGCTCCGGCTGCTCAGCAGCTGCCTCCAGCCGCGCCACCTCCGGGAGGGTGAGCGGCACTATCTCTCGCTCCTGCACCCGCGGTGCCTCCACATCGGCCACCGGATTGGACCCGCACCACTGCATGCGCCGGCCATACTCGAAAATGCTGTGCAGAATCGCACGCCCCTTGCGGTAACTATGCGCACTGCTGCCGAAAGCTGCGGCAAGAATCCGGCGGCAATCCGCCGCGCACATACCGCGCAGGGGAAGAGCCGCCACCCCCTCCACCCGCAGAATCCGCCGCGTGAAATGCCTCAAATCCCGCAGCGTGGCGGGGCGTCTGCCGCTGCGGGACTCAATACTCTGCCGGGTGGCTTCTTCAAAGCTTACCGTGTGCTCCGCCGCTTCCACCACCCGCACCCCCTCGTTCCAAACCCGGCGCAAAAGCAGCAGCATTTCACGCCTTTCCAGGCCATTCACCCGCTCACCCAGTGCCTCGGTGGCTTCCAGTATCAGGCGGGCGGCATCGTTGATATCAAGCGGTAATTCACGGATGAGTCTTCTGGCGGTGTTCATGGGGTGGGGGGTGGTTGGGGTGCATTGCTGATGCATAGTCAATCAATTTTTGCATCAAATTCTGGAATGTGCTGTCTTTTATGCAATTGGAATCGCCAAATTTCAAACACTATCTGATACAGGGTACAGCGTTCCATGCGAAATCAAGGAATTACAGCAAAATAATCCGGGTGCATCAGCAATGCTGTACAAAGACGGCATGTCCATTACCCTTAGTCTGAATGAAATTGAAGCACGCGCGGCGCAATTTGCCGCTATGTATAAGGATGCAGCCAGCGAGGAGGCGGAGGCCCAGACCTTTCAGAATGATTTTCTGCATGTGCTGGGAATCGACCGGCGGCGGGTGGCATTGTTTGAGAAGAAAGTGAAGTGCCTGGATGGCAGTGCAGGCTACATCGACCTGTTCTGGCCGGGGCACATCCTCATCGAGATGAAATCGCGGGGCAAGGACCGCGAGAAGGCATACGAACAGGCGCGGCGCTATGCGTTATCCCTCAAACCGGGTGAAATGCCGCGCGCCATTCTCATCTGCGATTTTGAGCATTGGGATTTTTATGATCTGGACCGCGATGGGGAACGAATCAGTTTCACCCTGGCGGAGCTGCCGCGGTTCATCTGCCTGTTTGATTTTCTTGCCGGTTATGAGCGGCGCGAGTATGTGGAGGAAGACCCGGTGAATATCCGCGCAGCGGAGCTGATGGGCGAGCTGCACGACCGGCTGGAATCCATCGGCTACACCGGGCATGCGCTGGAGGTGTATCTGGTGCGCTTGCTTTTCTGCCTGTTTGCGGATGATACGGGGATATTCGAGCGCGACCATTTTCTGAATTACCTGCGCGACTGCACGGCGGAGGACGGGCGCGACCTGGCGCCGCTGCTGGCAGAGATGTTCCAGGTGTTGAACACGCCGGAGGAGCAGCGGTTCTGCACGCGGAACGCACTGCTGCGCACACTGCCGTATGTGAATGGCGGCTTGTTTGCGGAGTACCTGCCCATGCCGGCTTTTGATGCGGGCATGCGGGATATTCTGCTGGAGTGCTGCCAGCTGGACTGGGGTAAAATCTCCCCTGCGATTTTCGGCTCCATGTTCCAGAGCGTGATGAAGCCGGAGGAACGCCGCGCACTGGGGGCACATTACACCAGCGAGCGTAATATTCTGAAGCTCATCACCCCGCTGTTTCTCGATTCCTTGTGCGAGGAATTCGATAAAATCTGCGCGGATCGCTCCACGCGCCGCACTGCGCGCTTGCAGGAGTTTCACCGCAAGCTGGCCGGGCTGCGCTTTCTGGACCCCGCCTGCGGCTGTGGCAATTTCCTGGTGATTGCCTACCGCGAGCTGCGCCTGCTGGAGCTTGAGCTCATTCGCGAGCTGGAATCCACCGGGCAGCAGTTCCTCGATATCTCAGAGCTCTGCCGGGTGAGCGTGGAGCAGTTCTACGGAATCGAAATCGAGGAATTTCCGGCGCAGATTGCGCAGGTGGCCATGTGGCTCATGGATCACCAGATGAATATCGAGGTGGGGCGGCATTTCGGGCGGTATTTTGCCCGCATTCCCCTGCGTGCCAGCGCCACCATTGTGTGCGGCAATGCCCTGCGACTCGACTGGGAGGCCCTGGTGCCCGACGGGCAGTTGAACTACATTATGGGCAATCCTCCTTTTGCCGGCACCGGCACGACCTCTGCCGCGCAGAAGGAGGAAATCAAAGAGGTGTTCAGTCATGCCCGCGTGGGGTATCTGGACTATGTGGCCTGCTGGCACATGAAGGCCGCGCGGCTCATGCACGCGTACCCCCATGTGCGCACCGCCTTCGTCTCCACCAATTCCATCACCCAGGGTGAGCAGGTGAGCACGCTCTGGGAGCACCTGCTCCCGCTGGGCATGGAAATCAACTTCGCGTACCGCACCTTCAAATGGAGCAACGAGGCCAAGGGCCGCGCCGCGGTACACTGCATCATCATGGGATTCTCCGGTGTGCATACGCCGCTTTGCACCATCTACGCCGAGGATGCAAAGGGAGAGGAGCAGATTTACGTGTGCGAATCCATCAATGGCTATCTGGCCGCCGGGGTGAATGAGCCGGTGAAGGGGCTTTCCCGCCCGCTGAACGCACCGCTGAACATGATGTTCGGCAATAAACCGACGGATGGCGGGCACCTCATCCTCACCGCCGCTGAGCGGCGGGATCTGCTGAGGGCCGACCCCGCGCTGGCAGATTATGTGCGGCCCTATTTCGGGGCTCAGGATTATCTCAACCACATCCCCGCCAGCGGGGAAGCGGAGCGCTATTGTCTCTGGCTGAAAAATATGCCGCTTTCAGAGATGCTGAAGCACCCGCGGGTGATGCAGCGCGTACTGATGGTGCGCAAGATGCGGCTGGAAAGCAAGGCGGCCTCCACCAGAGAATATGCACAGCGCGCCCATTTGTTCCGCCAGATTGCGCAGACGCGGGATGAACCCTGCCTGCTGGTGCCGAGCACCAGCTCCGAGCGGCGGGATTATGTGCCCATTGGTTTCATGCCCGCGGGCTGCATTATGTCGAATTCCACCTACATCGTGCCCGGGGCCGGTTTGTATGAGTTCGGTATCCTCTCCTCCCGCATGCACATGGCCTGGATGAAAGCGGTCTGCGGTCGGCTGAAGAGCGATTATCGCTACACCCGCGATTTGTGTTATAACACCTTCTACTGGCCGGAGTATGCCACCACCACCCAGATGAGCAGAATCACACAGGCAGCAGAGCGGGTGCTGCAGGTGAGGGCGCAGTTCACCGATTGTTCCCTGGCTACCCTCTACAACCCGGAGACCATGCCGCACGAATTGTTGCAGGCCCATCGCAAGCTGGATTCCGCCGTGGACCTGGCCTACGGCCACCGCTTCGCGGACGATACAGAGCGCGAGGCCTTCCTCTTCGAAAAGTACCGCGCCGCCACGCAGTAAGCCAGCAGAGAATGGGATTTCAGTTCCGAAACCGCAGTGAGTTTAATCGGGACTGAAGTCCCGTGCTCCGAGAAAAACAAACTTCCTGCCGTTTTTCAAATATCGACTTTTTTGCTCGCCAACGGGGGAGTGAATGTGCTAGTATGGCTCTGAACGTTTTCTGAACTTTATTATGCGCAAGTGGTTCATTGCAACAATGGTCTGGGGCATGGCAGCTCTGCTGGGCAACCTGCAGGCTCAGGAGGAATTGGTCCCGGTTGAACAATCTCATCATCAGCCGTCCTGTGTGCATCATGGTGCGGCCGCAGTGCCGACTGTGGAGGAAATCCGCGCGGAAGCCCAGGCGAAGGAGGCCCTGGTGAAGAGCCTGAACCTCTGCCCGAATGCGAGCAACGCGCTGCTCATTGCTGCGGAATCCATGAGTCTTGAGGCGCTGCAAGGCTACCTCTCCCATGAGCACCATGCCTACGATGGCCACAGTGTGCTGGAGCACGCCGCCATGAAGGTTAAGTTTGCCCTGCCCATGGCGCACAAGCCCTGCCCGGAGTGCGGCAAGACCGTGTACCACGCCGACCCGAACGGCCAGCTGGCTGCCTGGAGCCACCACTACACCGCCGGCAAGCTGCAATACAGCCGCTTCCCCATTCCGCTGCAGATATACTCCAAGGCTGAGGAAGGCATGGGCCTGTGGGATAAGCTGGTGCACCGCGTGAAGGTCGATAACTTCAACCTGGCGGCCACCCTCATTTTCCTTTTTGCCATTCTGCACACCTTCATGGCCCCCATGTTCCAGAAGTGGGCCCACCACATGGAGAAAGCCCACAAGCAGAAACTGCGCGAGGAAAAGTTCCGCATTCTGCACCCGGAGCAGCGCATGCCGGTCTCCTTCGGCAGCACGCTCTGCCACTTCCTGGGCGAGGTGGAAGTGGTGTTCGGCCTCTGGATTATCCCCTTTGCGCTGGTCTGCCAGCACTACTACAGCATGGATGACTTCCTGCGCTACATCGACCGCGATACCAGCTTCACCGAGCCGCTCTTCGTGGCGGTCATCATGGTCATCGCCTCCTCGCGTCCCATCTACCGCCTGGCGGAGAACACGCTCAAATTCGGCGCGAGCATGGGCGGTGGCACCCCGGCGGCCTGGTGGCTTTCCGTGCTCTGCATAGCGCCGCTGCTGGGCTCCTTCATCACCGAGCCTGCAGCCATGACCCTGGCGGCCATTCTGCTGGCCAAGAAATTCTACCACCTGAAGCCCGCCCCGGCGCTGTGCTATGCCACGCTGGCGCTGCTTTTCGTGAATGTATCCGTGGGCGGCACGCTCACGCACTTTGCCGCGCCGCCCATCGTGATGGTGGCTGGCAAGTGGAACTGGGACATGGCGCACATGTTCGTGCATTTCGGCTGGAAAGCCATCGTAGGCATCATCATCTCCAACATCATCTACTTCCTCATCTTCCGCAAGGAATTCGCCCGCCTGGCTGAGGTGCAGCGCCTGAACAGCGCCTTCGACAGCGCGGTGCCCACCTCCTGGGAGGACCGCCAGGACGTCATCCCCGCCTGGGTATACGGCGTGTCCATCTTCTTCCTGGTGTGGACGGTATACTTTGCCCACCACCCGGCCATCTTCATCGGCGGTTTCCTCTTCTTCCTGGGCTTCACCATGGCCACGCCGCAGTATCAGAATGCCTTCTCCATCAAGGTGCCGCTGCTGGTGGCCTTCTTCCTTGCGGGCCTGCTCATCCTGGGTGGTGTGCAGGGCTGGTGGATGCAGCCGGTGCTGCAGGCCCTGGCAGAGCTGGGCGCCACCGCCACCATGGGGCTGGCCAGCATCCTGACCGCGTTCAATGACAACGCCTCCGTCACCTTCCTCTCCAGCACCGTGCCCAACCTGCCGGAGCACATCCGCTACGCCATCGTGGCCGGTGCCGTGACCGGCGGCGGTCTTACCGTGATTGCCAATGCCCCGAACCCGGCCGGCCAGGCCATCCTGGGCAAGTACTTCAAGAACGGCATCAGCGCCCTGCAGCTCTTCCTCTGGGCTGCGCTGCCCACCTTCATCATCTTCTGCCTGTATAACTTCATTTACTTCGGCAACTAAAGACTTATGTTCACAGGACTCGTGGAATGCACCGGCAAGGTGCTGGAGCGCACGCCCATTGCACAGGGCGCGCGCTATGCGGTGGAGATTCCCTTTGCGGCAGAGCTTGCACTGGGGGATTCTGTGGCGGTGAACGGCTGCTGCCTCACCGTCGATAAAGTGGAAGGCACGCGCGTGGAGTTCGACCTCCTCACGCAGACCCTGCGCGTCACCAGCCTGGGGCAGCTGCAGGTGGGCTCCCTCTGCAACCTGGAGCGCGCCATGGGCGGCAACGGCCGCTTCGGCGGGCACTTCGTCATGGGCCATGTCGATACCACCGGCAGCGTCACCTCCATCACCCCGGTGGGGCAGGACCACATGGTGCGCATCGCCATCCCGCAGGAATACATGCGCTACGTCATCGACAAAGGCAGCATCGCCATCGATGGTGTTTCCCTCACTGTGGCCAATATCACCGGCCCCGCCGAGCTGGAGTTCTGGATTACCCCGCACACCTGGGAGCGCACCATCATGCACACCTACGCCCCCGGCAGCATCGTTGATATCGAGGTCGATATGATTGCCAAGTACGTGGAGAAGCTCAAGATGCCTGGCATTCAGTCGTAACCGTGCCACCCATGCCGGAAAGACACCAGCCCCCGATTGATTTTCTCTATTCGCTGATGGGTCATGACCCGGCGGCCTGGCTGGGGCGGCGCGCGGCGGGGATACCGGCAGCGGTGCAGGAATGGGCTGCGCAGGATGCCGCCCGGCAGCAGGATCTGGCCACGGTGTGGGCAGATGTGTGCCGGGAGCAGCCCTATGCGGAAGATGAGGATATGGTGAGCTACACCCTGGACTTTTTCGGGCCTGATGTGGATTATGACTGGAGCCCGCTGGTGGCCTCTTCCATCTGGCTGACGGATAATTACACCGAAGGAGCCGACTGCCCGGAGCTGGAGCGCGTGGGCCTGGCCATCGTGCGTCTGCTGCTGGAGGCCGGGGTGCACCCGGATGAGCAGGACTATGTGGCCCTTTACGGCGGGCCGCTGCACTATGCCAGCAGGGGCGGGTACCTGCCCCTGGTGCGCCTCCTGCTGCGCTATGGAGCCGACCCCGACAAGTGCGATGTGGATGATGATACCCCCCTGGCCTGGGCAGCGCTCGGTAATCAGCCGGAAAGCACCCGCCTGCTGCTGGAAGCCGGCGCCAACCCCAACCTGCCGGACCGGGGAGGATTCACCCCGCTCGATTGGGCGGTGGATTGCCAGCACCGCGAGGTTGAGCAGCTCCTCCGCGCCCACGGTGCCACCAAATAGGGAACCCGGTTAACCAAAACTAACCAGCAAATGGGAATTTGCGGGGGAGGAACTTTGTCGAAGCACGGGACTTTAGTCCCGATTAAATGCACCGTGATTTCGGGACTGAAGTCCCGTGCTCCGATAACGATAAACATCAATTTATCGGTTCGTTTTGAGTTTTTAGAGATCCCCAAATTGGAATTTTCTGCGGCTGATTGGCAGAACATGTGAACCGCACCCAGGCGACTTTCCACGGCTAATGACGGCTAATTATCAGCTAAATTAGCCGATAAATGCGCCGAAGGGTACTAAACTGAAACGCCGCCCGGATTACTCCGGACGGCGCTCAGCGTCTCTATGCTATACCGTTACTCAACGGTAAAGGGGGTCAATCAGTGCTTGTCGCACTTGGGGCCGCAGCACTTGCCGTGGCGGCGGGGGCCACGCTTCTTGAACTCAGCCTTGATGGCTTCCTTCTCAGCGTCGGAAATCTTGCCGTCCTTGTCGGTGTCGAACTTCTCCATGAACTTGGCCTTCATCTCAGCCTTGCGGGCCTCGTGGGCAGCCTTGATGGCTTCCTTCTCGGCGTCGGAAATCTTGCCGTCCTTGTCGGTATCGAACTTCTCCATGAACTTGGCCTTGCGGGCTTCGAACTTGGCCTTCATCTCAGCCTTCTGCTCCTCGGTGAGCTGGGGACGGGGACCCTTGGGGCCGCAGCACTTGCCGTGATGACGCGGGCCCTTGTGGCCGCAGCGCTTGCCATGGTGGCGGGGGCCGTGCTTCTTGAACTCAGCCTTGGCGGCTTCCTTTTCGGCGTCGGAGAGCTGACCATCCTTGTCGGCGTCAAACTTCTCCATGAACTTGGCCTTCATCTCAGCCTTGCGAGCCTCGCGGGCAGCCTTGCGCTCATCTTCAGAGAGCTTGCCGTCCTTATCAGCGTCGAACTTGGCGAGCATCTCGGCGCGGCGGGCCTCGAACTTAGCCTTCATCTCGGCCTTCTGCTCCTCAGTCAGCTGGGGACGGGGGCCGTGCGGGCGGTGCATCTTACCGAAGCAGCAGGGGTGCTGCGGGGCGCACTCCGGCTTCTGCGGGCATTCCTGAGCCATGAGGGGCATGGCGGCGAACAGAGCAATCAACAGGGATTTCTTCATGGTGATATGTCTTGGTTTTGTGTTTAGATTTTCAGGAGGTTGGGATGCAGAAAGCACCGCTCCTCGCATAAGGGAACGGTGCTTTCTGGAGAATTCTACAACTAATTTTTATTTTTTTGCAAAAAAATCTTTCAGGGAGTTGAAATCGCTGGCGCTGGGCTCATCGGCGCGGGCTATGGCAGCTTTCTGCGCGGCGGTGATGGCCGCTGCTCCCTTGGCGGCCAGAGCAAGCATCTGGGCCATTTCCTCGGCGGTGAACACGGCTTCCTCGCCGCTGCCCTGCACCTCCACATACTCGCCGTGCTCAGTCATGACCACATTCATATCCACCTCGGCATCGCGGTCTTCCACATAGCAGAGGTCCAGCAGGGGGGTGCCCTGCAGCTTGCCCACGGAAATGGCGGAGACGAGCTGCTTCATCGGGTTCTTCTCCAGCGCGCCGGTGGCCACCAGGCGGTTCAGCGCAATCTGCAGCGCCACCGCGGCACCGGTGATACTGGCCGTGCGCGTGCCACCATCGGCCTGCAGCACATCGCAATCCACGCAGATGGTGCGGGCACCCAGGGCCTCCAGATCCACCACGGCGCGCAGACTGCGGCCGATGAGGCGCTGAATCTCCACCGAGCGGCCATCCACCTTGCCGCCGGAATCGCGCTTCTTGCGGTCCAGGGTAGAGTAGGGGAGCATGGCATACTCCGCCGTGAGCCACCCGCCCGGCACATGCTGCAGCTTCATCCAGCGCGGCACGTCCTCCTCGATAGTCACCGCGCAGATGACGCGCGTGTTACCAAAGCATGAAAGAACAGAAGCCGTGGCATTCGGCGCCACGCCCAACACAAACTCAAGCGGGCGCATTTCATCCACCCCGCGATTATCCTGGCGTTCCATGAACATAGTTGTACCACAGATACTCGGATTTCTCAATCCCAAAATCCTGCGGGATGAAAAGTGGAAATCCTGCGGGGTAAAAACTGAAAATCTTGCGGGATGAAAAGTGGAAATCCTGCGGGATAGTGTTGACAAATCCTGCGGGGTGATGTAAATTAATCGTTGAGGAGGAAGAAATTCATGAAGAGCGGGAAATATCGGTCACGAGTAATCGATGAGAAAGTACAAATGTATCTTGCCACATTTGGAGCAGTATGTATCGAAGGGCCGAAATGGTGTGGTAAGACCTGGACAGCGCAACACCATTGCGCAAGCTTCATTTCGCTGGGCGATCCTGCCGGTGGCTTCATGAATAAGAAACTGGCCGAAACAGACCCCGGAATCGTACTGGAAGGAGAGAAACCGCGTCTGATCGATGAATGGCAGGAGGTTCCCCCCCTGTGGGATGCCGTACGCTACGCCGTAGATGCTGGAGGGATGAAAGGTCAATACCTGCTGACTGGGTCAGCTACGCCACAGAGGAAAGGTATATTACATAGCGGTACTGGCCGTATAGCGCGGTTGAGGATGCGTCCCATGTCTCTTTATGAATCGGGGGATTCAAGAGGGCTGGTATCTTTGCAGGAGATTTGTGAGGAGCGCATGAAGCCAGCCATGACGGGTGAGGTGAATCTGAACCAGGTGATTAGGTGGGTTGTGCGCGGTGGGTGGCCCGGCAGCCTGGATTTACCATTAAAGCAAGCTGCCGAGGTGCCCAGAGAGTACCTCCGGAACGCTTTGGAAAACGATATATACCGCATGGACGGTGTGCGGCGAGATGCCGGAAAAATACATCGTCTGCTCCGATCGCTGGCGCGCCATGAAAGCACCACCGCTACATGCAGCAAAATCACGCAGGATATAAAGCAGGAATCGGAAGAAACAATAGACCGAGAGACTGTAAACGAATATATGGATTTGCTTGAGCGCTTGTTCCTGGTTGAAAATCAACCAGCATACAACAGCAATCTGCGCTCTAGTGTGCGTGTAAAGCAAGCCCCGAAACGTCATTTGGCTGACCCATCGCTCGCCTGTGCGTTGTTGCAGGCAACACCTGAAATGCTGCTGGGTGATCTGAATACGCTCGGATTTCTGTTTGAAGCCCTGTGTGAACGGGATTTAAATATATATGCGGAGTCTTTTGGCGGTCGTTTGTTCCATTACCAGGATTATAAAAACCGGGAAGTGGATGCCGTGATAGAAATGCCGGATGGTCGCTGGTGCGCGTTTGAAATCAAGCTGGGAGCTCAGCAGATTGACAAAGCGGCAGCATCGCTGGTGGCTTTGCGCAATTCGTTTACCGAGCAACCTGGAGCCAAGGCTCCGTCTGTCCTGGGGGTGGTGTGTGGCCTGTCGCACGCCGCCTACCAGCGGCCGGATGGTGTATACGTGTTTCCCATTAGTGCCCTCCGGCCGTAACCGGGAGACGCGTATTACTGATTTGCTGCCCTGTCTTTTTCAATCTTCTCAAGCACAGGCTTGAAGCTGGCCTCCATGCCGGAGCCACCGCCGGCCTGGGCACCATCGTAGCGGATAGCCTTGTAGCGGTAGGTATTGAAATCCCAGAAAGTAGGGGTGGCCTTACCGGCGGCATGCTGGGCTTCAATCTTTGAGCGGAACACGCAGGGTGCTTTTACATTGCGCTTCTTGAGATAGGCCTTGGCCCGCTTGGCGGCATTGGCGGTGTGGCCGTCCTCATTGCAGGACACGACAATCTGGATACCTTTCTCGCGCAGCTCTGCCTCCCGCTCAAAGAGTTCCACCCACTCGGGGTTGTTATCGCCGATGATGAAGGAACAAATCAGGTAATAATCTGCCGTGGCATCAATCTTGCCACCCATCAGCCCGCCCTTTTTGAGAATTTTGGCGGCCACCCCGCGCTTGCCGGCGTTCTTTTTCAGGAATACCTCGTCAGGTTTCTCCAGCATCTTCACCTGAGCAGAACTCTCGGCAGAGAGTATGGACGCTGCCAGCAGCAGGGCAGAAAAGAGGGAACGCAGGGCCGTTTTGTTCATAGCGGAGGGGATTCTAGCACGCTGGATTGTCGGTGTCAACGCTTTAAGATTTCCCAAGGGGTGCTGGTGGTTATATCATTGCGCTATGGGGAACGATATCCACGCTACGCGTGGACGATATCCTGCCGGAGGCAGGACGATATTCAGGCCGTTGGCCTGAACGATATCCGCGCCTTTCAGGCGCGGACGTAGGCAGCAGCAGCATCGGCGCAGCGGCGGCCATCCAGGGCGGCGGAGACGATACCACCGGCGTAGCCGGCACCTTCGCCGCAGGGGAAGAGGGCTTCGAGTTCCGGGTGCTGGAGTGACTCAGGCTCGCGGGGGATGCGTACGGGGGAGCTGGTGCGGGTTTCGCAGCCGATGAGCAGGGCATCCTCGCCGGCGAAGCCGCGGAGCTTGCGGTTGAAGAATTGCAGGCCTTCGCGCATGCGCCAGCAGACGCTCTGCGGCAGCAGGGCGTTGAGGTCCCAGCTGGTGATGCCGGGGTGGTAGGTGGTCCGGGGCAGGGTGGCGGAGACGCGGCCGGCCAGGAAGTCGAGCACGCGCTGGCCGGGGGCTTTCTGCATGCCGCCGCCGGCCTGGCTGGTGGCGATTTCGAGTGCTTTCTGGTAGGCGATGCCGGAGAGCACGCCGTGCTCAGCCAGGTAGGCATCGGTATCTTCCGGTTCTACGGTGACCACGAAGCCGCTGTTGGCAAAGGGGGAGTTGCGGCGGGAGAGCGACATGCCGTTCACCACCACTTCATCATTCTCAGTGGCGCTTGGCACGATGAAGCCGCCCGGGCACATGCAGAAGGAATGCACGCCGCGCTCCTGAATCTTGGTGGCCAGGGTGTAGCGGGCGGCGGGCAGGCCTTCCGGGCGCTCCTGGCCGGGGCGCAGGTGGTACTGCGCGGCGTCGATGAGGCTCTGCGGGTGCTCGATGCGCACGCCCACGGCAAAGGGCTTGCGTTCCAGCTTCACGCCTTCGGCATGCAGCATGCGGTACACATCGCGCGCACTGTGGCCGGTGGCCAGGATGACGGCATCGCCGGTGAATTCGCGGCCATCCGCGGTGCGCACGCCGCACAGGCGCTTGCCATCGGCGCTTTTGAGCAGGCCGCAGACGCGGGTCTGGAAGTGCACCTCGCCGCCGGCGGCCAGGATGCTGCCGCGCATGGCCTTGATGATATTGGGCAGGCGGTTGGAGCCGATGTGGGGGTGCGCATCGGTCAGAATCTCCGGTGCGGCGCCGTGGGCCACAAAGGTTTCGTAAATCTCCATGACCGGGCCGCGCTTGGTGGCGCGGGTGAAGAGCTTGCCATCGGAGAAGGTGCCGGCACCGCCCTCGCCGAAGCAGTAGTTCGAATCCTCCACCACGTAGCCCTGGCAGTTGATGGGCTGCAGGTCAAAGCGGCGGGCAGAGACGTCCTTGCCGCGCTCCAGCACCACCGGGCGCAGGCCCAGCTCCAGGCAGCGCAGGGCGGCAAAGAGGCCGCCGGGACCGCTGCCCACAATGATGATGCGTTTTGCCTCTGCCGCCACAGGGGTGTAGTGGCGCTCCGGCAGCGGGGCAGGGGGCAGCTCCTCATCCACGGCCACGAGCAGGCGCAGCTGCTTGCAGATGGGGCGGCGGCGGGCATCGATGCTTTCCTTGATGAGCCGCATGCCCTGGATTCGGTAAGGGGAGATTTCGAGCTTCTGGGCGGCGGCTTTGCGGCGGGCATCCTCGCGCAGGGCCCGGGCCAGTGGCAGGTGGATGTCCAGTTCCGTGAGCATGGTCGGTTGTGTGGAAAAAAATTAACTCAGGCGGTGCTGCATGAAGAGGGCCGGCTCGCCCACGGCATCGCCCACTTCCACTGCCGGGATACCGGCCACGGTGGTGTGCGGGCGCACGTTGTCCAGCACCACGGAGGAAGCGGCTACCTTGGCGCATTCGCCCACCTCCACACGGCCCAGCACTTTGGCGCCGGCGCCGATGAGCACGCCACTGCGCACCACCGGGTGGCGGTCGCCCACTTCCTTGCCGGTGCCGCCCAGGGTCACCTCGTGGAAGAGGGATACATCATTCTCAATGATGGCGGTCTCACCCACCACGAAACCGGTGCCGTGGTCGAGCAGGATACCGCAGCCGATACGGGCGGCGGGGTGGATATCGATGCCGAAGACTTCGCTGCCCACGCTCTGGAAGAGCAGGGCGAGCATGTAGCGCTCCTGCTTCCACAGGATATGGGCCAGGCGGTAGGTGGCCAGGGCGTGGAAGCCCTTGAAGAACATGAGCGGCTCCAGCGCGTTGTGGCAGGCGGCATCGCGGTCCACCACGGCCTGCAGGTCCGCGGCCATCATCTCCACAGCCATGGGGTCGCTCTTCAGCAGGGAGCGGATGAGGGGTTCCAGGTCGTCGCGCCCTATATCGCGGCGGGAAAGCTTGCGCGCCAGGCGCACGGAGACTGCCGTGGCCAGCTTGTTGCGGCTCAGCACCACGTCATCCAGCAGACCGGTGAGCTTGGGTTCCTGCTCGGCGGCTGTTTCGGCGGCGGCGTAGATATCGGCCCAGATGCTCCTGGCGAGCTCCGGCTGTTGCGGCACCATTTTTTCCGGGCGTAACATGAGGAATCAGTGGGTGGGGCTGTTGCTTAATCCACGCAGCAGTCGCGCAGCATTTCATCCAGTCGGTAGGTCATTTCGGCCAGCGCCTCGCGGGCGGGGGATTCCGGGAGCATCCAGAGCACCTCGCGGGCCTCCTCGTTGCGGGAGAGCCCTTCCTCCACCGACAGGCGGATTGCCTCGGCAAAGGCATCTGTATCGCGCAGGCGGGAGTAGTCAATCTCCTCGTGCTTTTCCACGCAGTTGCGGGCGTATTCGGCCACATCGTCGCTGCTGGATTCCATGAGGAAGTATACGGGCAGGGTGAGCTTGCCCTTCTCGTTATCCGTGCCCAGGGTCTTGCCGGCGGTGTCATCGGTGCCGGTCAGGTCCAGGCAGTCATCGTAAATCTGGTAGGAGATGCCCAGCAGGGTGCCCATGCGGTTCAGCTGCTCAATCATCTCATCATCAAGCCCCTGCAGGAAAGCGGCACCGGCCATGGCCATGGCAAAGAGAGTGGCGGTCTTCTTGCGGATGAGCTCGTAGTAATCATCGCGGCTCATCTCCATATCCCACAGGCGGGTGGACTGCTCCACCTCGCCCTCGCACAGGTCGCGCACGCCCAGAGCCATGCGGCGGATGAAGCGCGGGTCGCCTATTTCGGAGCCCATCACCATGGCCTGAGCCAGCATGGAATCGCCCAGCAGCACAGCCAGTTCATTGCCCCAGAGGGCATTCGGCGTGGGCTGGTCGCGGCGGGTATCGGCCTTATCCAGCACATCGTCGTGGATGAGGGAGGCCATGTGCAGCATCTCCAGCATGGCGGCGAAGGTGGTGTGCTCCTCCTTGATACCGCCGGTGGCCGCTGCGGTGAGCAGCACCAGACCCGGGCGAATCATCTTCCCCTTGCCCTTGCACACCTGGCGCATGTAATCCCGCATATAGGGGGAAAAATGCTCTGTCTGCGCATCGATGGCGTCCCGGACTTTCTGCAGTTCGGTCTCTACGATGCGCATGTAGGCTTTCTTGTTACGCAGCTTGCTGAAAAACGGAAGGCTCATGAGGGGGAAAAGAAAATAAGGTAAGCAGCGCCGGTGTCTGCACCGCCGCTGCGGGCATTTTACCAGAGAATCAGCGGCTTGGCAACCTTTTCCCCGCCCGCTGGCAGGAAAAGTGCTGAAAGTCATGTTAATTCAGTCGCAACTTCGAAAAAATCTTGTCTTGTTGTGTGCTTATGGTAGATTGATACTATGAACAAGGCCGGATTACGCAACTGGGTGGAGCAGAACAAGCAGGCGGATGAGCAGATTCTGTGGGCAGGCAGCCCGCGCATGGTGTATTTCCGCGGGCTATTCTTCACCCGCGTGATTCCCGGTCTGCTGCTGTTGGGGCTGGCCATCTGGTTTCACTATGGTGCGCCGGGCATTCCCCTGGCGGATTGGGCCATGTTCCTGACGGATGCTTTTCCCCGTGGCTGGGCATTTGCGCTGGGTGTGCTTTTTGTGCTGCTGCCCTTTCTGCGAGCCTACATGCTGCGGCACACCTTCTACATCATCACGAACCGCCGCGTATTCAAGGCCCGCGTGCTCAGTAACCGCGTGCGCCAGCTTCCTCTGGAAATGATGGCCAAAGCCCGCCGCATCGACTACCGCGACGGCCTCTGCAGCTACATCTTCGACGTATGGGAAGACGGCCCCCACCGCCACGAGCAAGTGACGCGCGGTATCTATTTTGTGCGTCCGGATTTCAAGGAAGCACTGGAGAAAGCCTTGAAGGGATGAGCACGCCACCTGTGCCGTCGGCGCTGAAATTCTGGCGCAACTTTTTTGCTGTGGCGGTGCTGCTGGTATTTCTGGCCACCGTGTTCTGGCAGGTGGATGCGCTGCTGGGCTATCCTGTGCTGACCCACACCCGGGATGAGTTCCGGTTTTTTCTGACCATTATCGTGTTGTTGCCTTTTGTATCGTCCGTATGGCTGCAATTGAGCTTTTTTCCGCCCCGGCGGAGCAGCAATGAGGAGCGCTACCTGCTGCGGTGGTTCCTGACGAATGCGGTTGTTTCCTTCCTGACCGGTGCAGTACTCATGCTCATGGGCATCCCGCAGGGGTATACGTGGGCATCTGAACTCCTCCTCGCTCTGGAAAGCGGGCTTATGCTGGCCATTGCCACTTTTGTTCCAGGGGTGCTGCTGGCATTCCCGCTGTATCTCATCTTTAAGAAATGCCGCGACTGAAATTCCCGCGCTTGCCAAGTGGGGCTGAATATGTTATAATGGACCCATGGCAGATACGTCTTTCACTGCACAGATGGCAGCCAAGCTTGGGCTGGATGAGAAATATGTGATTCCTTACGGTCACGACAAGGCCAAGGTGAGCCTGGAGGTACTGAAGCAGGACCGCAAGCGCGGCCGCCTGATTCTGGTGAGTGCGCTTACCCCCACGCCCGCCGGCGAGGGCAAGACCACGGTTTCCATTGGTCTGGCTCAGGGCCTGCAGGCTGTGGGCCAGCGTGTGTGCCTGGCGCTGCGCGAGCCTTCCATGGGCCCGGTGTTTGGCCGCAAGGGCGGTGCCACGGGTGGCGGTGCTTCCAGCATCACCCCGGGCGAGAGCATCAACCTGGGCTTCACGGGCGACTTCCCCGCCATTACCGCCGCAAACAACCTGCTGGCTGCGGTGATTGATAATGCCCTTTTCTACAAGACCACCCGCCTGGACCAGAACAAGGTGACCTGGAAGCGCGTGATGGATATGAACGACCGCGCCCTGCGCAGCATCGTGGTCGGCCTGAATAAGAACGGTGTGCCCCGCGAGGATGGCTTCAATATCACCCCCGCTTCCGAAATCATGGCCTGCTTCTGCCTGGCTGAGGACCGCGATGACCTGCGCCGCCGCCTGGATAACATGGTCATCGGTTTCACGGCGGATGACGAGGCCGTGTATGCCCGCGAGCTGGGCGTGACGGATGCCCTGCTGGCCATTCTGAAGGAAGCCGTGAACCCGAACCTGGTGCAGAGCCTGGAGGGCGTGCCCGCCTTTGTGCATGGCGGTCCCTTTGCCAACATTGCTCATGGCTGCAACTCCGTGATTGCCACCAAGATGGCCCTCACCTGCGGCGACTATGCCGTGACCGAGGCCGGCTTTGCCTTTGACCTGGGTGCCGAGAAGTTCCTGGATATCAAGTGCCGCCAGAGCGGCCTTTCCCCGGATGCCATCGTGATTGTGGCCACTATCCGCGCGCTGAAGATGCACGGCGGTGTGGCCAAGGATGCCCTGGAAACCCCGAATGTGGACGCCGTGCGCCGCGGTCTGGACAACCTGGCTGCCCACATCGAGAGCGCCCGCCTCTACAAGCGCCCGGTGACCATCGCCATCAACCTCTTTGCCGCTACCGACACGGAGGAAGAAATCGCCGCCGTGAAGGAAATGTGCGCCTCCATGGGTGTGGGCTGCGCCGTGGCCGATGTGTTCGGCAAGGGCGGCGCCGGTGCCACCGAGCTGGCCGAGACTGTGCTGGCTTCCATGCAGCCGGAGTACGAGCCTTTCGAGTGCCTCTACAGCCTTGATATGAGCGTGGAGGAGCGCATGTCCACCATTGCCCGCAAGATTTACGGGGCTAATGGCGTGGTGCTCACTAAGCCCGCCCAGAAGAAGCTGGCCCTCATGGCGAAGAACGGCCTCACGGACCTGCCCATCTGCATGGCCAAGACCCAGAACTCCCTCTCCGACAACGCCGGTCTGCTCGGCCGCCCCACCGGATTTACCGTGACCGTGCGCGATTTCGAGATTGCCAACGGCGCCGGTTTCCTGGTAGCCCTCTGCGGCGATATCATGCGCATGCCCGCGCTGCCCAAGGTGCCCGCCGCCTGCGCCATCAAGGTCTCGGCGGATGGTACCATCACCGGCATGAAGGGTTAACGTACCAATCATCATCATTTTCAGGCCAGCTGCGCAGTCCACGCGCAGCTGGCCTTTTTATTGATGAGTCAATTAAAGATTGATGTTTATCCGTATTGGTGGTGACGGACAAATTGTAATTTATCGGGCTGAAAGCCCGAGGAATTCTGAGCCCGTCAGGGCGACATATCCATAGCCCAGAGTGGAGCCGCGTTAGCGGCGGAACTCTGGGTTTGGAATAAAAAATAACCGGAACCCCGCCAGCTGGCGGGGTGGCAGATTCGCATGAGCGTTCTGTTTAT